>USCO01000007.1 GCA_900553135.1 uncultured Eubacteriales bacterium | reverse complement strand
TGCGGGAGGTCACAGGTTCAAGTCCTGTATCGTCCACCAGACAAACCGCTGTTTCCAAAAGGAAACAGCGGTTTTTTTATTTTCCCCGCCCCGTTTTTTCTCACTGGGGCAGGGTCATGTTCTGGTAGCGCCGCTGCATGGTGCCGTCGTCATACCAGGTATCCAGCAGGCGCTCCACCTGATTGCTGGGGCTCTTTCCCTGGCTGCGCTCCTCCATGCGGAGGAAGGCGGCGGCGGAGAGGGCCATATCCACGGCCAGCAGCAGGGCCAGGGCGCTGGCCGCCGCCCGTCCCCCCTTGGGGGAAATCTTGTCCAGCAGCTTCAGCAGGCGGGGTGTCAGCCAGTAGACCCACACCACTCCGGCCAGCCCCCAGAAGGCGGCATACAGCAGGTTGGTGCGGCCGTCCAGGTTCAGGGGCATGTGGGAGTAGTCCCAGAACAGGCGGTGGCATGTAAGCTCCAGCAGCAGGCTGGCCAGGTACTCAAAGCCGCCCCCCAGGATCATGCCTCCCGCAAACACGGTCCCCGGGCCGTACCGCCGCAGGGGGTAGAGGATCAGGAGCATCAGCAGGGCGCCCAGGCCCCACACCACGCTCACCGCGCCGTAGAGCAGGCTGCTGCGGCTCATGAGCACCCCGGTGCCCAGCCACACCACCCCCATCTCAAACAGGCACCCCAGAAAGGAACTGCTCAAAAAGAGGAAAAACCATTGGTGCCAGCCCAGACGGGGCACCGGATACGGGCCTTCGGCGGCCCCTGCGGAGAAAAGGATCAGGGCGGCAAGGGCCACCAGGATCATGATAGTGGTCATATATTACCTGCTTTCCGGTCCCGGCCCACAGGGGCTCAAGACACTTTGGGGATAGTTTCATGGTACCATTGGGGGAAGAAAATCTCGGTTGTCCACACAACCAAGGGGAAAATGGCCAGGAAAAAACCAGGACGTCCAAGGGCGTCCTGGTTTTTTTGACCTGGGGACGAAGTTTGAAGTTCAGGCTCCCGTGCCGGGGTCGGCCTTCCGGGACATGAGGGCGGTGGTCAGATCGCTGATGCCGTCAGCCAGCAGGGCCGCTCCAAAGACCATGATGACCAGCTGGGCCGCGTGGAAGGGGTTGACCACCAGCAGCACTCCCAGCACGATGGGGATGAGGGCGGAGAGGAGCAGGGGGATGAGAATGGGAGCCTTGGACTGGATAGCGGCAAAGACCAGCGGAGTCTTGCCCACCCCGTCCACCAGGAGCAGGGCGCCCAGCACCAGGGGCAGGAAGGAGAGGATGGCCTGGGGCCACAGCAGGGCGAAGATGGCGAAGGCCAGGGGCAGGACTGCCAGGAAGAGGTCGCCCCCCGAGGCCTGTCCGGCCTTGCGTCCCTGGAGGTAGCGCCACAGGTGGCTCACGGCGTATACCGCCGCCCCCGCGGCCAGGGCCCAGACAAAGACGGAGCCGCTGAGACCGGGGAAGAGAAGCAGGGGAATGCCCAGAAGCATGTAGAGCAGCGCGATCCAGACAGAAGCGGTCCGGGACCAGAAAAATTGCAGTGTCATAAGAATTGCCTCCTTAGTGTGAGAAAGATGAAAGTAAGAGATTTCGGGACCCGGACAGCCGTCCGGAAGAGAGGGTCAGATCAGTTCATAGCGGTGGAGCAGCTCTGCGATGGTGGTGCCTTCCACCTTGTCCAGTCCGGCGCGCATGGCCACCCTCAGGGGCAGGGGGAGCTTCATCTCGGTGAGCTTCCGGCCGTCCAGCAGGTAGTGGGCCGCGTTAAGCAGGCAGCGGACATCGTAGACCGAGCCGTAGACCTCGGGCACCCCCCGCTCCACATCCAGCAGGGTGTAGACCGCCTCCATGGCGGTACGGACGGAGTACTCGGTGGTGAAAATGGTGTCCCGCTCCGTCTGGGCGAACTGGCCCAGGAAGGCGAAGTTGACGCAGCCCTGGGGCACCACATCGGGCCGGTCCCCGGCAGCGCGGGGCATGAAGAAGGCGGTGACATAGGGCATCATGCAGGGCACGGTGCTGGCGCTCTCCCGGGCCAGCTCCTCAATGAGGTTTTCGGGCACCCCCAGGTGGTAGAGCCACTCCATGCAGATCTCCGCTCCGGTGCACTCCTGCATGGGCTTGCCCACATAGTCCCCCGGCTCGTCGGGGTAGAGCCCGTAGATCCAGCCCACCAGCTGTCCCTGGGGCTGGGCCTTGAAGTGGGGCTGGCGGTTGAAGGTCCAGCTCATGAGCCAGGCGGAGTCCTTCACGGTGACGATGCCGCCGGTGACCACCTTGCCGGAATAGGGGTCCCGCTGGCAGATCTCCTGGACGTAGGGGGCGATCTTGTCATCCAGCAGGGTGACGGTGGCCGACTCCCACTTGGTGGCCTGGATATCCGAGCAGAACTTTTCCGGGCGGCCGAAGAGGGGATTCTGCACCGCGATGTTTTTCCACAATCCCCAGCTGGAGCCCTCGCCGTCCTCCACCGTCAGCTTGGGGGCGTGGTGGTTGTCCCCCAGGGCGGCGCTCTCGGTGCAGGAGCCGTTGGTGACAAAGACCAGGTCGTGCTCGGTCAGCTCCATGACCTCCTCCTTCCCATCCCGCAGCAGGATCATCTGGTGGGCCACCTTTTTGTCGGGCAGGAAGTGGAAGAGTACGTTGGTCACCTTGACCCCGTAGTGGAACTGCACCCCGTTCTCCTTCAGGTAGGCCACCAGAGGGAGGATGAGGGACTCGTACTGGTTGTACTTGGTGAACTTCAGGGCGGACAGGTCGGGCAGGCCGCCGATGTGGTGGAGGAAGCGCTGCAGATACAGCTTCATCTCCAGGGCGGAGTGCCACTTCTCAAAGGCGAACATGGTCTGCCAGTAGAGCCAGAAGTTGGACTTGTAAAACTCCTCGTCCAGCACGTCGTCGATGGTCTTGTCGTACAGGTCCTCGTCGGGGGTGAAGAACAGGCGCATCAGCTCCAGGGCGGCCTCGTCGCTGAGGTCAAACCGGTTTCCCGTGTTGGCACTGTCCCCCTGCTTCAGGGTGGCCCGGTTCTTGGAGAAGTTGGGGTCGTCCTTGTTCAGCCAGTAGAACTCGTCCAGCACGCTGGCGTTTTCCACCTCCAGGGAGGGGATGGACCGGTACAGGTCCCAGAGGCACTCGTAGTGGTTTTCCATCTCCCGGCCGCCCCGGATGACAAAGCCCAGCTCGGGGATGTTCAGGCCGTCGCAGGCGCCCCCCGGCAGGGCGGCCTCCTCCAGAATGTGGATGTGGTCGCCGGGCATCTGGCCGTCCCGGATGAGGAAGGCGGCGGCGGAGAGACTGGCAAGGCCGGAGCCGATGAGCCACGCGGACTTGGCGTCCACGTCCTTGGGCTTGCGGGGGCGGGCGAAAGCTTCATAATTTCCATTGGTATAGTACATAAGCGTACCTCCTGTTTGATGTTCCAGCGCATTGGGCTGGTAGGTTTTTCCCTATGACCCTATGATAGTCCACGGGGCGGGAATTGTAGGTTGTCCAGACAACGGAACGGATTTTCTTTTACATCAGGCCTTCCCACACCTCCTGTCCGTCCACCCGCTGGTAGCGGTGGGCGTTGGCCCCTTCGCAGATCTCCGCATAGGCCCAGTGGGTGGCGGGCACATCGGGGAACCGGCGCACGGCGTTGGTTTCCAAAAAGTCCGGGTCGCAGCTGCGGTCCAGCATTCGGTTCAGGATGACCGCCGTCTCGCTGCGAGTTACCAGCTTCTGGGGCTCAAAGAGGCCGTCGGGACAGCCGCAGATCCAGCCGTACTCCGCCGCGGCCATCACTGGGCGGTAGAACCAGTCCTCCGTTCCCACGTCTGGGAAGGTACAGGCAGTATTCGAGACGGGCCGGGCAAAGCCCATGGCCATGGTGACAAATTCCGCCCGGGTGATGGGCTGGTCTGGGAGGAACTTCCCGTCCCCTACCCCGGCCACCTTGCCCAGAGAGGCCAAGGTGTTCACTGCCGTGGCGTACCAGGCGTCGTCGGGCACATCGGCAAAGCCCGCCGTGATGGGCACGTTGGGGTCTTTCAGCAAGGCGTAGAAGATCTGGGCGGCCTGGGCCCGGGTCAGGGGATCTTCGGGGCCGAAGCGGCCGTCGGGATAGCCGAAGAAATAGGCATTGTGGTTCTGGGTGTCCAGGTAGTCCCCCACGCCGGTCTCCTCCGGGGACAGGGGGCTGTCCAGGGGGACAAATTGGGCGGAGATGGTGTGGTTTGCAGATACAGGGGCAAAGCGGTAGGTGGTCTCCGCCCCCACGGGCTTACCGTCCACCAGAACGGTCTGGAGCCGGTAGCCTGGCTGGGGCGTCATGGTAAAGCTGGGGGTCTCGCCCCGGCCCACCGGCACTTTTCCGCTGGGGGTGATGGTGCCGCCCGGCGTGGCCTGAGCAGAGATCCAGAAGGATGCCGCGGTTCCGCCGCCGCTGCCGCCGGAGTCCTCAGAGAAGGTGCGCACCACAGTGCCGGTGTAGTTGCCCTGAAAGCGGATGGTGACCTGCACCTGTGTCCCCTGCTCCTCCAGCTCTGTCTCGTAGTCCACGCCCTTCTGCAGCACCCAGTCCCCGTGGCGGATGACCAGGTTTTCCGCCTCGGCGCGGCTGGTGATCTGGGAGATGGGCAGCTGGGTCCCGTCATAGGGGGCCACGTTCACCACCACAGGGATGTGCTCCACCACCTGATAGTCGATGAGGTCCAGGGGCATGTAGAAGGCCAGATGGGTCTGAACGCCGGCATTTCCCACCCGCAGGCTGCCGTTTTCCCAGAAAAACCGGGATTCCAGGGCCACCTCGCCCAAATAGTCCCCATAGGTGGCAAATTTCACCTCGGGGGTGGGAAACTGGGGAACGGCGGGGAGAATGCGGAAGGACTCCATGGCTTCCAGGCCGGAATACTGGTCCGTCCCCTCCACGTCAGCCCGGACGTACCAGGTGCCCGCCATGGTGGGCACTTCACTGCGGAAGGGCCCCTGGGGGGAGTAGCTGTAGGAAAATTCCACCGTTCCAAAGGCGGGCTGGGCCTGGGGGCTGGCGGGGGTCTCGCCGTAGGTCCAGTCCCGGATACTCAAAGGCACCTGCCAGCCGTTCTCCCCCGACACCTCCAGGGTGGCGTCTAAAAGGGCGGCCCCGTCGGTATAGCGGTAGGTGACGGTCTGATTGGGGGTGTCCAGCCGGAGGCGGTCCCCCTCCAAGGCCGCGCCGCTCAGCTGGCTCACCTGTCCCGGGTCCATCCAGGGGGCCAGGTCGGTGAGGGGGATGGAATTTTCCCCCTGGGGCAGCTGAACGGTTGCGGGGCGCTGCCCGGTGAGGTCGCAAAAGGAGATGGTGTCCTGAGGCAGGCGAACGGCCAGCAGCCGGTTATTTCCGGCGTAAACCGTCTCCAGCTTCTCGTTGCCGCTGAGGTCCAGGGAGGTAAGGTGGTTGTCGGTGCAGTTGAGGTAGGTGAGCTGGGTCTGGTGGGACAGGTCCAGGGTTTCGATCCAGGTGTGGTTCCACAGCAGCGTGTCCAGCTTTTCGTTGTGGGACAGGTCCGCCTGGGTGAGATTGCCCCCCAGGACATGGAGTGTGTGCAGATTGGGGTTGCCGCTGAGGTCCAGCTCCTCCAGGGGGCTTCCGCCCCAGGCCAGGTAGGTGAGGTTGGGGAAATCGTGCAGGTCCAGGTGGGACAGGCTACTGTCAAAGCAGTAGAGCTGCTCCAGGGCAGGCACCCCGCTGAGGATCAGCTCGCTGAGCCTGGAATTTTCGTTGCAGGTGAGAGAGGTCAGCGCGGGAAAATCGGCCAGCTCCAGGCTGACCAGATCGTTTTCGCTGCAATTGAGGTACTCCAGGGCGGGGAAATACTCCAAACCGCTTAAATCCTGGATGCCCAGCTTGCGCAGGTCCATTCTGGTGACGGCCTCCCGCTCAGTTTGGGAGAGAAACCCGTCCCCGTCGGTGTCCTGTTTCCGGACCCAGCCCAAAAAAGCCGGGTCCGGGAAGGCGCTGCTGTCCAGGGGAACGCCGGGGGCCTGGGCCTTTCCCGTGAGCACCATTCCCGCCGCCATACACAGCGTCAAAACAAGAGAGAGCCCGTTTTTCCATTTTTTCATATCATTTCCTCCTTGCCGTGATCGTATACCGGCGGCCCTGTCGGGTCCGCTGCCCTGATTATGGGCCAGGAAATGGGAAAAATCGGTTGTCTAGACAACGGACTTAAACTGGCCGTCCAGGCGCGGCCCCAATTGACAACGCCCCGGATTTTGGCTATGGTTATCTTGTAAACACTGCGCTGGAAAGGAGCGGACGGGATATGATGGACCAGGAGAGCATGCTTGCCGTGCTAAAAAAGGGGCTGCTGTTTCGCAACATGGAGGACAGCGAGATCCTGGAGGCCCTGGGGACCATGACCTCCCACCGAAAGGTCTACCCCAAGCGGGCCATGGTCATGCAGGACGGGGACCGCATGGACCAGGTGGGGGTGATCCTGTCGGGCAATCTCCACCTCTTTCATATTGATGAGGACGGCAACAGCAACCTTATGGAGCACCTGGGGCCCGGGGAGTCCATCGGCCTGCTCAACGCCATTGGGGAGTACCGCCTGCACATCTCCGCCGAGACCACCCAGGAGACGGAAATTTTGTTTCTCAACGTCAGCCAGCTGCTGCGCAAGCACGTGCTCACTGCCCCGGTGCAGATCCGGGTGCTGCAAAATCTCACCCTGGCGGTGGCCCAGCAGGCCCACCGGCTCACCCGAAAGCTGGAGGACAGCATCCGCCGCTCCATGCGGGAGCGTTTGCAGGACTATCTGTCCGGCCAGTTCCACCAGGCCCGCAGCAGGACCTTCGCCATCCCCCTCAACCGCCAGGACCTGGCCGACTTCCTCTTTGTGGACCGCAGCGCCATGTCCAACGAGCTGTGCAAAATGAGGGACGAGGGCCTTTTAAAATTTAATAAGAGTAAATTCGAGCTCCTCATCGAGATGCCCATTACCGAGGAGGAGCCCGACCCCAACCAGTGAAACCCTTCCTATAAATGAAAAAAGCGCTCCGGAGACCCTCTCCGGAGCGCTTTTTTTGCCCTCGTTGTCTGGACAACCGTTTTGAGCGGCATTCTTTGTTATGCTGAGAACAGTCCCAGGCTGCAGATGCCGCCAGGGGACACACCACAACATAGGAGGACTATTATATGAAGCGGGAAAACGACCAGCTCTATACCATATCGGACGCAGACTTTGAGATCCTGGACGGGGAGTACGAGGTCCTGGACGGGACCAAGGTCACCACGAAAAAAACACAGACGGGGCTGCTGCTGCCTGCCCTCATCCTGGCCGCCCTGGGCCTCACGGCCCTCATCTTCCCCGGCGTATTCGGCACCGGGCTCGCCTTTTTGATCACCGCGGGACTCTTTCTCTTCGGCCTGTCCCAGACCGTGATGTTTACCCAGACGCCCCGGGAGGAGCGCAGCGGCTGGATGCTGGCCAACGGCATTTTGCTGCTCCTGTTTTCCGGCGTGACCATCCTCTCCGCCTTTTGGAGCCCCATCGGGGTACTGCAGATGATCTCTGCCGTCTCCTTCCTGCTGGGACTGCTCACCGCAACCACGGGCCTGACCCAGCTTGGGACGGGACTCACCGCCAAGCGGGGCGCGCCGGGACGGGGCTGGGTGCTCTTCGGGGGCGGACTGAACCTGCTCATCAGCGTGTTTTTGTGCCTCAATCCCATTGTAAGCTGGTTTGCCCTGACTACCGTATGGGGTATGTACCTGATGGCATCGGCCATGGCCCTGCTGCTTATGGTGTGGTCTCCGGCGCACAACCAGGCGGGCTGACCGCCGGACGGAGGATGTTATGAAAAAACTTGGATATATTCTGTTTCCCTTATGTACCCTGGGGGTGGGGGCTCTGGCAGGCTACCTGTCGGAGCCCGGCCTAACCCAGGTCTACCCCCTCCTGGAAAAGACCCCCCTCACCCCGCCGGGATACGTATTCTCCCTGGTGTGGGCGGTTCTGTACCTCCTCATGGGCCTGGGCCTTGCCCGGGTGGTGCAGCGGGGCGGCCCCGGCTCAGGGCTGGCCGCCTTCTTCTGGGTGCTGCAGCTGGCCCTGAACTTCTCCTGGAGCCTGCTGTTTTTCGGCGACGGGGACTACTTCACGGCCCTGCTCTGCCTGGGGCTTCTGTGGGTCTTTATCTTGATGATGATTCTGGCCTTCCACTCCGTCAGCCGCCTGGCCGCCTGGATGCAGGTACCCTATTTCCTCTGGGTCAGCTTTGCGGGGTATCTGAACCTGGTGATCTGGCAGCTGAACCCCTGACCGCCCCGGTAATTTTCACAAAATCATCCTTCCCGTTGGGGACACAACCGTTTTTGGTCCCCGGATGTGGTAGTATATGATTATGACCACAGCGCAAGAAAGGTGGGTTTTCTATGAATCCCAACAGAAACACTTATAAAAGCCGGCAGGAAAAGGCCGACCTCTTCAATCTCAAGCTGACCGACGCCATGATGGCCGCCCTGAAAGCTATCCACAGCGCCGCCTCCCCCGACTCCATGGACCCCGATGACCTGGCCCGCCAGCGAAAGGGCCAGGAGGTCCTGGGGCGGCTCATGTCTCCCCCCATCGGCTTCAGCTGGGAGCCCTTCACCCTGGACGAGATGCCCATGGCCTGGATTCGCCCCGAGCGGGCCCATGACCGAAACAAGGTGATCCTCTACTGCCACGGCGGTGGCTACACCAGCGGAAACCTGGGCTACGCCCGGGTGCTGGGGGCCAAGATGGCCAGCGCAACGGGCTGCGAGGTGCTGGCATTCCAGTACCGTCTGGCCCCGGAGTTCCCCTACCCCGCCGCCCTGGAGGACGCCCGGAAGGTGTGGGAGTATCTCATGCACCAGGGCTGGGGCGCCCGGGATGTCATTGTGGCCGGAGACTCGGCCGGGGGCAATCTGGCCCTGGAGCTCACCCTCTCCTTAAAGGAGGAGGGGCGGTTCCTTCCCGGCCGGCTCATCCTCTTCTCCCCCTGGACGGACATGACCGCCTCCGGCGACTCCTACACCCAGCGGGAGGAGCTGGACCCCATGCTCACCAACGGCTACATCCAGTCGGTGCGCAGCGCCTACGCTCCCGAGGCCGACTACAGCCAGCCCCACTTCTCCCCTCTCTTTGCCGACCTGACCGGCTTCCCCCCCACCCTCATCCAGGTGGGCGAGCGGGAGATCCTGTACTCCGACTCGGAGGGTCTGCGAAACGCCATGGCAGCGGCAGGCGTCCCCTGTGTCCTGCAGTCCTGGCCGGATATGTGGCACGTCTTTCAGATGTTCCCCGTGAAAAGCGCGGGGGAGGCCATGACGGCCATGGCAGCCTTTTTACGGCAGCTGGCATAAAAAACAGCGCCTGCCTTTCGGCAGGCGCTATTTTTTTGTTTATCAGAAGTGGAAGCGGCGGCGCACCTGGCGGCGCAGATTGGGCCGGGTGCGGATGACCAGCAGGGGCAGCATCAGGGTGACGCCCACCGCCGCGGCAATGAGGGACCACATGGGCCGGTACCCGCCCAAAAAGCGGTCGATGACAAACTCCAGCCACAGCAGGAAGAGGACCAGGCCGCCCAAAATCAGCAGGGCCCGGCTGAGGATGGAACGCTTTTGGGCCGCCAGCCAGATGGCCAGCAAAATCACGGAGAACCCCGCCCACACCGGCATGGCCAGGGTGGTGAACCACGCCATTCCATGGGAGACGGCGGCGATGAGCACCAGCAGTCCGCCCACAGCCAGCAGGTCCAGCAGCAGGAACACCGCCGAAGGGACCTTCCGCAGCAGCAGAGGGGGCACCAGCCACACCCACAGCACGGCGCAGGCCCCGGCCACAAACAGGGCCCAGGGCACACCCTTCCAAAGAAACAGGTTTAATAGTCCGCAGCACACCCCGGCGCAGACCACCATGGCGCTGAGGAGGATGGCCAGCTCCCGCTGGTCCACGGGCTCCACCTCCTGGCGCTCCAGGGGGAAATTGGGGATGGCCTGGGCATCAGGGGGACAGACGGGATTGATCACCGGCGTCTGGCACAGGGGACAGGCCACGGCATCCCGGTCCAGCTCTACTCCGCAGTTGACGCAGTATGACACGGCAAACACTCCTTTCGGTTGGAGGTAACTTTCACATGCAGCCCTTCCCGGACCAGGGTACGGAAAAATTCCCGCTCCACATCGCTCTCCCGCACCGTGCCCGCAAAGGTGATCTCCATAATATCTCCAAAGCTGATGGCGGCGCAGTTGACCCGGGGGGTATAGGACTGCCCCAGCACCACCTCCAGGTGGTGGATCCAGGGCTTCATCTCCTCGGGCACCTGAAAGATGCCGGGGTTGGTGAAGGTGGTGGAATAGGGGCGGCTGCCCGCAATGCGGTAGCCCAGGTCCATGGCGAAGTTCTTCAGGGGCGCGGGGGCCAGCTGAAGGGGCAGGATGTGCTGGAGAGACACGTTTTTGGTGATGACCGCCTGCATCTCCTGCCGGGTGATGTGCAGGCGCATGTGGTGGTGGACCTGGGAGATGATCTCATCCAGGGTGTAGTCCCCCAGCTCGGGGTTGATGCTGGGCCGAACGGTAAGAATAAAATTGCGCAGGGTGGACGAGGGGAAATAGGGCCGCAGATTGATGGGCACCGCCAGGGAGACGGGCAGCTCCCGCCGCCGCCCCTCCCGCCGCTGGCGGATGAGGATGGATTGCAGCAGGATGGCAGCCAGGTACTCCGTAATGGAGGCCCCATGTTTTTTGGCCGCGGCGTGCAGGGCCTTCACCGACACAAAGCCCATGGTCACGTTCAGGGTGTAGAAGGGCTCGGGGGTGCCGGTACAGGCGTAGGCCTTGGGCTCCCGCATGCTGAGGTGGACCCGGGAGTGGGCGTAGCGGGCGTAGGCGTCCTCCCACTCCTCCTTTTGGGGCGGCTGGGTGATGTCCAGGACCCCCTGGGTGTTGGGGATGTCGTGGCCCATCTCCCGCAAATAGACCGCCAGCAGCGTCTTGAAGAGCACCAGTGCTCCGCCGCCGTCGGCCAGGGCGTGGAACACCTCCATGGAGATGCGCTTTTCATAGTAGAAAAAGCGGATGAGCTTATCCTTGTTCTGAAAGCGCACCGGCTGGCAGGGGTTGCGGATGTCCCGCTGCAGGGCGGGGCCGGGCCCGTCGTCCCGCTCGAAGTAATACCAGAAAAAGCCCCGGCGGATCTTTACCTGAAAGCCCGGAAAGCGGGGCATGGTCTTGTCAATGGCCCGCTGAAGGCGCTGCGGGTCCACGGGTTCGGTCATCACGGCGGAAAACCGGTACAGGGCGGAATAGTTTCCCCGCTGGATGGCGGAATACATCATGGCCGCGTTGTCCAAGTGGTACCACGGCTGAGAAGCTACGGCCTCCATGCTGTCTCCCTCCTGCTTCAAGAGTCCCTATACAAGGTAATGTCATTATAGCATAATCTCTTTGGGTTTCCAATCTTCTCCGCCGCCGCTCAGCCCTTCTCCCAGCTGGCCTCCCAGAAGCAGTCCATGAGGGCCTGGGCCGAGGCGGTCAAAAACTTCTGCTTGTGCCAGACGATATGGTTTTCCCGCCGGAAGGACTCGTCGTCCAGCTCCTTGGTGGCCACCAGCCCCTCCCGGATGGCCTGGACCACCAGCCGCTCAGGCAGGAACGAGATCCCCAGCCCCAGGTGCACCGCCCGCAGGATGGCCTGGGTGCTCACGCTCTCCATCACGGGCGCCAGGGGCAGCTCATGCAGGGCAAAGACCCGCTCCAGAAAGGCCCGGCCCACGCTGCCCTTGTCCCGCAGCAAAAAGGGGTCCCTGGCCAGGTCTTTCAGGCAGAGGTGCTCCTGCCGGGCCCTGGGGTCGTCAGGGGGCAGAATGAGCACCAGGCGGTCGGGGGCGATGGCCCGCTTGGCCAGCTCCTCCCGGTCTACGCTGCCCTCCACCACCGCAAAGTCCAGCTCGTTGTCCAGCAGGGCCTTTTGCAGGGCCGCCCCGTTGGACACCACCGAGCGCACCTGCAGCCCCGGGTGGCTCTGCTGAAAGCGCACCAGCACCCGGGGCAACAGGTCGGTGCCCAGGGCGATGGTGGTCCCCACCCGCAGCACCCCCAGCTGGTCCCAGTCCCGCAGGCCCTTCTCCATCTGGTCGAAGGAGTCCACAATGTGCACGGCGTAGGTGTAAAACATGCGGCCCGTCTCGGTGATGTAGAGCTTGCGGTTGATGCGCTCAAAGAGCCGGATGCCGTAGTAGCCCTCGATCTCCTGAATGGCCCGGGTGACGGCGGGCTGGGTCATGCGCAGCTGCTGGGCGGCCTTGGTGATGTGCTGGGTCTGGTAGACGGCCAGAAAAATTTTCATGTGGCGAAGGGTCACGGCGCTCTCCCTCTTTCATGCTGTTTTTGTTATCACATTCATAAGAAGATAGCATTTTACTCATTGTTCTTCCCCCGATATAATAGAGGAGAAAGGAGCGGGATGCTATGGCCCGGAAAATGAAACGGGGGACCTTGTGGAAGCTGTTTTTCAGTATGCTGTATATCAGCGCCTTCACCTTTGGGGGAGGCTTTGTCATCATTACCTTCATGAAGCGGAAATTCGTGGATGAGCTGGGGTGGATCGACGAGCAGGAGATGCTGGACCTCACCGCCCTGGCCCAGTCCTCCCCCGGCGCCATCGCCGTCAACGCCGCCATTCTGGTGGGCTGGCGGGTGGGCGGATTTCCCGGCATGGTCACGGCGGTGGTGGGCACGGTGCTGCCTCCCATCACCATTTTGTCGGTGATCTCCCTCTTTTACGCCGCCTTTGCCGCCAACCCCTATGTGGCCCTGGTGCTGAAAGGCATGCAGGCCGGTGTGGCCGCCGTCATTCTGGACGTGGTGTGGGGCCTGGGGTCCAACGTGGTAAAAACCAAGTCCGCCATCCACATGGTGGTAATGGCGGCCGCCTTCCTGGCCACCTTTGTCTACGGCGTCAACGTGATCTACATCATTCTGGCCGCCGGACTGCTGGGCGTGGTGCTGGCCATGGTCCAGCGGAAGAAGGGAGGGGAGCTCCAGTGATCTACCTGCAGCTTTTCTGGAGTTTTCTCCAGATCGGCCTGTTCTCCGTGGGGGGCGGCTACGCCGCCATGCCCCTCATTCAGGCCCAGACCGTCCAGCTCCACGGCTGGCTCACCATGAACGAGTTTACCGACCTGGTCACCATTGCCGAGATGACCCCCGGCCCCATCGCCGTCAACTCGGCCACCTTTGTGGGCATCCGCATCGCCGGGCTGCCCGGGGCCCTGGTGGCCACCCTGGGGTGCATTTTCCCCTCTTTGTTCATCGTGTCTCTCCTGGCGTTTGTCTACTACCGGTATAAAAACCTGTCTATTCTCCAGAGCGTACTGGCCAGCCTGCGTCCGGCGGTGGTGGCTCTCATCGCCTCGGCGGGGCTGTCCATCCTGCTCCAGGTGGCCTTTGGCGGGGCGGAGATGACCCTGGTGAACGCCAACTGGGTGGGCATCGTGCTCTTTGCCGCCGCCTTTGCCGCCCTGCGGGTGCTGAAGTGGAACCCTATTTTGGTGATGGTGCTGTGCGGCGTGGGCAATCTGTTGGTGGGACTCATTGTGTGACCCCTTTGCCCCCAAGGCAAAATCTGGTATACTGGGCCTAATATGACCCGTGGGAGGACACCATGAAACAGCACACCTTTTTAGTGAAGCCGGCCTCCAGCCTGTGCGGCCTGCGCTGCCGCTACTGCTTCTACGAGGACGTGGCCCAGTGCCGGGAGACCCAGAGCATGGGCATCATGTCCCACGAGACCGCCCGGAACCTGCTGCGGGCCGCCGCCCAGGCCGCCCAGCCCGGGGACATTATCCAGATCACCTTCCAGGGAGGTGAGCCCACCCTGGCGGGGCTGGACTTTTTCCAGGATTTTATTGCCATGGAGAAAGAACTCATCCCCTCCGGCGTGACGGTAAACCACTCCATCCAGACCAACGGCATGGCCCTCACGGCGGAGTGGTCAACCTTTTTCCGGGAAAACCGGTTTCTGGTGGGCCTGTCCCTGGACGGGGCCCGGGACCTTCACGACGCCCTGCGGGTGGACGCCCAAGGGAAGGGCACCTGGGACCGGGCGGTGGCCGCCTTAAAGCTGTTGGACCAGGCGGGGGTGGAAACCAACCTCCTCTGCGTGGTCACCGGACCCATGGCCCGCAGCCCCCAAAAGGTGTACCAGTCCCTGGGAAAGCTGGGGAATCATCCCCTCCAGTTCATCCCCTGTCTGGACCCCCTGGAGGCTCCCCGGGGCTCCATGCCCTACTCCCTGTCTCCCCAGCGCTACGGCCGCTTCCTCTGCGGCCTGTTTGACTGCTGGTTCCGGGACTGGCAGTCGGGGCGCTATGTGAGCGTCCGCCTCTTTGACGACTACCTGCGGATTTTGGCCGGGATGCCCCCCAGCACCTGCGCGGCCTCGGGGGCCTGCGGCAGCTATCTGGTGGTGGAGGGGGACGGCAGTCTCTACCCCTGCGACTTCTTCGTGCTGGATGAGTGGTACCTGGGCAACATCAACGAGACCACCGTGGCCCAGGCCATGAGCAGCCCCCGGAGTCAGGAATTCTTGGCGCGGGGCCGCACCCGGCCCCAGGCCTGTCCCGCCTGCCCCTACTTTGCCATCTGCCGGGGTGGTTGTCCCCGGGACTGGACCGCCTTCGGTCCCCAGGGGGAGAATTACTACTGCCCCGCCTTCCGGCAATTCTTTGACTACGCCCTGCCCCGCCTGCGCCAGGCGGCGGCAGCCATCCGATAAAAAACGCTCTGAGCGGGTCCTGTGGGCCGCTCAGAGCGTTTCTTTTTACACGGTACGAATGGAGTTGCCCTCGTAGATCTTGGGTTTCATGACGTAGGTGTAGTTCTTGTCGTCGCAGTCCCGGCGCTCAATCATGGTCATCAGCCGGGTGGCCACCAGGCGGCCCATCTGCCTGCCCTGGTGGACGGAGCAGGTGATCCCCTCCGTCTCCCAGTCGGGGCCGGAGTAGTCAAAGCACACCAGGGAGCAGTCCTCGGGCACCCGCTTGCCCTGCTCCGCCAGCACCCGCCGCACCAGGCGGTAGATCATGTAGTTGCAGCAGACGATGGCGGTATACTTGGGCAGGCCCTTCAAAAAGCGGTCGATGGAGCGGGCAAAGCGCTGGTCGTGGGCCTCGTTGGAGACGCACCACTTGATGTAGTCGTCCTGGAACTCCACCCCCCGCTTCTGCATGGCGGCGGCGGTGCCCTGAAACTTCTCAATGCTCTGGTAGTTGTCGTAGACGAAGATGCCCGCGATGTGCCGGTGGCCCCGCTCAATGAGCAGGCCGATGAGCCGGTCGGCGCACTCCGTGTCGTTGACGATGACCCGGGGACAGCGGAGGTTTTTGTAGTAGTTGTTGTAGAAGATCACCGGGATATGCCGCCGGTAGATCTCCTTATAGCAGTCCAGGTTGGGATTTAATAAGCTGGCCTTCACCCCGTCGATGATAAAGCCCTGAAAGTTCTGGTGGACCACCGCCTGCAGGCAGCTGCGCTCGTTGGAGAACTTGTTGTCGGTGAAAAACACCCGCAGGTCCACCTGGTCGGCGGGGAGCACGCTTTTGATGCCCTCCAGCAGCTCGGAGTTGGCGTTGGTATCCTGGCCCTGGAGAATGAGGCCGATCTTCAAGGGGGCGGAGCCCACGCCCAGCTCCCGGGACAGGGCGATCTCCTTGTTGATGTAGGTGCCGCTGCCCTTGACCCGCCGCACCAGGCCCTCCTGGGCCATGCGGTCCAACGCGGCGCGCACCGTCTCACGGCTCATGTCCAACCGACGGCACAGTGCGTTTTCCGAGGGCAGCCTTAGGTTGCTGGAAAACTTGTTCTCGTCGATGTAGGCCATCAGCCAGCGATAGACCTCTTCTGTCTTTTTGCCGGAACCCGCCAAACAAACCCACTCCTCAGTCCGTGATGGTGGGGCGGTATCCCTCTGCCTTCTCCAGCCAGTCCAGCAGGCGGCGGCGCATGTCCGCCTTGGCCTGGGCATAGGCCGGGTCGGCCACCACGTTGTTCAGCTGCCAGGGGTCGGCCTTCAGGTCGTAGAGGAAGTCGTCGGCGTAGGTATCCGACGCGGCGGCCTCGCCGCCGTTGACGCCGGGGGCATACACGGAATAGAGGTAGTCGGGGGTGCGGACGCAGCGGCCCACCCGGCTCTCCGAAATCTGGGCAAACACCTGGTTAGGTCTATTATCCGTTCTTTTTTCCACCACGTCAAGGAGATTCTCCCCGATCATGGCGTCGCCCACGTCCACGCCGGCCAGGGCCAGAATGGTCTTGGGCAGGCTCTCGGTGGAGACCAGCTCCTCCACCGCCACGCCGCCCTTGTAGGGGCCGCCGGCGATGACCAGGGGCACGTGGAGGGCGCCGTCGTGGCAGGTTCGCTTGTAGTCGTCGTAGCCGTTGAGGTGGCCGTCGGTGTTGCGGGTCTTGAAGTGGGAGCCGTGGTCGGAGGCGAAGAGGATGACGGTGTTGTCGTAGAGCCCTTCCTTCTTCAGCCGGTCCACCAGGCGGCCCAGGTTCTCGTCCAGGCTGGCGCACTGGCCCAGGTAGTCGGGGTACTCCTCGGCGGCGTTGCCCTTGAGCACCTCCAGGTCGTGGGGCAGGACGAAGTTTTTGTACTTCTCTTTAGAACCCTCGGGACCCTCGTAGTGGTTGTGGTCGTTCTGGTGGTGGGGCTCGATCTGGGAGATGGTCATAAAGAAGGGTTTTTTGCCGTCATACTGATCAAAGAACTCCAGGGCCATGTCGGTGATGCAGTTGGCCCGGTAGCCCTTGAAGTCGATGCGGTTGTTGTTCTCGTCAAAGACATAGCCGTCGTAGCCGTGGGAGGTGAACTCCAGCACGTCGGCGGCCCGCCAGAAGCCGGTGTACCCACCCCGCAGCTCCTTGGGAATGGCGGTGATGGTGTGGTCGATGGTGGGCTTCTTTTCCAGCTCGCCGTCGCTGGCCAGGTGCCACTTGCCGATGTAGGCGGTCTCGTAGCCCGCCTCCTCGATGTAGCTGCCCAGGGTCTTGACATTGGCGGGCAGCATGATGTTGTTGCGGAAGCAGCCCGTCTCGGTGGGGTATTTGCCCGTCTGGAACAGGGCGCGGCAGGGGCCGCACACCGGCTGGGGGGAGAATGCGTTGTCAAATTTCACGCCCTCCCGGGCCAGCTGGTCCAGGTTGGGGGTGATGTTCAGGGGCTGTCCAAAGCAGCCGCAGGTGTCCCAGCGCTGCTGGTCGGTGAAGTAAAAGATGATGTTATAAGCCATGTCAGTCGTTCTCCTTGTGTACGGCGGCGGCCTTGGCAGCCTTTTGTTCCTTCAGCTTTCCGCGGACGATGGCGCCCACGGCCACGATAATGAGGACCAGGAAGATTTTGCAGTAGATGCTCTGGACAAAAATGCTGGGGTCTCCGTTGGAGATGAGCAGGGCCCGGCGGAAGTTGGTCTCGGTCATGCGGCCCAGCACCAGACCCAGCAGGATGGGCACCGGGGGCAGGTCCAGCTTGCGCAGCACCCAGGCCAGCACGCCGAACACCAGGGCCACGGCCACGTCAAAGTAGTTCTCGTTGACGGAGTAGGCGCCGGCAAAGCAGAAGATGACGATGATGGGGGTGAGGATCTCCTGGGGAATGGAGACCACCTTGGCAAACAGGGTGGTGAGGAACTTGCCCTGGATGAGCATGAACACGTTGACCAGGATGAGGCCCAGCATGATGGCGTACATGATGTCGCCGTCGGTGGTGAACAGGGACAGGCCGGGGTTCAGGCCGTTGATCATCAGGGCGGAGAGCATGATGGCCACGGTGCCGTCGCCGGGGATACCCAGGGTGAGCAGGGGGATGAGGGTGGCGCCGGTGACGGCGTTGTTGGCCGACTCGGCGGCGGCGATGCCCTCCACGGAGCCGTGTCCGAACTCCTCGGGGTGCTTGGACAGGTTCTTGGCGGTGTTATAGCTGAACCAGGAGGCCTCGGAGGCGCCGGTGCCGGGGACGATGCCCACCATGACGCCGATGAGGGAGGACATGAGCACCGGGCGGATCATGCGCTTGAACTCCTCTTTGGTGATCTTTCCGTCGTCGTGCATCTTGGCGGTGTCCAGGCGCAGCTCGCCCAGCTTCTTTTCCGCCTTGGCCAGGATCTCCACCAGGGCGAACAGACCGATCAGGCACACGGCCAGGTCCAGGCCCAGATACAGCCGGGAGATACCAAAGGTGAAGCGGTCATAGCTGGTCATGGGGTCGGTGCCCACGCAGGAGATGAGCAGGCCCAGGCAGGCGGAGACCAGGCCGCGGATGATGCTCTTGCCCGACACGCCGGCGATGATGGTCAGACCAAAGACGCAGACCATGAAGTACTCGGCGGTGCCCAGCTGGGCGGCGATCTTGGCCACCTGGGGGCCCAGGAACAGCAGCATCAGGGCAGAGAACACGCCGCCGAAGGTGGAGGCGTACAGGGCGATCTTCAGGGCGGCCTTGGTGCGGCCCTGGCGGGACAGGGGATGGCCGTCCAGCATGGTAGCCGCGGCGTGGGGGGTGCCGGGGGTGTTGATGAGGATGGCGGAGACGCTGCCGCCGTAGCCGCCGGCGCAGTAGATGCCCAGCAGGAACATCATGCCGGGGATGGCGGTCATGGTATAGGTGACCGGCAGGAACAAAATGACGCACAAAATGACGCTCAGTCCAGGGATGGCGGCAAAGACCGAGCCCACAAACACGCCGATGTTGATCCACAGGATATTTTCTAACGTGAAGAGCAGGCCGGTGGCCGGAACGATATATTGCAGCATAAGATGGCCTCCTCTTTCTTAAAAGTCCACCTTCAGGACGAACCGGAAGGCCGCCCAGATGGCTACCGCAAGGGTCAGGGTAATGACATAGTACGAGGGCTTTTTACACCGGAAGTAGACCAGAAAGCCCAGGCAGCAGAAGATGGCGCCCACCACGAACAGGTCGGTGAAGCGGCACAGCAGATAGGTCACCACCAGGATGGCCAGAATGACCAGGGCCTTCAGCTCGGTCTGCAGGTTGATGACCTTCCAGTTCAGGGGCTGCTTGGTGGCCAGCTTGTACAGCTCCTTGCCCACCAGCATGGCGCAGCAGATCATCATGACCACCATCAGCAGGGTGGGGAAGGCCCGGCCGTTGACGGTATCCTTCTCAGAAATCGCCACCTGCTGGGGCATGACCAGCAGGATGGCCAGGGCAAACAGGAAAAACAGCACGCCCACCGTCAGGTCCACCGGGATGCGGATCTCCTTCTCATGCAGGCGCTCGCCCCAGCGGTCCATGCGGTCGTGAAATTCATTGATCCATTTCATTGAAAAACCTCCTTCACACACCAACGTCACAGAAAAAGGGGATGGGAGGGATTTTCGCCCATCCCATCCCCCAATTGTCTCATTGGCAGGATCAGCCAGTCACGAGATCCTTGTACTCGTTGACGATGCTCTTTACATTCTCCACGTGGGCATCCACGTCCTCCTGGCTCATGGTGTCCACCTCCAGCAGCATGGTGTCCTGCAGCCAGGTGACCACTTCCTCGTCGGCCAGGATCTTGTCGTACAGCTCCTTCAGCTGAGCCACGGTCTCCTCGTCGGTGCCGGCCCGGGCCATGATGAAGCAGCGGTTGCGGAAGTAGGGGTAGCCCTTCTCGCCTACGCCTTCCACACCGGCGAAGGGACCGTTCTCGATGGCCTTCTCATCAAAGGCGCACACGATGTTCACGCCGCCCTGCTGATAGGTCTCCAGGATCTGGGACTGGTGGGAGACGGCGAACTGGGTCTCGCCCTTGGCCACGGCCTGGGCGGCCTCGGCGGCGGACTGGTAGGCCACCAGCTTCAGCTTGTCGCCGGCGCCCATCTTGCCAAACAGGGAGGCGGCCAGGAAGGCCTCGGAGCCGGTGGCGCCGTTGACGGCCACGCTGATCTCCTGGCCCTGGGCCACATAGGCCTCCAGGTCGGCGATGGTCTTGATGTTCAGGTCGGCCTCAGCGGAGAGGACGAAGATGGAGGAGTACAGGTTCTCCACAAAGACGAAATCCTCCTGGCTGAACTGCAGCTTGGAGGGGTCGATGATGGAGGTGATGGACAGCAGGCCCTCGCCCACGAAGACCAGCTCGGGGTCGTTGGCCTCGGTGTCCATGACCCAGGTGTTCACGGTGGCGGCGTCGCCGGCAATGGCCTCGGCCACCAGGGTGATGTTGTCGGAATACTGAGTGGACTTGGCCGCCGCCTTCTGGCTGACCATGGCAGCCACGCCGGAGGGGGCCCAGGGACAGGTGACCTTCCAGCTGGCGCTCTTGCCGGAACCGGAGCCGTCTCCGCCTCCGCCGCAGCCCGCAAGCAGTCCAACCGTCATGGCCATTGCAAGAGTCATACTAAGTAGCCGCTTTTTCATTTGTTTCGCTCCTTCTCAACTTTGTCAATTTATCCAGTTTTTAGGCTTCATTCCTTGCCTGTTGTATTTAATTTACCATTGCGTCCCCGTGCAGTTCAACAAGTTTTTCAAAAAATAGCAGGAAGTTGTATGATTATCGTCACATTTTTGAGATGCTGTATTTTTATTTTTCGCTTATTATCCAATGTGCACAATTTTCGTTTTCGGAACTGTGCATACTCACCGAGCCGCCGGAGGGCAAAGGCGGCCTGCCGGTTACGACTTTCCCGGTTTTTTGCAAAAAACAAGGGCATATCCCCCATTTTATATTTGGTTCCCAAGAAAAAAGGAAGGGCATCCCGGGGGATGCCCTTCCTTTTTTTCGAACATTTCTTTGTGAAAACAGACTCAGCGGTCGGCCACCGCTCTGCGCATCCACTTGCCGCTTTTCACCCGCAGCAGGGAGACGGCGGCGCCAATGGCCCAGCCGGCGGGGATGGACCACCAGATGGAGTTGGCCCCCAGGGGGGTGAGGTAGGCCAGGCCGTAGGCGATGGCCACACGGGAAAACAGGTTGGCCATGGAGCTGAAGGTGAAGGCCCCCATGTCACCGGCGCCCCGCAGCATGCCGTTGGGCACAAAGAGCAGGCCCATGAGGATGTAGAACACGGAGACGGTGTGCATGTAGGCCAGGCCGTAGCCCAGGGCGCCGGAGGTGTCTCCGGGGTCCAGGAACAGGGACAGCAGCTGGCTGCCGAAGAGGAAAATGATGATGGTAATGGCCAGGGAGAAGACCACCACCATGAAGATGCAGGCCTTCAGGCCCTCCTTCACCCGGTCGTACTTGCCCGCGCCGATGTTCTGGGCGGTGTAGCTGGACATGGCGTTGGAGAAGTTCATATTGGGCAGCATGGCCAGGGTGTCGATCTTGGTGGCGGCGGTGTAGCCGGCCACCAGCACCTTGCCGTAGGAGTTGACCAGGCCCTGCATCATCATCATGGACAGGGACACCAGGGACTGCTGGAGCATGGAGGGCAGGCCGATCTGGGCGATGCGCCGCACGGCGGTCATGTGGAACAGGGGCACCTTCTCGTCCCGGCGGCTCTCCTCGCAGGGCAGGCGCTTCATGCGCCGGTACATGACGATGAGGGAGGCCACCGCGCACATGCCCTGGGCAATGAGAGTGGCCCAGGCCACGCCGGCCACCCGCATGTCAAACTTGATGACAAACAGCAGGTCCAGCACGATGTTGGTCAGGCTGGAGATAATCAGAAAAATCAGGGGCGTTTTACTGTCTCCCTGGGCGTTATAGATGCCGTTTAGGGTGTTGTACAAAAACAGGAACACCGCGCCCCCGAAGTAGATCTGCAAATACAGCTCCGAGTCGGCCATAATGTCCGGGTCGGTACCCAGCAGCTGGAGCAGAGGCCCGGCAAAGATGGTGCCCAGGCCCATAATGATGAGGCCCAGCACACTCAAAGAAATGATGGCGGTGGAAATGGTGGCCTTCATCTCGTGGATGCGCCCGGCCCCGAAGAGCTGGGACACTACCACGTTGCAGCCCATGGACAGGCCCGAGGCCACGGCCACCGACAAAAACACAATGGGGAAGGAGGAGCCTACGGCCGCCACCGCGTCCTCGCCCACAAATTTACCCACCACAGCGGTGTCCACCATGTTGTAAAGCTGCTGGAACAGGTTGCCCGCCACCATGGGCAGGGCAAAGAAAAACAGCAGCGGCAAAGGCTTCCCTTCCGTCAGATTTTTAACCATGCTTGCTCTCTCCTTGCTTGTATTGCCGTACGTTTTCCGTCACCCGGGTGAGAAACTGCTCAAACAGCGCCCGCTCCTCAGGGGTAAAGCCCTGGTAGCACACCCGGTTCCACTCTTCCATGATCTGCCGGATCTCTCCGGCCTTTTCCGCTCCCGCCGCTGTCAGGGAGACCAGCTTTTCCCGGCGGCACTGGCCGCTCACCGTGCGCTGCACCAGGTCCAGCTGCTCCAGATGGGCCATGGCCCGGGCTACCGCCCCCTTGTCCAGCACCATGTTCACCACCAGATCCTCCTGGCGGGTCTCGCCCTGCTGGCCCAGGGCCCGCACCAGCATGCCCTCCACGGTGGACAGGCCCAGCTCGCTCATGCGGTCCCGGAAATACTGCCGCTCAATGCGGCGAAAGACGTCCTTGCGTCCCTGCACGTTCCTTCCTCCTTCGTTGCTAGTATCAACAGTTGTATTTTACAACAGTATTCCGTCCTTTGCCTAGCCCCCCAGCGGATTTTCTATGACAGCAGAAAAAAAGCGCCCCCTTTGGGGCGCTTTTTTGCCGAACTTATGCAGGACGGTACACCGTGGTGCCGGTGGCGTCGGTTTCCATGACCAAATCTCCCCGGTCGGTAAGGAATTCCACGAAAAAGCGGATGTTGCGCTCAAACCGCAGGGCCCGGCGGGGTTTTCCCGTGAGCAGCTTGTAGTAGGCGCACACCGCCTGGTTGATCTCGCTCATGGTCATGGCCTTGGGGATGAGGGCCAAGATCTCCCCCGCCCGGCGCAGAGCCAGGGTCTGGTTGTCGTCGATGAGCCGGTCCAGCTCCTCCCGCCGGGCGATGCCCCGGTGGGCCATGATGAATTTGTCGCAGGGCAGGCCGCGCATCCGCTCCCGGCTCTCCATGCCCATCTGGTGGGACAGGCAGTAGGGCAGCTTGGAGTCCATCATCTCCTGGGACAGGAGGCAGTCCCCCACGTAGCACACGTTGTCCGGGGTGATGACGCAGATGTGCCCCGCCGAGTGGCCGGGGGTCTGGAGGATGCGGAACTCCGCCCCGGCAAAGGGGAAGGGCCCCTCCCGGTCGGGGACGATGACGTCGGGGGTGTGGACCAGGTGGGAGGCCTCCCGCTCCACCATGTCGGGGGGCAGGGTGAGGAAGTAGCACTTCAGGCTCAGCAGGCTGGCGCACATCCCCGCCTCCTTGGCGGTGAGGGCCACGGGCAGGCCGTACTTCTCCTGAAAATAGCGGTTGTTGCCCGCGTGGTCCACGTGGGCGTGGGAGCACAGGATACCCACGGGGGTGAGTCCCGCCCCCTCCAGGGCCTGCTCCAGCTCCTCCCGCTCCTGGGCAAGGCCGGTGTCCAGCAGGATGCAGTGCCCCTCGTCCACCTTGTACAGGGGGATGAGCTCAAAGCCCTCCAGCACCCAGGTATTTCCCTTTACTTGTGTCAGTTTCATAGGGTCTCCTTTGTCTCGTGGGAATCTTCCCGCTGTTTCAGATATACCATCAACACCGCCACATCCGCCGGGGACACGCCGGACACCCGGCTGGCCTGACCCAGGTTTTCCGGGCGGATCTCCTCCAGCTTCTGCCGGGCCTCCAGGCGCAGGCCCTGGATGGACTGGTAGTCCAGGTCTGCGGGCATGCGGCGCTGCTCCAGGCGGCGCATCTCCTCCACCTGGCGCAGCTGGCGCTGGATATAGCCCTGGTATTTCACCGAAATTTCCACGCTCTCCGCCTCGCTGTGGGTGAGGGCGGGGCGCTGGGGGTCCAGAGGGGCCAGGTCGGCGTAGTGGACGGTGGGGCGGCGCAGCAGGTCGGCCAGCCGGGCTCCGTCCTTGGCCATGGCCTCCCCCCGCTGGGAGAGGAATTCCTCCAGCTGGGGGCCGGGGGCCACGCCGGTGTGCTCCAGACGCTTGCACTCCTTGTCCACGGCAGCGTACTTTCGCTGCACCGCCTCCAGCTCCTCCTTGGGCACCAGGCCCAGGGCATAACCCAGGGGAACGAGCCGCTGGTCGGCGTTGTCCTGGCGGTGGAGCAGGCGGTACTCGGTGCGGGAGGTCATCATGCGGTAGGGCTCGTTGGTGCCCTTGGTGACCAGGTCGTCAATGAGCACCCCGATGTAGCCCTGGTCCCGACCCAGGACGAAGGGTTCTTTCCCCTGGATTTTCAGCGCGGCGTTGACGCCGGCCACAAACCCCTGGACGGCGGCCTCCTCATAGCCGGAGGAGCCGTTGAACTGCCCCGCGCCGTACAGGCCGGAGACCACCTTGGTCTCCAGGGTGGGCCGCAGCTGGGTGGGGTCCACGCAGTCGTACTCGATGGCGTAGGCGGGGCGGGTCATGTCCGCCTGCTCCAGGCCGGGGATGGTGTGGAGCATCTCCACCTGCACCTGCTCGGGGAGGGAGGAGGAAAAGCCCTGGATGTACAGCTCTTCCGTGTCCAGGCCCATGGGCTCCACAAAGAGCTGGTGGCGCTCCTTGTCGGGGAAGCGGACGATTTTCGTCTCAATGGAGGGGCAGTACCGGGGCCCCACCCCCTGAATGGTGCCGTCGTAGAGGGGGGAGCGGTCCAGATTGTCCCGGATGATCTGGTGGGTTTTCTCGTTGGTGTAGGTGAGCCAGCACACCGCCCGGTTCTCCGGGGCGTGGGGGGTGGAGAAGGAGAAGGGCTGTGCATCGGCGTCCCCGTCCTGGCGCTCCATTTTGGAAAAGTCCACGCTGCGGGCGTTGACCCGGGGGGGCGTGCCCGTTTTGAAGCGGCGGATGGACAGCCCCAGGTCCACCAGGCACTGGGTGAGGGGCAGGGCGGCGGCCAGGCCGTCGGGGCCCGAATCCCGCACCACCTCGCCCACGATGGTGCGCCCGCCCAGGTAGGTGCCCGTGGCCACAATGGCGGCCTTCACGGCGTACACCGCCCCGGTGTGGGTGACCACGGCGGAGACGGCGCCATTCTCCGTGCGGATGGCCACCACCTCGGCCTGCTTCACCCACAGGTTTTCCTGGCGCTCCAGGGTGTGCTTCATCACCTTCTGGTACTCCCGCCGGTCGGCCTGGGCCCGCAGGGACCACACCGCCGGGCCCTTGCCCCGGTTCAGGGTGCGGTACTGGATGCAGGCCTTGTCCGCCGCCCGGGCCATCTCGCCGCCCAGGGCGTCCAGCTCCCGCACCAGGTGGCCCTTGCCCGTTCCCCCGATGGCGGGGTTGCAGGGCATATTGCCCACGGCGTCCAGGTTCACGGTAAAGCACAGGGTGCGCAGCCCCATGCGGGCGGCGGCCAATGCAGCCTCAATGCCCGCGTGGCCCGCGCCGATCACCGCCACATCATAGCTTCCTGCTTCATAATAGGTCATGATTTCTTCCTCTTTTGCACAAATCCAACTTAGGAGCCGTCTTTTCTCACTCTCCGGCCAATATCTGTGGTATTCTATCACGTTTTTCTCCAAGGGACAAGGGATTCCCCCCGCTACTTTCCCCATGGCTTTTTTACTTGTACCTTTTGACAAAAACATGGTATAATAAGAAGTGATTTTGCCGCGGTGTGCCCGCAGAGCCGCAGCAGGGAAAGGAGGGAGTGTCCATGCGGTACAAACAGTGGTCCCTGGCACCCTCCTGCCCTCAGGGACAGTTGGCTCTGCTGGAGGCGGGAGTCCCGCCCCTGCTGGCCCAGATCCTCTCCGCCCGCGGCGTGGAGAGCGCCCAGCAGGCCCGGGCCCTCCTCTCCTCCCAGTCCGCCCCCCTCCACGATCCCCTGCTCCTGCGGGACATGGACCGGGCGGTGGAACGGGTGCGCCGGGCTCTGGAGCAGGACGAGGGCATGGCGGTCTACGGGGACTACGATGTGGACGGCATCACCTCCACCTGCCTGCTCACCGACTTTCTCTCCTCCCTGGGGGGCCGGGTGCTGCCCTACATCCCCGACCGCCTGGAAGAGGGCTACGGCCTGAACCAGGAGGCGGTGGAAACTCTGGAGCGCCAGGGGGTCTCCCTCATCATCACCGTGGACTGCGGCATCACCGCCGTGGAGGAGGTGGCCCGGGCCGCAGAGCTGGGCATTGACGTTATCATCACCGACCACCACGAGTGCAAGCAGGACCTGCCCCAGGCCTGGGCGGTGGTGGACCCCCACCGGCCCGACTGCCCCTACCCCTTCAAGGGGCTGGCCGGGGTAGGCGTGGCCCTGAAGCTGGCCATGGCGGTGGCGGGAAAGGACCGGGAGGAGGAGATTTTCTCCCGCTTTGCCGACCTGGCCGCCATCGGCACCGTGGCCGACGTGATGCCCATGACCGAGGAAAACCGCACCATCGTCCAGCGGGGACTGGCCGCCCTGGCCCATCCCCAGCGGCTGGGTCTGGCCCAGCTCATGGAGGAGGCCGGTCTGGGGGAGCGTCCCGTGACCTCGGTTTCCATCGGCTACACCCTGGCTCCCCGCATCAACGCCGCCGGCCGCATGGGCAAGGCTGCCATTGCCGCCGAGCTGATCCTTACCCGGGACCCCCAACGGGCGGCCCACCTGGCCCGGGAGCTGTGCCAGCTCAACCGGGAGCGCCAGGCCATCGAGGGGGAGATCTTCCAGCAGTGCGTGCAGCGCCTGGAGCAGTCCCCCCAGCAGGGGGTCATCCTCCTGGCCGACCACCACTGGCACCAGGGAGTGGTAGGCATCGTGGCCTCCCGCCTCAGCGAGAAGTACGCCTGCCCCTCCTTCATGGTCTGTCTGGACCACGGGCTGGGCAAGGGCTCCTGCCGCTCCTGGGGGGGCGTGAACCTGTTTGAGCTGCTCTCCCAGTGTGCCAACCTGCTGGAAGGCTTTGGAGGCCACGCCCTGGCGGCGGGCTTTACCGTGCGGGAGGAGAACCTCCCCGCCCTGGGGGACCGCCTGCGCCAGGTGCTGGAGCAGACCCAGCAGGGGGAGGAGCTGCCCTCGGTGCTGGAGACCGACGGTGCGGTGGACCCCCGGCTGCTCACCGTGGAGCAGATCCAGGCTCTGGACCTGCTGGAGCCCTGCGGCACGGGCAATCCCCGGCCGGTGCTGGTGCTCACCGGGGCCCACGTCCACTCCGCCGTGCAGGTGGGCCGGGGGCGGCACCTGAAGCTGCGCCTGGAGACCCGGGGCACGGTGCTGGACGCCATCTTCTTCTCCGCCGACGGCGGGGAGCTGGGCCTGTCCCCCGGCTGCCGGGTGGATGTGGCCTTCTACCCCCAGATCAATGAATTCCGGGGCCGCCGGGACGTCCAGCTTCAGGTGGTGGACCTGCGCCCCGCCCTGTCCCGGGCCCAGCTGGAACGGGATCTCTACGAAAAGTTCCACCGAGGGGAGGCGCTCTCCCCCGAGGAGGCCCGCTCCCTGCTGCCCACCCGAGCGGAATTTGTGGGACTGTGGCGCTATCTGGAGCGCCAGAGCACCCTGCGTGCCCCGGTGGAGGACACCCTCATCCGCATTGCCCGGGGCGCCGCCCACGCCAGCGGCCAGCGGGAGGTGCCCAACCGCACCATGGTCTGCCTGGAGGTCATGGAGGAGCGGGGGCTCATCTCCCTGTCCGCCCAGTCCGGCCGCCTGCGGGTCACCCTGCACCGGCTGGAGCATAAAGTGGACCTGGACGCCTCCGCCATTCTCTGCCGGCTGCGCCAGGCCATCCAGGCCCCCGGGGACGGCCCCCATCCCCGTTGATTTCATCTTCGCGAGGTGATTCTATGGACCCCATTCTGGACCGTTATCAGGCGCTGGAGGAAAAAGTCAGCGCATATACCCCTAATTTGGATACTCAGCGGCTCTTCTCCGCCTTTACCTACGCCGATGCCGAACACCACGGACAGCTGCGCAAAAGCGGCGAGCCCTACATCATCCACCCCCTGGCCGTGGCCGAGATCGTGGCCGACCTGGGGCTGGACGTGGACAGCGTCATTGCCGCCCTGCTCCATGACTGCATCGAGGACACCGCCGCCACCCACGAGGAGATCGCCAAAAAGTTCGGCGCCCCCGTGGCCGAGCTGGTGGAGGGCGTCACCAAGCTGACCCGGGTGCAGTATGTCTCCAAGGAAGAGGAGCAGATGGAGAACCTGCGCAAGATGCTCATGGCCATGGCCCAGGACATCCGGGTGATCCTCATCAAGATCTGCGACCGGCTGCACAACATGCGCACCATGGAGTACCAGTCCCCCAAGAAGCAGCGGGAGAAGAGCCTGGAGACCATGGAGATCTACGCCCCTCTGGCTCACCGCTTAGGTATGCAGAAGCTGAAGTGGGAGCTGGAGGACCTGTCTCTGCGCTATCTGGACCCTGTGGGCTACAAGGAGATCGAGGAGGAGATGGCCGCCCGCTCCGCCGCCCACGAGGAATTCCTGGCCTCCATCCAGCTGCGCATCCAGCAGCGGCTGGAGCAGGAGGGCATCCGCAGCAAGGTCTACGGCCGGGTGAAGCACACCTACTCCATCTACCGCAAGATGTTCACCCAGAACAAGACCCTGGACGAGATCTTCGACCTGTACGCCTTCCGGGTCATCGTGGACGACATCCCCGAGTGCTATAACGTGCTGGGCTGCATCCACGACATGTTCAAGCCCGTGCTGGGCCGTTTTAAGGACTATATCGGCACACCCAAGCCCAACATGTACCAGTCCCTGCACACCACCGTCATCGGCAAGGAGGGCATCCCCTTCGAGGTGCAGATCCGTACCTGGGAGATGCACCAGACGGCGGAATACGGTATTGCCGCCCACTGGAAGTATAAGCAGGGCATGGCCAACAAGAAGCTGGGCAGCGAGCAGGACTTTGAGTGGGTGCGAAAGCTGCTGGAGAGCCAGCAGGACACCGACGCGGAGGAGTTTGTCCGCACCCTGAAGGTGGATATGTTCGCCGACGAGGTGTTCGTCTTTACCCCCAACGGGGACGTAAAGAGCCTGCCCGCCGGGGCCACCCCCATCGACTTCGCCTACAACATCCACTCCGCCGTGGGCAACGGCATGGTGGGCGCCAAGGTGAACGGGCGCATGGTACCCTACGACACCCCCCTGAAAAACGGCGACATCGTGGAGGTCATCACCTCCAAAAACGCCAAGGGCCCCAGCCGCGACTGGCTGAAGATCGCCAAGAGCAACGAGGCCCGCAACAAGATCCGCCAGTGGTTCAAGAAGGAGCGCCGGGAGGAGAACATCGTCACCGGCCGCGCCCTCTTCGAGGCGGAGCTCAAGCACATGAAGATCCCCATGTCCGCCATCACCGCCGAGGACGTGCTGCCCCACATCCTGCACAAGGTGCGCTTCGGCACCCTGGACGAGCTGTACGCCTCCATCGGCTACGGCGGCACCACCGCGGTAAAGAGCGTGGCCCGCATCAAGGATGAGCTGGCCCGTCTGGGCCGCCTCCAGGCCGAGAAGGCGGCCGCCGCCGCCAAGACCACCGCTGAGAGCGTCATCGTGCCCGGCTCCACCGCTCAGACCCCCGTGTCCGGCCAGGCCAAGCCCAAGCACTCCGACTCGGGCATCATCGTGGAGGGACTGGGCAACTGTCTGGTGAAGTTTGCCAAGTGCTGTACCCCCGTCCCCGGCGACCCGGTCATCGGCTTTATCACCCGGGGCTACGGCGTGTCCGTCCACCGGGCCGACTGCCCCAACGCCGCCCCGGAAAAGCGCACCGGGGAGGAGGCCTCCCGCTGGGTGCGGGTGTCCTGGGTGGAGAGCAGCCTGCCCAACTACAAGACCTCCCTGGAGCTGTCCGCCAAGGACCGGGACGGTCTGACCCTGGACATCGCCATGGCCCTGTCCGCCGCCAAGGTGAAGGTGTGCGCTCTGTCCGCCCGGGGCCAGCCCGACGGCCACGCCACGGTGAACATCGTGGTGGAGGTCAAGGACAAGGAGGAGCTCAGCGGCGTCATCAACAAGCTCAACAACATCCAGGGCGTGTACCACGTGGCGCGTTCCTCCGGCAAGTGATGATCATAGGAGGTCGCTATGGTATCTACGGCTTTCGGGGTGCTGTTTGGCTGGACCTGGCCCGTTTGGGCGTTTGTGTTTGTGTTCAGCCTGGTTTCCGCCATCAAACAGGCGGTCCGGGCAGAGAATGACATGGAGAAAAACCCGGCCCTGTGGCCCTGTGTGTGGGCATCCATCTCACTTGCGGTAATTCTGGGCGGTATAGTTTCTCTTATTGTTATGGACATCAGCTAAAACCGATATTATTAGATTACACGGAGTCGAATTTTATGCGAGCAGTTGTTACCCGGGTCTCCTCCGCCAGCGTCACCATTGACGGGGCGGTACACGGAGCCATTGACAAAGGATATCTGGTCCTGCTGGGGGTCGCCCCCCAGGACGATGAGGCCGTCTGCGACAAGCTGGCGGAAAAGATCTGCAATCTTCGGGTCTTTGAGGACGAAGCCGGAAAGATGAACCTGAATTTGGAGCAGGTGGGGGGCGCGCTGCTGGTGGTGAGCCAGTTCACCCTCTACGCCGACACCAAGAGCCGCCGCCCCGGCTTCACCGGGGCTGCCAAGCCCGACGTGGCCATCCCCCTGTACGAGCGCTTCCTGGACCAGTGCCGCCAGCGGGGCTTCCGGGTGGAGCACGGGGAGTTCGGCGCGGATATGAAGGTGGCCTCGGTAAACGACGGCCCCGTCACAATCTTGTTTGAATTATAAGGGAAAATTCCTAACTCCTAATTTCTAATTCCTAATTTCCACAGGGAGGTTTTTATGAAGGTAAAGGTACTGCAGGTGGGCCCCATCGGCACCAACTGCTACATTTTAGAGGACGAGACCACCAACCTGGCCGCGGTCATCGATCCCGGTGACGACGAGCAGCGCATTCTGGCCGCCCTGAAGGTGGACGGGGTGGAGGTGAAGTACCTGCTGCTCACCCACGGCCACTACGACCACACCACCGCGGTGCCTCCCCTGAAGCAGGCCCTGCCCGACGCCCAGGTGTACATCCACCAGGCCGACGCCAACGGGGCGGGCTCCCAGCTGTTCCCCCTGGCCGGGCAGATCGACGACCTGCTCCTCTACGACGAGGGGGACGAGCTGCCCCTGGGCAACCTCACCATTCATGTAATGCACACCCCCGGCCACTCCAAGGGCTCCGTCACCCTGCGGGTGGGGGACGTGCTCTTCACCGGCGACACCCTGTTCTGCGGCTCCATGGGCCGCACCGACCTGCGGGGGGGCAGCTATGAGGAGATCATGGCCTCCCTGAAGCGGCTGGGCGAGCTGGAGGGGGACTTCCACGTCTGCCCCGGCCACGACGTCACCTCCACCCTGGAGCGGGAGCGGACCTACAACCCCTTCCTGCGGGAAGCCATGGGCAAGTGAGGTTTCCTTCATGAAATTGGTGTTTCACGGCCACGACGAGCGCTACGTGGTGGAGCAGGGCATGCTGAACCTGTTCCCCGGTGAAAAGCCCGTCTACGGCCCCATTACCCCCCAGGATGATACCTGGGCCGTGGTCTCTTTGGAGGAGGAAGCCGACCGCTGCCACGTGGAGGTGGAGCTGTCCGTGAAGGGCCGCTCCGCCGCCCACTGTCTCTCCGCCCCCCTGGAGGGCACGGAGTACCAGCGGGAGGGCCAGCGCCGCCGGGCCATGGGCCGGTGCTTCTTCCTGGCCGCCCGGGCCCTCACCGGCACCACGCCCCCCTGGGGGATGCTCACCGGGGTGCGCCCGGTGAAGCTGCCCACCCGCAGCCTGCTGGCGGGGGCCACCCCGGAGCAGGCCCGGAAGGAGATGGAGGAGGACCTGTACGTCTCTCCCCGGCGGGCCCGGCTGGCGGTGGACTGCGCCCAGGCCAGCGCCGCCGTGGACAAGGCTCTCTCCCCCAATCAGGTCTCCCTGTACATCGGCATCCCCTTCTGCCCCACCCGCTGCGCCTACTGCTCCTTTGTCTCCGCCGACGTGGGCCGCACTTTGAAGCTGCTGGACCCCTATGTGGACGCCCTCATCACCGAGCTGGAGGAGACGGGCCGGGTGCTGAAGGAGGCGGGGCTGTCCGTCTACTCCCTGTACATGGGAGGCGGCACCCCCACCACCCTGTCCGCCCAGCAGCTGGACCGGGTGCTCTCCGCCGCCCGGACACACCTGCCCCTGGAGGGCTGCGTAGAATATACCGTGGAGGCCGGCCGTCCCGACACCATCACCCGGGATAAGCTGCTGGTGCTGAAAGACCAGGGCATCGGCCGCATCTCCATCAACCCCCAGACCCTGGAGGACGAGGTGCTGCGGGCCATCGGCCGTCGCCACTGTGCTCAGGACATTCTGGACGCCTACGCCCTGGCCCGGGAGGTGGGCTTCCAGTCCATCAACATGGACCTCATCGCCGGGCTGCCCCGGGACAGCGTCCACGGCTTCGCCCGCTCCCTGGAGGGAGTGCTGGCCCTGAAGCCGGAAAACATCACCGTACACACCCTGGCCCTGAAAAAGGGCTCGGGGCTCATGGACCGGCCTGAGCTGCTGCCCTCCGGCCAGGAGGTGGCCCAGATGGTGGAGCTCTCCCTGGACGCTCTGGAGGCGGGAGACTACCGCCCCTACTACCTGTACCGGCAGAAATACATGTCCGGCTCCCTGGAAAACGTGGGCTGGTGCCGCCAGGGCCAGGAGAGCATCTACAACATCATCATGATGGAAGAATTGCAGACCGTGGTGTCGGTGGGGGGCGGCGGCGTCACCAAGCTGGTGGACCGCCAGGCGGGAAAGATTCTCCGCCTGCCCAACCCCAAGTACCCCCACGACTATCTGTCCTCTCTGGACAAGGTGCTGGCCCAGAAGCAGGAGCTGGCTTCCCTGTCCCGCTGACCGTCTCACACAACGAAAGGAGTATTTCCCATGGCTTACCAACTGCAGGAGATCAACCGACGGATCGAAACCGACGTGGTAGAGTTTTTGGCCCAGTGTGACGAAAACTATGCCCAGCGCGTCTCCCTGGCTGCGGAGAAGATCCTCTCCAACCTGGAGCACAGCCCCATTGTGCTGCTGTCCGGCCCCTCCGGCTCCGGCAAGACCACCACTGCCATGAAGATCGCCGAGGAGCTGCGCCGCCGGGGCGTGAACACCCATGCGGTGGCCATGGACAACTACTTCACCACCATCAACCCCCGCACCGCCCCCCGCACCCCCACCGGAGAGATCGACTACGAGTCCCCCCTGTGCCTGGACACGGACCTGCTCTCCCGCCACTTCACCGCCCTGGCCAACGGGGAGGAGATCATGGTGCCCAAGTATGAGTTCGTCCGCCAGATGCGCAACGACGCCCGGGGCACTCCTCTGAAGCTGGGGAAAAATGAGATTGCCATCTTCGAGGGCATCCACGCCCTCAACGACCAGATCGCCGGGCGGCATCCCCAGGCCACTAAGCTGTACATCTCCGCCCGCTCCAACATCAACGAGGGCTCGGTGCTGCGCTTCAAGGGCACCTGGATGCGCCTGACCCGCCGGGCCGTGCGGGACTACCACTTCCGGGGCACCGATGTGGAGGACACCCTGGACATGTGGTCCAACGTGCGCCGGGGGGAGAAGCTGTACATCTCCCCCTTCAAGAACAAGGCGGACATCATCTTCGACTCCTCTCTGCCCTATGAGGTGTCGGTGATGAAAAACTTTGCCCTGCCCCTGCTCCAGGCGGTGCCCGAGGAGAACGAACGCCGCTCCGAGCTGCTGGAGCTCATTGACGCCTTCCGCTACTTCCAGCCCATCGACCCCGCTCTGGTGCCCAAGGACTCCCTGCTGCGGGAGTTCATCGGCGGGGGCAGCTACTCCTACTGAGTTTTCTCTGCGGCCCCTGGCCGCTTCCATTCCACTTTCCGGAGGTCCTGCTTATGCCAGACCCTTACATTTTTGATTCCCGAGATCCCCAGTGTAAAACCCCCTTCGGGGCGGTGCCTTCGGGGAGCAAGGTCTCTTTGACCCTGCGTCCCCTGCGGCAGGAGGGCTATTCCCGGGCCATCCTCACCGCCCGCTTCGAAGGGCTCAACAACCACACCCGGCAGCTGCAAATGTCCTGGTCCGGCCTGGATGGGGCCCGGGACCTGTTTTCCGGCGTGCTGGACACAGGGGAATATGTGGGACTCATCTGGTACTCCTTTGATCTGGAGCGGCTGGACGGGCGGCGCTGCGAGCGGCTGGGTCCCTACCAGCTCACCGTCTACGACGGCAGCGAGCAGGTGCCCACCTGGTTTGGCCAGGGCATGACCTACCAGATCTTCCCCGACCGCTTCCGCCGCACCAAGGTGCCCGATCCCCGTGGCATGGTGGGAGGCCGCTGGGTCCACGTGGCCTGGCAGGAGGAGCCCGAGTACCGCCCCGACCGCCACGGAGAGATCCGCAACCGGGATTTCTTCGGCGGCGACCTGAAGGGGGTCATGGAAAAGCTGGACTACCTCCAGGGCCTGGGGGTGGAGACCCTGTACTTCTGCCCCATCTTCGAGGCCGCTGAGAACCACCGCTACGGCACCGCCGACTACAGCAAAATCGACCCCATGCTGGGCACCAACGAGGACTTTGCCCAGCTGTGCAAGGAGGTCCACCGCCGGGGCATGCGCATCATGCTGGACGGCGTGTTCAACCACACCGGCTACGTCAGCCGCTACTTCAACGGCGACGGCTTCTACCCCGACCTGGGCGCCCACCAGAGCGAGGACTCCCCCTACCGCTCCTGGTTCAACTTCTCCCGCTGGCCCGACCAGTACGAGAGCTGGTGGGGCATCTACTCCCTGCCCGCCGTCAACGAGCACGACCCCTCCTACCGGGAATTCATCTTCGGCGGGGAGGACAGCGTGGTGCGCCGGTGGCTGCGGGCCGGCGCCGACGGCTGGCGGCTGGATGTGGCCGACGAGCTGCCCGACGATTTCGTCCACGGCATCCACCAGGCCGCCCGCAAGGAAAATCCCAACGCCGTCATCATCGGCGAGGTGTGGGAGGACGGTTCCACCAAGGTGGCCTACGGAGTGCGGCGCAAGCACATTCTGGGCGGCCACTGCGACGGCCTGATGAACTACCCCTTCCGCAACGCCGCCCTGGACTATCTGCGGGGCGGAGACGCCGGAAACTTTGTCGCCGCCATGGAGACCATCCGGGAAAACTATCCCCCCTTCGCCTTCTACTCCGCCATGAACTCCCTGGGCACCCACGACACCCCCCGCATCCTCACCCTGCTGGGCGCGGGGGACGGCTGCGGGGACCGCTCCCGAGACTGGCGCTCCGCCTTCCGACTGGACCCCGACCAGCGCCGCCGGGGCAAGGAGCTGCTGAAGATCGGCGCGGCTTTGATGTTCGCCTTCCCCGGCTCCCCCACGGTGTACTACGGGGACGAGGCGGGCATGGAGGGCTTTGAGGACCCCTTCAACCGCCGCACCTTCCCCTGGGGCCGGGAGGACTCCGAGCTGGTGGGCTGGTTCTCCCGCCTGGGCCACCTGCGCAAGGACCTGGTGTGCCTGCGCCAGGGAGACATCCGCTATCTGGCGGGGAAGGGCCACCTGCTGGCCTTCGCCCGCAGCACCCCCGGCGAACAGGTCCTGGCCGCCTTCAACACGGGCAGCGAGAGCGAGACGCTGGAGCTCCAGCCGGGGGAGCGGGTGCGCCTGCTGCTGGGCTCGGCCCGCTTCCAGCTCACCCGGGAGGGCCCCATCCTCACCCTGCCTCCCCACTCGGCCAGCCTGCTGCTGCTCTACCCCGAGGGGGCGGAGGGTGCCCCCCATCCCGAACCTCAGCCCTGAACCAACAAAAAACGGCGTCCGTCCCA
>USCO01000006.1 GCA_900553135.1 uncultured Eubacteriales bacterium | reverse complement strand
ACTTTTTGGTGGAGATAAGCGGGATCGAACCGCTGACCTCTTGAATGCCATTCAAAGGAAAAGCCTTATATATCAATGGATACGGGGATTTTTTAAGCAATAGATAAGCAATAGCCCTTGTCCGTTAAATTACGTCTGTAATCCGTCGCAAGTCCTCAAAATTGACTTCCTGGTAGTGCCGCAGCATCGTGGTGCTGGTGTGGCCCATGAGTTCCAGTTTGTCCTTGTCGGCCCCGGGCACCCGTTTCATCAGGGTGGCAAAAGTGTGTCGGCAGCTGTGGGGAGTGTACTTCCGCCGCTTGATGCCGTCCCGTTCCTCCACGGGGTTTTCAACGCCGCACTTTTCCAACACATCGTAGAACATGGCGCGGTAAGCCTTGATTGTCATAGGGCTGCCGTCAGGGGCGCAGAACACGGGGCCAGCGGCTTTGTCCTGGACCAGCAAATTCACAATCGCTTGGATTTTTGGAGAGACAGTGACCACCCGGTCACGACCGGCGTCGGTTTTGGCGCCGCCTACAAAGGCACGCTCCTTGCGGTTATAGTTGATGGCGTCCAGGGCCAGCAGCTCCCCGGGGCGGAACCCAAGGTAGCATTGGCAGAGCACATAGTCCGCGCCGGTGACCTTGCCCACATTGGCATCGATGGCCTTCACGGCGGCCGCCGGCAAAGCGTCCTTGCTCCCGGTATCCCCGTCCCCCACAACGAGATACTGGGCAAGATTAAGACCGCTGGGGGCTAGATTTCTGGGAATTGCATACTTATAGATCAGCCCGGCCAAGGCCTTCATGTTCTGCCGGGTCCTCTTTCCCTTGGGGCAGTCATCCACACATTCCTGGAGATCGTCAACGGAGATCTCCGCCAGCTTCAGCCTATGGATCGGGGCGAAGTATTTTTCCGCAGCCGCATAGCAGTCCATGGTGCTTTTCCCCGCCCGGTGGGTGGGGAACCATGTCTCGTAGACCTGCGCCCAAGTGATGGGCTTGACCCGGGGCGCGTCATCCAGTTTGGGGAGATAGTCCAGGGCCTCCTTTTTCGTACGGAATCCGGACTTGGAGCGGGTGAGCTTCCGTAGCTTTCCGTTTCCGGCGTCCTCATATCCAATCACCTTAATGGCGATCCATCGTTTGTTGGCCAGCTGGTACACACTTCCCTGGCCGTTGCCCCGGCGCTTTGGATTTTGGCCGGTAGACTGCTTGGCCCCACAGGAGGGACAATACCGGGCGTCCTGGGGCAGCTCCCCGTGGCAGCGCTTGCACTTCATGTTGCCACAACCTCCTATTTTTGATATAATAGAAGGGCAGATGGCCCGTGAAAAACCTCTGCCCTTACGTCCTCTGTCCGGTGCGCCAACACCGGGCGGGGGATTTTTTATTTTGTTCCAAGAGACTCTTTGAAAACACGTAGTGCGCAGTCGATATTTTCTGGTGTGGCAAGAGAAAAAGGATTATTTTGCGTTAAAACTTCTCGAAAAGCCACGACCAAATGGTTCATGTCATATCCACATAACATGCCGGCTTCCTCCAGGCTTTTGGCCATGTAATAGCCAGAAGGCGAAGCGTGTGAGACATCCAACTGCTCCAAATCTCTTGTCCACATGAAAAAAGAAAGTGCATAACACTCAAAAGAAGCTTGTGACTCTCCAATCTCACGCATAAACCTGGCGGTAGTATTAATTACAACTTGAAATTTGAATTGGTTGCCTTCATGGTAGCAACGCTGAATATCCCCTGATAAAAGTTGCGTCAAAATGACGTTATCATCTTTGTCAGGATTTTCTTTTTTGGCCTGAAGCAAGCGGTAGTGTGATAAGCCGAGGGAATGAGCATCACTGGCAAAGACAATAGAATACGGCTCAAGAGCGGAAAAACCTTTATCTGTGATGCAGTATATGTTAACAGGGAAAAGGCTTTCCAAGGTTTCGGAATCAAAATGGTTTAAAATTCGGTTCACCAGCTCTTTTTTTCGACCGGAGATTTTTAGTTCCCTGTCTGCCAAAATTGCTTTTAATTCTGGAACGGTTTTCAATGAAATGCGCTGTTCCATATTGCCCAATGACAGGTATCCACCTGAAAGAAGACGATCTAGTGCGGGACCAACATTGCGGCCAAACGCGGCATCAGAATAGTATGCTGGGATCACAAAGTCGGTGCGTTTATTGGACCAAAAGCGGAGAGCTTCAGCATCGAGATAATTAAGCGGTGAACCGTCTGCAGCGGGATAATCTGCCTCAGTGTCTAAAGCAGGAGCGGGATCTGGTGCTGCGGGGATAGAAGAAGATGGAGAAACTGTCCCATCTGTGTCCGCTTGATCACGGTTTGTTATAGACTTCTGGAATAAAGGTCGACCAGAAGCCTTGTGAAAGAAAAACACACTACACCAAACCATCAAGCAAGCAAGAAGGAAACATATCAGTCTGGAAGCGATGGGAATATCATACAGAAAGACACAAAAGAAAAAAGCCGCAGAAAAAAGCCCAGAATAGAACGTTAAAATCCACAACAGAATTTTTTTTATCAAAAAATCAGCTCCCCGCAAAATTATGCTTGCAAAAATAGAACGAATGTACTACAATTGAAAACGACAAACTGACACAAATGTCACTTGGAGGGAGGAGGGCGCACACATGACGCCAGAAATAAAGAAGAATCCTGCAGCCCAAGAATTGTTGTTTGTAATTGCCAGAAACCAGGATAAACCAGAATACATAGCTAGGCTTCTGGCATGCGCCCTCTCTTACGAAAAAGCTATCAAATAATACAGCCGCTTTCCCGGAGGATTATTCCTCCGGGGATTTTTTTTGCACAAAATCAGCCACAGCCTGATCTACCAATTTTCGCACAGCAGCCTGCTCTTGATCTGACATAGTCCAGTAACTGCGAAGAATGGATTTGATAAGGGAAACGACAGAATCAGAAGCGCCGCTGAGTGTGATCTGGGCAAAAATGTCCTGGAGTTCCTGATCAGGGTCAACTGGGAGAAACATATCCCCCTCTCCGGTACGAAGCCAATGCTCAGAAACATTAAATTCCCTACAAATATCGGCAATTGTGCGATCGCTGGGAACGCTATCAGGTTGCTTGCTCAATTTGGATATATAAGCGGGGGTTACGTTAATTCTTCTGGCGAAATCGCTTTTGTTGCCACCTAAAGAATCAACAATCTGCATAATACGGCTAGAAATAGAATCCAACAAGATCACCTCCTTACAGGTGTCATTATACAGCAGCAAAACATAAAAAGCAAGGAAAAATTTAAACTGAGTTGAAAAAACGCATTGACATTTATACTGAGTTGATATATACTTAAACCGCGTTGAAGGAGGTGAACGCCATGACGAACGCTGAAAAGAATCGGCAGGAGATTGCCGAGAAGGAGAAGAAGGCCATGGAAATGGCGAAGGAGATGGTCCAGCTTCCGGAGCATGTGCTGTTTGGTATAGACTTGGCCATTAAGATGGCGCGCATGCTCAATCAGGAAAGCCGCCCCGCCTGAGCGGGGCGGCTATGAGCCACCAAAGGGGGTGACCCCTGATGCCCTTTACACCGGAGGCGCTGGCCGAGATTGCGGCGGCTGACGCCGAGATCCAGGAAGAGGAGCGGAGGGCCTGGAGGGAGAAACGGTCCAGGAAACGGGAGAAGCCTCCGGAAAAGCCGAAGGTGCCGGAGATCCCGGAACCACCCAAAGAGAAACGGGCAGAGAAACGGGCAAGGCTCCAGCGGGAGGCATTGGAATACTGCCGCCGGGTGGCAGAGTTTAAAGAGGGCTGCCGGCAGGCCGGGGTGATCCGGGGGAAGCTGTGGCCGGGTGTGGAAAGGAGGGAGAATCCAGTGAGAATCAAAACCGGGAAAAGGGCCCTTTGGTGCCTGGCCCGGGACTATGGGGCCAACCCGCCCATGATGAAACACTGCACCATGATCGAGGGCAGAACCGGGTACATGCTGACCTGGGAGGGTGGAAGGGCCTACCTATTCGCCGTGATGGGAGCGCCCATGCTGCGCATTAACCGCGAGGAGGTCATTGTGCTCACGGTCCAGCAGCTGCGGGAGCGGGGAATGCTCCATGAAACACAGGCAGAGCATGAGGTCTGGAAGAAGGCAAAGGAAGAAGAAATGGCGGCTCGCCGAAAGCGGGCGGGGCTGCCGGGATAAACGAAAGGAGTTTTCCACATGGATGAGTTGAAAAGTGCAAAGATGGAGTGCCCCATGGTGGTAGATGCCGACTGGGAGCCTTACCGCCCTGAGGACTACCAAGAAACGGCGCATCGCTACCTGCAGCGCACCGCCGGGCGGCGCCGTCGGTTTTGGAATCGGGTGGTGGCCCGCTGCCTGATGGTTTCCGGGAGCCTGTTTGTGTGGGCGGTGGTTCTGGCCCTGCTGTGGGCATAAAAGAAGCCGCCCCGGGAGTGGGCCCCGGAAGCGGCAATGGATGATGGAAATAGCAATTTCCGGCTGTATTATACCACAGCTGGAAGCCGGAGACAAGGAGACCATATGACGAAGAAAGAGTTCATGGAGAAGGGGCGGGCAGTGTCCCTGGAGGATGTGAAGAACCTGGACCCCTCCATTACGACCCTGACGCCGAACATGGTGGCCAATGTGATGAACACGGACCCCCAGTGGATTCGGGTCATGGCGCACAGCAACAAGGAGGCCTTGGGATATACCGTGCAGTGCAATGGCCGGAGGGTACATATCCCGCGGCAGGCCTTTATCAATTGGATGGAAGGAGGCGGGCAGTATGCCACAGCCTAAGAATGGGATCATTCAGCGCTACCAGGTGGCCCATGTGGAGCACCCGGAGCTGGGGCACCTGATGGTAGATAGTATCTCTATTGCCAGTGCGACTATGGAGGCCGCTCGGCGGTGGGGAATGCATTGGGCCAAGGAAGTGGCGTATATGCAGGTGACGAAGTTGGGGATCGCCCCCCGGCCCAGATGCAAGCGCTGCGGCCGGGAGTTTGGCCGGGAAGGCGATGATGTTGGCCTGTGTCTGGACTGCCAGAGGGATTATGAGATCTACCGCCGGGAGCGGGCAGCCATCAAGACGGACCGCCGGGCGGGCAAGAGATAGGGAGGGATCATCATGGCGATGTGTAAGTTTTGTGGGCAGAGGGTTTCCTCTGCCCCTGTTTTCCACCCGGCATGCTGGGATGCCAAGGCCCAGCAGGTAGCAGAGAGAATCTGCGAGGAGTATTGCAAGTTCCCCGAGCGGTATAAGGACGATCCGCAGGCCCTGGAGGACCGCTGTGCGGACTGCGATCTGGTAAAGCTGATCAACCTGGGCCATTAAACTGGGGAAGGGGTGACTATTGATGGAATACACAGAGCAAGCAATTGAGAAGTTGCGCCGTGAACTAAAAGATGTGAAAGGCCAGAAGGAACTGGTTATGGCGAACAGTGTAGAGAAAATCCTGGAGGAGTTTTGTAAGCAGGAAGAAGAATTTGCTCAGGCCGTAGTACAAGGAAAAACATTTGGAGCGTGTATGAATGCAGTAGCTAAAGGGGTGGGAAACGGAATATCAGACCCCGAGGCGTTTGAACGGGCGGTGCAGTTTTACTTTCCTGGAGCGAAGGTAAAGACCTATGCAGAACTCGAGCTGTGCCCGGGGCACAATGACAGACCATCCGGCGGGAAGTCCGGGATGCTCCTCAATTTGGATGACTTTTTGTGAGGAGGGGACGACATGGAATGGATGCCGGTCATTCGGGGGAAGGATTTGGAGCGAATCAATGCTCTTTTTCAGCCCTTTGTATTCTATGAGACATTGCGCAGCGGGGACCGCCGTTGCGTGTGTACTGCCTGCAACCGAGAGTTTACCGTAGAGCGATGGCCGAGGGAACAGGACGATAAGTGGTGGGACTTTATGACGGCCAAGCATAACGACAATGTCACATGCCCTTTGTGCGGCCGCCGAGCAGAGCTGAAGAATATTGGCCGGGCAAAGAGACGGACGAATTTGACCAGTTGGGAGAACATTCTGTACTTCTGGATTTCAGATGAGGGCGTTGAGTGCGTGGCTTGCTATGGTCGGAAGGAGTACATCGAGAGCATGCGCCCGGCGGTGGAGCTCATGCCGAAGGCAAGATACCAGTTCCGGCCCGGGATGGCCAAGATGTGGAAAAAGCAGTACGCCTATATAAAGGGCCGATGGGAGTACGACTGGCAGCAGGCCAAGACAGTCTATGACGTTTTTCCGCCTGGATTGGGATACTTCGGGGCCTATCCGGGTGGGGCAAACGCAGTGGGACTGGAGCGGTTGCGGCGTACTTTTCTGAGGTATCACGGATATGAGTTGTTCAAGGAATATTGCAAAGGGGAAGATCCGACTGGATGGGAGCAGGATCGGGCTTATCACTGGCAGCTTATGACATACCTAGGAGCCGTGACCGTTCGTCCGGAGCTGGAAATGATGCTGAAAATGGGGCTGACGGATGCGGTGAAGGTGATAGTGGAGGCACACCAGAAGGGTGCGGGGATTGATTGGAGCCAGAAGGACCCGAGAAAGGCCTTTGGGCTGACCACGCCGGAGTTGAAAGAGTGGATCAGCATAAGCGGAGATCTTCCGGCGTTACGCCTGTACAAGCGGAGCAAGAAAAACGGTTGGAAGTTGTCTCTGACGCAGACCCGAAACATAATTCAACTTTTGGGCATGGAGTTTTTTACTCGGTGCGGAGAGGTTGAGCGGTCGCCGCTGGAGGTCATGAAGTATCTGGAAAAGAACGTGAAGGAGCGGACCAACCTGTATGAGGTGTGGACCACCTGGAAGGACTATCTGGAGAACGCTAAAAAACTGGGTTATGACCTGTCCGTCCACAACGTACTCTTTCCCAACAACCTGCGCAGCGCCCACGACGCGGCTGTGGGAGCGGTTAAATATCAGCAGAACAAGGAAAAGGAGGAACGTCTGAAAAAGAGAAGGGAGGCTCTTGAGAAAAAATACGCTTTTGAATCGGAGCATTTTCTAATCAGGCCGCCCAGATCCATTGAAGAGATTATCCAGGAGGGTAAAGCGCTGCGACACTGCGTGGGCGGTTATGCGGAGCGACATGCAGAAGGGAAGACCACCATTCTCTTCCTCCGTGGCAGGGAGAACCCGGAAAAACCTCTGTGCACCATAGAGATGCGGAGCGGGAAGGAGCCGGAGATCAAGCAAATCCACGGATATAGAAATGAGTGGGATCCGTGCCCGGAAAATCCGGAGCAGAAAAAACCGGAAGAGTTGTATGCGGAGATTCTGGAGCCGTGGCTTGAGTGGTTGAAAGCGGGAAGCAAGAGACAAAAGGAGACAAGCCATGAGCCGGCCGCCCGTACTGCTTGAGCCGTGCACGGCGAGGTGCCGGGGACAGTCCTGCTGTAACTGCTGCGGACAGGCCCCGGCCCTCCACCGGGTGGACAGCGGCCGGTGGTTTGAACGGTGGGATGACCGGTGTTGCCCTCAAACCAGACTGGACAAGCCGGAACAGTGTATGCACCTCCAGGGGATGACCCGGGAGAAATGGATAAAGGAGGATTTTTCGTGAAAAAGAGTGCCCGAAAAAAGAATATGCGCCGCGTGTCGCTGCTGGTAACGGCACAGACGGCCTGGAACCTGGAACATCTGGCAAAGATGGAGCGGTGCGGAACAGGCCGTGTTGTGGACAAGCTGGTACGGGACCGGATGGTCAGTCTGAAGGAGGTGCGCAACCTTGGATAAGAACATGGAAATGGATAAATTCGAAGCCCGCTGCATGGCGGCGGATGTGGGCATGGCCGTGGAGCCGGGGAAAGAGCGGACCGTTGAAATGGTGACGATGGAGATCCGGATGCTCGACCGGCAAGCGGCACATTCTTTTATCGAGATTGGGCGCAGGCTGGTGGAAGTGAAGGCCATGATTCCCCATGGGGAATGGGGGGACTACTTAAAAAACAAGGTGAACTATTCCCATTCCATGGCCAATAATTTCATGCGAATCTATGAGCGGTTCGGAACAGCCCAACAGAGCTTGTTTGGAACAGAGCTAAAATACCAATCGCTTGTGAATTTGAGCATGACCAAACTCCTGGCGCTGTGTGAAATACCGGATGATGAAATTGAGACGTTTGTCGAAGAGCACGATGTAGAGAACATTTCTTCCCGGGAACTGCAAAAAATCATCCGGGAGCGGGACCAGGCCGTGGCCGATGCCAAAGCCGCGAAGCAGGCCAGGGACAAAATGCAGGATGATATGCGACTGGCCAATGCCAGACTGACCAGCGCTAATGCGGAGACATTGAACATCCAGCAAAAGCTGGAGTTTGAAAAGAACCGGGCCGACGGGTATCAGGAGATGCTGCAAGGGCAGAAGAAAAAGGCCCAGGCCGCCCAGGAGCAGCTGGATAAGCTGCGCCTGGAACTGGAGGAAGCCAGGAATCGGCCGGTGGAGGTGGCAGTCCAGGAGCCGGACCCGGCGGTGATCGAGGCCGCGGCGGAGAAAGCGGCGAAGGAAGCTGCCGCCGAGGCCAAGCGCAAGACCGAGGAGCGGCTGAAAAAGCAGATCCAGGCCGCCGAGCAGGCCAAAGCCGAGGCAGACGCCGCGGTGGAAGCGGCAAGAGAAGAGCAGCGGGCGGCGCAGCAGAGGGCAGAGGAGCTGGAAAAACAGCTGGAAAAGCAGATGAAAAAAGAGACCGCCGCCAAGAACCCCGCCATTGTAGAGTTTGAGGCACATTTTTACGCATTCCAGAATGTGTTTGATGATCTGTGCAGGCAGTTGCAGAACCTCCAGGGGGAGGATAAGGAAAAAATGGAGAAGGCGTTCCGTGCTCTGTGTAAAAGAATGGCGGAAATAGCGGAGGGAAGAGTATGACGGAGAAATATGATCAGGATCATTTTCGTGAGGCCACGAAAATGGTCCCGCTGACTCTGGACCAGCTGCAACAGATTACGCCGGAACGGGTTTTGTTGGTGCAAGTGCTCACCATTGATGAGGAGACCGGCCAGCCGGATCCTGATTCGGCAGAGTGGGAAATGTGGGATGGGCACCATTTCGCAAGCGCAAACACATGGGATGATGCCTCCAATTACGGAGAGAAGTTCCTGGCGTATGCGTGCCAACCATCTCAAATCAACCTGGAGACATATAGAACCTGCGAACTGGTCCAGGAGCTGCGCCGGCGTGAGGGCGTAGAGACTCATATTGCCGAGCCGTATCAGGATCTGACGGTCACGGCGCCCGGCCCTGCGGTGGTGCTGATAGTGATTGATTGAGGGTGATGACATGAAAAAAGGAAGTAAAAATATCTTGCCCATCCTCTTTAACACGGAGATGGTCCGGGCCATCCTGGAGGGCCGCAAGACCGTAACCCGGCGGGTGGTGACGCCACAACCGCCGGCAGGGGTCACGCAGCTGTACCATGGTGCCGCTCCGGGCCGGTGGAGATCTCCTGGGAAGGATGTGTGGGTGGAAATCCGAGCGCCTTACCAGCCCGGTGACATCCTGTGGGTGCGGGAAACATGGCAAGTAAAGCGGGGAGGCGGATATATGTACAAGGTGGACACGGTTGGGTCTTTTGACTTGTATATATCGCCAGAAGGACGGGTCGTGAATGATATTCCGTGGCGGCCATCCATCCACATGCCCCGGGAGGCCGCCCGGATTTTCCTGCGGGTCACTGGTGTGCGGGTGGAGCGATTGCAAGAGATAGACGATGCCGGAGTGGTAGCTGAGGGCCTGGAGATCGGCTGTTATTTTGATGAACTGTGGAACAGCACTATCAAACCGAAGGATCGGCCCACCTACGGATGGGATGCAAACCCCTGGGTCTGGGTGATCAACTTTGAGCGGGTCGGTAGGGAGGAGATGGAGCGGCATGGCTGACAAAGTCACTTCCACCGATATCAAGCTTGCCCTGGCGGAGAAGCACTGGCGTGACTTCTTTCTTACAGAGGTAAAGAGCGGATCCACATGGATGACGGCCAGAGGAGACATGAAGATTCTGGATGGTCTTGCCATCAGAAAGAGTTGGACCAGCCCGTGCTTCACCGGATATGAGATCAAGGTGAGTCGTGGAGACTTCCTGCGGGATTCCAAATTTTACACCTACGAGGAGCTTTGCAACTGCCTTTATATCGTTTGTCCCAAGGGCATGATTGACCGCACTGAGCTCCCGGAGAGTGTCGGCCTCATGTACTATGCCCCCGACAAAAAAACTATTACCACGAAGAAAAAGGCCATTTACCGGAAAATTGATTACAGTCCGGAGATGCTTCTATACATCATCTATTCCCGACTGGACAGCGATCGGTACCCATTCTTTTCCGACAAGCGGGAGTACTACACCGCATACCTGGAAGGGAAACGTGACAACCGGGATCTCGGAAGAGCTATCAAAACCAGGCTGGTGGAGGACAACATCCGCCTGGAGCGGGAGCTGGAGGAGGTGCGATGCTTCCGGCAGGCGCTCGATACATACAGAGCTATCCATAGGGTTCTCGAAAAGCACCGCATATACGGATGGCGAGGGGACATTGCATCTGAGCTAGACAAGGCCCTGTCCAGGAAATGCCCGGAGGATATTTCCTCAATCCGGGCTACCCTGGAGGGAGTAGTGAGCCGGCTGGAGCGCATGGAGCAAGCACAAGAGGAGGATTGACCATGGACACACCTGAAAAAATCCTTGCACGAGATTACTCGGATCAATTCGACCAGCTCAGAAAGAACCGGATTGTGGTGTCTCATTACAAATACGGTTGGTGCAGCCAAACATACCCCGAGCTGGCCCAGGCTTACAAGTGCATCCGGGAGCGCCTCGACCTCTACGAGAAAACCGGGAACACAGAGTGCTTGGTTGATGTGGCGAATTTCGCCATGATCGAATTCCTACACCCGGCGATTCCCGGAGCTAGGTTTGAGGCAACGGACTCGGACAAATCCCCCGGCCTCGCCGGCGGGATTTCCTACAAGGAGTTGATGGAATATGAGCAGTAAACCATGCAAAAAATGCTGGCTGCGTTACAGCAGCTATTGTATGGGGTGCAAATTCTGGGCTGTTGGGATTGGACTGAAACGGACATGGACCTAAGACGCCTATCCCTTTGGGCACAGATAAAAATTGCCACGGAGGTGGCCAGAAAGGAACAGGACAAGCATGGCATACAACGACTTGGCGGCCCTGGCAGTAGAGGCCAGGAAAAGAGACATGACATATGGGCAGCTGGTGGCGGAGACCACGCAGCAGGAGCGGGAGAAGATTGTGAAGGCGTATTGGAAGCAGCGGGGGCGGGAAAAGAAGAAGGTCAAAAAGAAAGGTAAATAATGGAAAACAAGCGGCGGGGCTGGCGTCCCGCCGCTTGCGGGTGAGACTGTTCGGGGTGCCCTGAGGGTAAATTCGGGGCCTTCCGAAGAATCCCACATTCCTTATATATAAAAAGGAAGGCCGCGCGCGTTCCTGTGCGGGCCCGTTAAACCGCTATTATCTCAACCACTCACTCAGAGGAGGAAGGAACGGTGAAGCAACTGATGCGATACAGGATCATCTCGGGCCGGACCACAGAGGTCCGGGACGTCCTCATGGAGGTCGGCGGGACCCGGCGGCCGAGAGGACACAAAACCGGAAAGAGTTCCGCCAAGCAGCTGGAGCGGAATGAGGCCGAGGCCGTCCGTGTCCTGGCCAGGGAACTCAACTGCAACTGCGAAGGGGGCTGGCTTTTCCTGACTCTGAAATATACCGATGAGCGGTTGCCCCTCACGGTGGAGGAAGGGGAACGCCTGGTAAAGAATTTTATCCGCCGGCTGGCCAGAATATACAAGAAACTGACGGGGAAAAAGCTGGTATATTTCTGGGCAAACGGGGAGCGGAGTTCCAAGACGGGAAAACCGTGCCGGCTGCACCACCACCTGGTCCTCCCTCCCATGGACTGGGAGACGATCGCAGAGCACTGGCCGGCGGACCAGTTTTCCTACCGGCGGCTGGATGCCACCGGGGACTACACGGGGATTGCGCGGTACATGATCAAGAACGCAGGCTACGGAAACGGGAAGCGAGCCTGGAAAAACAGCACCGGGATCAAGAAGCCGGTGTACACAAAGCCGATCCCGGTCAATCGGGCTGGAGGTGTGAGGGTCCCGCCGGAAGTCCGAATTGTGGAGCGGGAGGTACGTGAGAACGAAGAGAGCGGCTTCAGCGCCTCGTACACCAGATGGGTGGCGCCCATGCAGACCAACGCCCAGCGCCATGGGAGGAGACGGAATGAATAAATACTTGCCACACCGCTTGCGGACCCTGAGGGAACGCCGGGGGATGTCGCGCCGTACCCTGTCGGAACTCTGCGGCCTGAGCAAGAACATGATTGCGGTCTATGAGCGGGGGGAGGCTGACCCATCCACCGAAACGCTTTGCGCGCTGGCAGATATCCTGGAGGTGTCCACGGACTATCTGCTCGGCAGAGAAAAAATTTTTGGGGTGCCCAATAGGGTTGGGCACGGAAAAGAAAAAGTGTGATATCGTAAAAGGCAATAGCAGCCGATGAAAAAGAAAAAATGACCGGAGAGGTGGTGAACCATGGCGCGGGCCAACGAGAAGGCAGAACGGGCAAAGCAGCTGTACAAACAGGGGAAAAAGCTGGTGGAGATCGCGTCCCTTCTGGGGGTGCCGGCCGGGACGGTGCGCCGCTGGAAGAGTGAGCAGAGTTGGGACGGCGAACGCTCGAAAAAAGGGCCGAACGCTCGGGAAAAATCCGAACGTTCGGAAAAGCCGAAAGAGCGGCTGGTCCGGGAAGAGGTCCAGCAGGTCACGGAAAATCAAAATCTTACCTCTAAGCAGCAAAAATTTTGCTTGCTCTATATCCGGCTTTTTAACGCCACAAAGGCATATCAAAAAGCCTACGAATCCAGCTACTCCACTGCCATGGTGGAGGGGTGCAAGTTACTCAGAAACCCAAAGATTCAGGACGAGATTCAAAAGCTGAAACAGGGACGCCTCAACCGGGAGCTGCTGGATGAGTCGGACATCGTCCAAAAGTACATGGATATCGCCTTTGCAGACGTTACAGATTTTGTCGAATTCGGCCAGGAAGAGGTGCCTGTGATGGCCGTGTACGGCCCAGTCACGGTCAAAGACGAGGAGACCGGAAAGAAGGTCCCGCTGACCAAAACGGTGAACGTGGTCCGGGCGAAATCCTCGGAGGAGGTAGACGGCACAATCTTGGCAGAGGTCAGCCAGGGGAAAGACGGCTTTAAGCTCAAACTGGCCGACCGCATGAAGGCCCTGGAATGGCTGGCCAACCACATGGACCTGGCCACCGATGAGCAGCGGGCACGGATCGAAAAGCTGAAGGCAGAAACGGAGCGGGCAAAGCTCGATTCTGGTTCCGGAGCGGGAGCAGACATGGAGGACGACCCCATCACCAAGAGCGTGAGGGAGGATCTGAAAAATGGGCTTCTCTGAGAAGCAGCGTCAAATCCTGCGGTTCCCATACACGGACTATGAAGCTCTGATCTGTGATGGAGCGGTCCGGTCGGGGAAAACGGTTGTGATGTCGCTGTCGTTTTTCTTGTGGGGGATGAAGCGGTTCAACCGCTGCGCCTTTGCCTTCTGCGGAAAAAGCGTGGGAGCGGTACAGCGGAACATTGTGACGCCCCTGCTCTCCATCCGGTACATCCACGAATATTTCCAAGTCCAATACAACAGGTCGGAACATGTCATTGTGGCCCGCAGGGGAGGAACCGAAAACCGGTTTTACCTGTTCGGCGGCAAAGATGAATCCTCCGCCGCCCTCATCCAGGGCATCACCCTGGCGGGGGTGCTGCTGGATGAGGTGGCGCTGATGCCCAGGTCCTTTGTGGAGCAGGCCTTGGCCCGGTGCTCTGTGGCTGGCGCCAAGCTCTGGTTTAATTGCAACCCGGAGGGGCCGGAGCATTGGTTCCGAAAAGAGTGGATCCTGAAGGCGGCGCAGCACAATGCCCTGCACCTCCACTTCACCATGGATGACAACCCGGCATTGGATGACGCCACCAGAGAGCGGTACCGCACCATGTACACCGGAGTGTTTTACGAGCGGTTTATCCTGGGACATTGGGTCATGTCGGAAGGCCTGATCTATGACATGTTCGACACGGACAAGCACACGTACACAGACGGGGAAGCGCCCCAATCCCTGCACTTCTCGGGAGGGCGAACCATTGCTTGCGACTATGGTACCGCCAACCCGACAGTCTTTTTGGATATCTACGATTACGCCGAAACCATCTATGTGGACCGGGAGTACCGGTGGGACAGCCGGGATAAAGAGCAGGGCGGCCGGCAAAAAACCGATGAAGAATACGCCGATGACATGGAGGCGTTCATGGGGAAAAACCAATGCGCCATCATTGTGGACCCGTCTGCGGCGTCCTTTATTGCGGCCCTGAGACGCCGGGGAATGTACGTAGTGGCCGCAGACAATGAGGTCATAAGCGGGATCCGGAGAGTATCTACCCTGCTCCAGCGCGGCCGGTTGCGGATCAATAAGAACTGCACCCCGTTGCTGGGAGAGATGGGGACATATCTCTGGGACCAAAAGGCCTGCCAGCACGGAGAAGAAAAACCGCTGAAGGAGCGGGACCACGGACCGGACGCCTTGCGATACTTTGCAAATTCTTTGCCCGATTGGAGGTTTGAATAGTGTCCAGACGAAACAAGAACACGCCCAAGGGCGGACAACCGAATACCGGCGTGATGACGTTGGACGCTTTCTCTAATCCTCTGTTCCGGCTGGGCTACGGCAGCCAGTCCCCTTTGGAGGCCACCGAGTATCCGCTGACCAGAATGACAGATAACTATGCGCTGCTCAATTCCCTGTACCGGGATAATTGGGTGGTGCAGAATGTCGTGGGCCTGATGGTGGATGATATGCTGCGGGAGTGGTACAAGCTCCGCGGCTCTCTGGCGCCGGAATATCTGGATGAGCTGGCCCGGGTGGAGCGGGTGACGCAGCTGCGGGCCAGTCTCAACGAGGGGCTCAGGTGGGGACGGCTCTATGGCGGAGCGGCCGGCCTGATTCTCATCCGAGGCCAGGAAAGTATGCTGGACCAGCCGCTGGACTTGGAAACCATCATGCCCGGCAGCTTTGCCGGCCTGATGATCCTGGACCGGTGGAGCGGGATCGTCCCGGACATGGAGCTTGTAACAGACATGGGAGACCCGGACCGGGACCTGCCGAAATACTACATGGTCAACAACGCAGAGGGGCGTATGGTGGCCAGAGTCCACCACTCCAGGATCATTCGCTTTACCGGGCGGGAGCTTCCGCGCTGGGAGAAGATCGCGGAGCTGTACTGGGGCGCCTCCGAAGTGGAGGCCCTGTACAAGGATGTGGTGGCTCACGACAACGTGAGCGCCAATATTGCCGCCCTCACATTCCGGGCAAACATCGACACCATGGAGGTCAACAACCTGGAACAGCTGATGGCCGTGGGATCCACGGAACAGCAGAAACGCTTTTGGCGCGTGATGCAGGCCCAGTCCGTGATGAAATCCAACTTTGGCTACCAGCTGGTCAATAAGGGAGACCAGATCAAGAACACCCAGTTTACCTTCACTGGACTGGATGATGTGTATGAAGCCATGTGCCTGAACCTGTGCGGCGCCAGCCACTACCCCATGACGAAGCTGTTTGGGCGCTCTCCGGCGGGAATGAACTCCACCGGCGAAAGTGATCTGAAAAACTATTACGATTACGTAAACGCCCAGCGGGAAGCCAAGCTGCGCCCCGCCTTGGATCGGCTGCTGCCTGTGATGGCTATGTCAGCATGGGGCGCTGTGCCCGATGACTTGAAAATCGAATTTCCGCCCCTGTGGACGCCCACGGCCAAAGAAATGGCCGATGTTGCAAAGATCAAAAGCGAGGCATACATTTCGGGATTCCAGGCGGGACTTTATGACAAAGCCACCGCCATGAAGGAACTGAAAAAGCTGGAGGACGAGACAGGCATGTTTGGAAGCATTTCCGATGACGAGATCGATGCCAGCAAGGGAATGTCGTTTCAGGATGTGACTGCGCTGCGTGACCCTCTGGTAGGCCTTGAATGAGGTGATGGAAGGTGCCGACGCTGAAGCGTGCCCCAAACGCCAAAGAGCTGGAAAAGCTGGTCTCCATCTACCTGAAGGCGGAGACGGACATTATCAACGAGATCGGGCGGCTGCGTTCCATGGGACTGGTGGACTACCACGCCGTGGCCGCTCTGGAGCGGGTTCAGGGGATCCTGCGCAAGATGGAAAACGATGCCTGGGAATACGTTCCCCGTATGATCGAAAAACAGTTCTATGTGCGGGTCCCGGAAGCGCGTAAAATCCTGGAGATCCCGGAGACCGTGGAAAAGCACGTGGCCGGTTATACCAATGCCGCAGCGCTGACCGGAGAGCAGATGGACATTGTCCAGCGGCTCACACAGCAGCTCATGGGAGAAATCACCGAAGCCGCCATGACGTCCATGGCTACCGTGCAAAGCGCCATCCTTGGCCGTATAGAGCCGGATGTATACCGCCAGGTGGGTTTGGAGCAGGTAGCGGCCATGCAGGCCACCGGCCGGGGAGTGAGCAAAGCCGTGCCGGAATTTATCAAGGCGCTGCGGCGGGAAGGAATCACCGCGTTTACGGATAAGGCTGGACGAAAATGGGGGCTGCACACCTACTGCTCCATGGTGACCCGAACCACATCCAGGCAGGCGGAAGTGCTGTCTGTCCTGAGCGCAGATCCGGGACACGACCTTTACAAAATCAGCAGCCATGGCACGACCTGCGCCCTGTGCGCACCCTTTGAAGGACGGGTGTACTCCAAAAGCGGCACCGACCCGGACTTTCCACCGCTGGCCGATGCCTTTGGAAAAATAGACGCCAGCGGTCCAAGCGACTTATCCAACACCTACCTCAATATCCATCCAAACTGTCTGCATGTACTGCTTCCATGGACGCCGGCAGGCCGAAGTGAGGAGGAAATCCAGAAAATCAAAGACTTCTCCAATCCACAGAAAAACCCCTTCACAGTGGATCCAAGGAACAAAAAGCAGATTGAGGCATACCGCAAAAAGGAGCGGGCCAGGGAAAAGTGGCTGCAAGATTACCGGCAGTGGGAGAAGTACCGCATGACCCTGGGAGACAAGGCTCCCAAAACCTTTGCCACATTCCAGAAACACAAAATGGCGGGGGATGAAAAGTATAAAGGCTGGGAGCGGATGTATAGGGAGGAAAACGGAAGTGAGTGATTTGAGCCGGTACACTCCTGGAAAATACGCAAGGTCAATTTCGGCCAGAGAATACCGTGAATATTTGCAAAGTCAAATACTTTTGATTCACGAAAGATCACAGGAAGACACAAAAAACGTTTTAAAATCCCTTGTTTCCAAACAAACCGGAGTGCCTGAAACTTATATTTCCGTGGAGTTTGCAAGAGATGAAGTGTTGGTATCGATCAGACCACCGGAACCTGTTCGTACGGGGGAAGTTTATTTCTTGCTGGAGGGAAAACCATGAAACCTGATACCATTAAAGCCATCGAATCGATTTTGGCCCGGGGTGACCGCGCCGAGGTAATTCCGACGAAAGACGGAGTCAAGGTGGTACGGATCCGGAGGGAGCCTGTAAAGTAAATATTGTTCCTCGCCCTAAGTGGTGGGCGGGAAGGACCGAGTGGGGTCAGCTGCTGAGAGATAATCAGCGGCTGGCCCCTTTTTTATTTGCCTGAGAGGTGATGGAAATGGACTATTTGGAACTGCTGCAAAAGAATCTGGTGGATGAGATCGAAGCCACCCGTTCCTATGCGGCCACCATGGCGGTGGCGCCCACGGGAGACATCCCTGTGCTGTTAGAGCTGCTGGCCGATGAAACGGACCATATTGCCCATGTAGCGGAGCTGATCTCCAAAGTAACCGGTAACCCTGTGGATTACGCCGCGTTGGTTTCGGGGGTGGAGTGATGGCCATTGCATACTACGGGGCCAGAATCAGCCCCCACATGACCCGGACCCCGGAAGGGTATCTGATCTGCCATGATGTGCCCATCAACCGCGTGGGAGACCAGGAATACAGCGCCAGAGACTTGCAGCTGGACGGAGACCCTGACCGGGTGGTCATTGTCCACAGATACCCGGAAGATGTGTTTGACCCGGCGGCAATTGCCTCTTTTGAGGGCAAAGACATTACCCAGGGGCACCCGCCTGAAAACCTGACGCCGGAGAATCAGGCAGCCTATTCCAAAGGGCATGTCCAGAACGTGCGCCGGGTGGGAGACAACACAGTGGCAGACCTGTACATCAAGGACCCGGGACTGGCTTCCGATGTGGAAAACCATGTAGTCAGAGAAGTCTCCTGTGGGTATCTGTGCGACTACGTCCCGGATGGGGACGGATACAAGCAGCAAAGAATCCGCGGCAATCACGTGGCAGTCGTCCATAGAGGGCGTGCTGGCCACGATGTTGCAATAAAAGACGCCGCCCCTGAGGCGGAGAAGGGAAGGAAGAAAACTATGAGCAAGTTTGCCCACGCAATCCTGACCGCCTTTGGTATGGCGGCTAAGGACGCATCCGAGGAAGAGCTGAACGAGCTGGTGACCCACGCAGCCACCGCGCTGGATGCCGCACCCGCTGAGGCCCCCGCCGAACCCGGCCAGGCCAAGGCGCAGGAGGCAGAACCCGCGAAGGATGTGATGGTGGAGCGGGCCCCCAAGGGCGACGACCTGGGAGCCAAGCTGGACCGCATCCTGGAGCTGCTGGAGGCCAAAAGCCGCGGCGGCCGGGGGGAGCATCCCCTGCATGATGAGAGCGATCTGGATGAGATGGTGGAGAAGCTGACGGGCAAGAAAGAGGACCCCGAGGCCGCTGTCACCGTCCCCGCCGAGGAAATGGAGGACGGCTGCATGTCTCCCGCGGCCAAGGATGCCGCTGTGGAGCTGCTGAAAAGAGTGCGCCCTGCCGTGGCTGCCATCCAGGACAAGAAGGAGCGCGCCCGCGTGGTGGATGCCCTGCTGTCCACTATCAAGGGCCCCAACCTGGTGGGAGACATCATGCACGCCGCCCAGGACAGTGCCCGGAAAGCTGCCCAGGATGCGCAGCGCAACAACTTCCAGCAGGTCTGCGCAGACGCGGAAAGCGCCTACGCGGCCCGCAATCCCCACAAAAAAAACAAGGAGGGCTAACAAATGGCTGGACTGAATCCCCAGGTCATTGGCACCGCTATGACCGCCGGCTTTGCCGGTTCCTATGCACGGCAGCCTGATATGATCGTCAATACCCGCCCCGCCGGCGGCTCCGCGCCTATCCCCTTCGGCGCCCCGCTGGTCTATTCCGGCACCGATGTGGTGCAGATGGGCGCCAGCGCCACCGCCGAGCAGTTTGTGGGCGTGGCCGGTCAGGAGCTGAAGAGCTCCCTCACCTACCTGGAGCAGAGTCAGGGGCAGTATAGCCCCGGCGATCCCGTCAGCGTATTCCAGCGCGGCTCCATCCAGGTGTACTGCCAGCGGGGCACCCCTGCCCTGGGCGGCGCGGTGTATGTCCGTACTACTGTCAATGGTAGCTATGAGACCGCTGTGGTGGGTGGCTTCGAGGCTGAGGACGACAGCGGAAATGTGGTAAAGCTGACCAATGCGCAGTGGGGCGGCGCCCCCGATGCCAACGGCATTGCCGAGCTGGTGATCCTGACCCGCAACAACGCCTAAAAGGAGGTACATCTATGAGTTTCCAGAACGTCGGCACCGTAAATGCGGGTGTCGTAAAATTCACCGGGGCGGCTCCTGTTTCGGGTGCTGTGCCCACTATGGACGCCGCGGGCATCAAATCCAACGGCGCATTTCTGGTTTCCGAGCTGGAGAAGCGGGACCCCATGATCCGCAAGCCCCTGACCTCGGTGACCTATCCCCGTGACATCGTGATCCAGACCGGCGGCGGCTGGGTGGACTATGTGTCCGCCATGTCTGTGGCCTATGGCATTACCGGCGGCTCCGGTTCCTCGCCTGTCCAGGCGGGCGGCGCCAATGGGATCCCCACCGTCCAGGCCAACGTGGAGAAGGGCGTGTACAAGGCCCATACCTTTGCCGTAGCTCTGCGGGTGATGTTCCAGGATCTCCAGCGGGCCAACTTTATTGGCCGCAGTCTGGACCAGCTGCTCCAGGACGGTGTCCGCACGGTCTTTGATAAGCACCAGGACCAGAACATGTATGTGGGCCTGGAGGAGTATGGCTACACCGGCATCATCAACAATCCCAACGCCACCGAGTCTACTGTGGCCGACGGCGCCAGCGGAAACGGGAACTGGAAGGGGAAGACCCCGGCCGAGATCCTGGCCGATGTCAACACTGCCCTGATCACCACCTGGGAGCAGGCGGGTTATGACAACGCGGCCATCCCCAATCACATTCTGCTGCCCTATGAGGAGTACAACTACATCCTCAACACCCCCATGTCTGACCTGGCGACCAAGTCCATCTATGACTACATCATGGAGAACAACATTGCCGCCAAGAACGGCGGAGATCTGTTTATCGGCGCCACCCAGTGGTGTAAGGGAGCGGGCACCGGCGGCACCGACCGCATGGTGGTGTATGTCAACGATGAGCGGTACCTGAAGGCGGACGAACTGGTCCCCCTGTCCCGCATCATGAGCGCCCCCAACGTGGCCAACGTCTGCTACGACACCGCCTTTATGGCCAATCTGTCTGAGCCCCAGGTGATGTATCCCCAGACCATCACCTACTGGGACCAGATCGGCGGCGACACCTGATAGGAGGGAAAAGACATGTTTGTGATGACCAAACAGGCTGTGCTGTTCCGCCGGCCGGACGGAGAAACCTTTTATGCCCCCAACGGCTATATGGGCCAGGTGCCCGACTGGGTGGCCAAGACCAAGCAGTTTCAGCGCCAGGTGGCCGCCGGCAAGATCGTTGCCAGCCAGACCGCCAAGGATAAGGACATGGACGCTGCCCAGCAGGCGGCCAAGGAAAAGAAGGAGCGGGCCAAGAGCCAGGGCAAAAAGGGAAAGACGGCCGGGGAAGCGGATAAGACCGCCCCCGACTCCGATGAAGAGCCCACCCCCGGCGCGGACGAAGAGGCCGGAGAGTAAGAAAGGAGGACTGCGGGATGTTCTATGGAAATACACAGTTTTTTGGGGTCCGGGCCACAGCTGCAAACATTGCCAAAGGCCAGGGCAACTACACAGCGGAAATGTTCCAGCAGGACTTCCCGCAGTTTTATTCTCCTGATGGCACTTGCCTGGTGCCGGCGACCATGCTGGGAGAGTTTGTTTCCATGGCGAATGCATGCATCCTGCCGGACAAATGGCTGGAATCCTGGCGATACGGCGCCGGGCTGTATGTAGCGCACTACGCCACCTTGTATCTCCGCACCTATGCGGAAAACAGCCCCTCGGCGGCGCAGGCGGCCGCCACAGGGGCTTTAGTGGGCGTGGTAAAGTCTGCTACCCTGGGAGATTCCAGCGTCTCCTACGACACCACAGCCATCACCAAGGGCACGGAGGAATGGGGCGACCTAAACGCCACCACCTACGGCCAGATGCTGGCCAACCGGGCCAAGCTGGTTGGTATGGGCGGCTCCTATGTGATTTGAGGTGAACCATGAACTTTCAGAACTGGTACACCGATACGGTTGATATCTGGCGCGTGGTGTCCACCGTCACCAACAACCTGACAAAACAGGAAAGGAAGCAGCTGTATACCGCCATCCCGTGCAGGATCTACCAGAGTGACAACCAGCCCATCAATATGGATCAGGCGGCGGCCCAAGTCAAACAGGCTGATCGGCTGATGTGTGATACTTCCGTGGACATTCAGGCGGGAGACCAGCTGATTATCCACAGGGGCGCACGGTTGGGAAAGTCTGCTCCGGACATCCGGGCCTTTGCGGCGGACCCAAACCAGTATTTTGAGCCATTCGGTGCGGTGCTCCCCGGGTTGGCACACCAAGAAATCCGGCTGCTCCAAATGGAGCGGGTGAAAGGGGGCATTTCCGGTGGAACTGACCCTTAAAATGAGGGTTCAGCAGCTCCAGGCCAGACTGCCGGATGTGCAACGCAAAATCACAAGCGCTTGTGAAAATGCCACCCTCCGGGCAGTGGAAAAAGCCGCAGAGCTCACGCCGCCCACCGAGGACGATCTGAGTGGGACCAATACCCGCAGCGGAGAGATGAAGCAGCACTGGGCAACGGACAGCAAAACCAGCCCAGAGGTTTCAGGAAACCGGTACACCACCGGATTGAATAACGACAAGGAATACGCATCCTATGTGAATGACGGACACCGCATGGACCGGCATTTTGTCCCGGGGCTGTACATCAATCCTTATTCCGATGCACTGGAGTATGACCCGAGCAAAGAGGTGGGCCTTGTAGTGGGCACCAAAACGGCTTACGTTCCCGGACTCCACATGGTAGATGAGGCTGAAAAGGTTTACCGGGAAACGCTGAAAAGCGAACTGGAGGACATTGGGGAGGTGTTCGAGTGAATTTCACAATTTCCACCATCGCCCAATCCTTGTCTGCCTACTTTGCCCCCTACTTCCCCGGGGTGACCTGCGCGGAAGGTCCCAACCAACAGGGGACCACACCACCCTGCATGTTCCTGCAGCAGCGGTACAGCGATATCAAGGTACAACCCAGCGGCCGGTGGCTGCGGACCATTGGTATGGATATCACCTATCTGCTGGACTACAACCTGCCCGAGCTGCAGGCCCAGTATCAGCAGGCGGCGGAGGCCCTGGATCTCATCATGGAGACCTTCCCGTATTCCGATGGCGCCACGGAGGAGACGGTCCTGCTGCGCACCTATGAGCGGAAATGGAACATTGACAAGGACGCCATGCACTACAAGTTTGAACTGCAGGTGTGGGTGTCTCAGCCGGAAACAGGGACGCCCATGGAAGCCATGGACTATCAGGAGGATGTGACCAATGGCGGTTAAAAAATTTACCCGGGAAGCCCTGTTGATGGCCCCGGAGTTCCAGAAATACCAGCGGGACTTCCTTGCGGTAGTCCTGTGCAATGACGAATATACACTGGCCGAGGCCCGGAAAGCGGTCAAGGCCTTCTTTGAAAAAGGAGATGATTGACCATGGCTGGAGGCACCTGGACGACACAAAACAAAGTCCTGCCCGGCGTCTATATCCGCTTTAAGAGTGCGGCCGCCCTGGGGCTGACCGTAGGGGAGCGGGGCATCGTAACCATCTGTGAGCCCATGTCCTGGGGACCTGTGGCCCAGGTGACGGAGGTCACGCCGGATATGGATTTGACGCCCATCACCGGCTATGACATTACCGCGCCGGAAAACCTGTTTATCCGGCAGATTTTCCTGGGCACCGACCGCACCAATCCGCCCACGAAGCTGCTGCTCTATCGGCCCACCGCGTCCGGTTCCGCCCAGGCCACCGCAACCATTGGGGAGTTGACGGCCACCGCCCTGTATCCCGGGGTCCGGGGCAATGACATTACCATTATTGTCACCGCCCTCACCGAGCCTGAAAGCTCCTTCCAGGTATCCACCGTGGTGGATGGCAATGTGGTGGACCAGCAGATCGGCGCCAACGTGGACGATCTGGTGGCCAACGACTGGGTCACCTGGAGCGGGAGCGGAGCACTCTCCGCCTCTACTGGACAGGCCCTGACCAGCGGCAAGGACGGAACCGTGCAGAGCGCGGCATACTCCACTTATCTCACGGCCATTGAGCCCTACAAGTTCGATGTGATGATCTACGACGGAGAGGACAGCGGCGTGCTTACCGCCGTCCAGTCCTTCATCCAGCGGGTCAACGAGGAGAACGGGCAGTATTGCCAGTTGGTGGCCGCCGAGGTGACCAATCCCAACACCCAGTACATCATCAACGTCAACAGCCCGGCCACTCTGTCCGACGGCACTCAGCTGACGCCGCAGCAGGTGACTTGGTGGGCGGGCGGCGCATCCGCCGGCGCACTGTACAATCAGTCTTTGACCTATGCCCAGTACCCCGGCGCCGTGGCCACCACCATGCAGACCAACGCCCAGTTAATCCAGCAGGTCCAGGCGGGAAAATTCGTCTTGTTTGCGGAGGACGGCGTGGTCAAGGTGATGCAGGACATCAACAGCCTGACCACCTTCACGGAGGACGCCGGAAAGGCATTCCGGAAAAACCGGGTGTTCCGCCTGATGGCCACCATCGCCAACGACATCTATGCCCAGTTCTCTGCCAGTTTCATCGGCGTGGTCAACAACAACGCCGCCGGCCAGGCTCGTTTCAAGGCGGTCATTGTGGGCTACCTGCAGGAGATCCAGGCCAACAACGGAATCCAGAACTTTACGGCGGATGATGTAGCGGTGCTGCCCGGCAACGACATCGACGCCATTGTGGTCACGGTAGCCGTCCAGGCTTTGGACAGCGTGGAGAAGATCTACATGACCGTCGAGATCTCGTAAGGAGGGAAAACAATGTTTTTACTGGAGCGTGACGCCGTAAACGGTGCGGAAGGCACCGCGTACGTCACCAGAAACGGGAAAAACGTGGAGCTGGTGGGCTTTAAGAACATCCAGACCACGGGCGGGATCCAGTCCTCGGATATGAAATGTGTTGGTACCCGCCTCATTCAGGACAAACCCGGCGGCATCAAGCTGACGGCCAAGGGCAATGTCTACTATGGCTCCAACGGCTCTAACATGTTCCGGGACATGGTCCTGAACTACATCCAGAACGGTGTGGTGGAGTATTTCGACATCCAGATCAACAACGCCGATCCCACCGTCAGCATGGGAAACCAGATTGGGGCCTATTACGGTTGCCATCTCACAGGGGATATTCCCCTGTCCATCCTGGACAGCGACCAGTCCATGCTGGCCTATGACTTCAACTTTGCCTACACCAGGGTGGGCATGATCCAGAAATTCAACGACCCCACCAACGTGGGCCAGTAAGGAGGACGTATGAGCACGATTTCCGCATTTCTGCACCCCATCACCACCGTCATTGAGAAAGAGGTGGTGGTCTCCAACCGGTTCCTGGATGAGAAGGGCAAGCCCGCTACCTTCAAGATCCGCGCTCTGACCCAGGAGGAAAACGAAGCCGTTGCCAAGGCGGCCACCCGGGTGGAGCTGAAAAACGGCCAGCGCATGGAGTATCTGGACAATGAGGACTTTGTCCGCCGTCTGGTTGTGGCCGCAACCGTAGAGCCTGATCTCTCCAGCAAGGAGCTGTGTGACGCTTACGGCGTAGTCAGTCCCAATATGGTGGCGGTGAAAATGCTCCTGGCGGGAGAGTTTAACAATTTGGTGGCAGAAATCACCGGGCTCTCCAAGGTCACGACCCAGATTCAGGACGATGACGTAAAAAACTGATCTACGGGGGCGGCCTGGATCTGGAAACGCTGGTGGCCTATTACTGCTTTGTCAACCACGGCTGGCCCCCGTCCCAGTATGATTCCCTCCCCGCGGGGGAAAAACGACTCGTCACGGCGTTTGCTTTGCGTGACATGATAAACCGTGCAGAAGAACAAGAAAAGCTGAACCGGAGGTGATTTTGTGGCAGCGATTCGGGAAATCCTGACGCTGGAGGATCAATTCAGCGCGGCGTTTACACAATATATCAGGTTGGGAACCGATGCGGCCGCAAGCACCAGAGAAGTCCGAGAAGCGGCTACCAGGGCCACAGCGGCCTCCCGTATTCAGGGTGCGGCCATGAACGCCGCGGCATCTTCCGCCAGAGCACAGGCCACCGCATATCGGACAAGTGCAGCACAAAGCAGAGCACAGGCGGAGGCATCCAGGGCTGCTGCGGCAGCGTCCAGGGCACAAACGGAAGAGCTCAGACGGCAAAGAGCGGAGCAGGATCTGTTGAAACAGTCCACCGGCGGCCTGATCAGCGAAGTGAAAAGGCTGGCCGGGGCTTACCTTGGTATGAGAACGGTAACTGGTTTTGTCAATCTGTCTGATACCATGACCCAAACCAAAGCCCGGCTGGATATGATGAACGACGGACTGCAAGACACTGCAGAGCTGAACCAGATGATCTATGAATCGGCACAGCGGTCCCGAGGAGCCTATCAAGGGACGGCGGAGCTGGTTTCCAAGCTGGGCACCCTGGCCGGAAATGCCTTCAACAGCAGCGCCGAAATCGTGGACTTTGCGGAGCAAATCAACAAACAGATCGCACTCTCCGGTGCATCCACACAGGCGGCAGACGCCGCCCTGCTCCAGCTGACCCAGGCCATGTCCTCGGGTGTGCTGCGGGGTGAGGAGCTGAATTCTATCCTGGAGCAGACACCCACCATTGCCCAGAGCATTGCGAAATATATGGGGGTTACCACTGGCCAAATGAGAGAAATGGCATCGGAAGGCCAGGTCACGGCAGAGGTAGTGAAAAACGCCTTGTTTGCCGCCGCAGAGGAGACCAACGCGAAATTTGAGCAGATTCCCATGACTTGGGGACAGGTTTGGACCTCTGTGCAGAACACGGCCATTATGGCCACGCAGCCTGTTTTGGACGCCATCAACTGGACGGCCAACAATCTGGATCTGCTGATCCCCATTGTAGGAACCGCGGGGGCGGCCTTCCTGGTCTTTGTCACGGCGGCCAACTGGGTCAATATCTGCACCGGCGCCACCAATACCCTGGCAAATGCCCAAAAAATGCTGAAGGCGTTTATGGCTACCACATGGGGGCCTCCGCTGCTGGCCATCGTGCTGGTGATCGGCGCGGTCTATATGCTGGTGGCGACATACAACGCCCTGACGGGGGAGAGCGTGTCCGCAACCGGAATCATTGCAGGCGCGTTTCTTTCCTTGGGGGCCTTTGTCATCAACGGGACTGTGATCCCCATGATCAACATGTTTTCCGCGTTCGGAAACTTCCTCATGAATTTCGCAAATGATCCGGTGGCCGCAATCAAAATCCTGTTTTATGACATGGCCACCACGGTGCTGGGGTATATCTCCAATGTGGCGCACGGGATTGAAAACCTGGTAAACGCCATCCCGGGCGTGGAAGTCAGCATCACCGGCGGAATCGACAGCCTCTACAACCAGGTGAAAAGCGCATCCCAGACGGCCAAGGACAAGGCGGGGTGGGTGGAGTATTTCAAAACCTATGACAACATCGACCTGAATGCGGCGTTCAACACCGGCTACAACTGGGGCAGCAACCTGTTTTCCGGCGGATCATTTGGAAATGTGGGAGGGTACAGCGTGGCAGCTGCGCAAATCCCAACCTATGACCAGATGGCCGATCTGAAGGAAAGCGTGGGCAGCATCGAAAAGTCCGTCAGTATGTCTGAGGAAGACCTCAAGTCTCTGGTGGACATGGCCGAACGCCGCTACGTCAACCGCATCAATCTGACCTCTCAGACCCCGACCATCATTGTCAACGGCCAGAACACCGGCAACACCGCCGCCGACCGTCAGAGCCTGGCGGATACCATCCGGGATATTCTCCTGGAGCAGGTGGCCGCCGGTTCCACCAGAAACACCGCGTACTAAAGGGGGGCGGATTTATGGCAAATAATTTCGGGCTGTTTTTCACCCGGGACAGCACTGTGATCCGGCTCCCGGTCAACCCGGATAAGCTCCCCGTGGCCCAGGAGACCGACAACGGAGAGTACAACGTCCTGGGCATCGGCCCCATTATGGTGCCCAGGACACCCAAGCAAAAGACCGTCACCATCTCTAAGTTCTTCCCCGGGCGGCCCTTCCCCGGCGTGCTGACTGCCAACGGATTTCAGCCGCCCGAGTTCTACATCCAGTTTTTCCAGAAAGCCATGGATGACAAGGCGGTCATCACATACACCCCGGTGCGCTACTACGAGGACGGCACGCCGTTTATGACGGAGGACACGGGGTTTCAGGTGCTGGTGACCAGCTTTTCCTATGAGGAGCGGGGCGGAGAGACCGGGGACTTCTACTACGACTTGGAGTTGAAGGAATACCGGGACTATTCCCCGCAGGAGTTGCAGGTACAGCAGAGTGCAGCTGCCGGCCAGCCTGCTACCGCAACCACACAGCAGAGCAGAGACATTCCCCAGGGGCAGCTGTATGTGGGATGCACCTGTGTGGCCAACGGGCCCTACTATTACTCCAGCTATGGGGATGAGCCCCACGGAAACGGGAATGGCCGCCGGGTACTGGTGTCCCGTATTGTGGACGGATCCAGGGCGTACCCGGTCCATGTCACTACCGAAAGCGGGGGCGCCCTGGGCTGGATGCAAAAGTCAGCATTGCAGGTGGTGACGTCGTGAAAACGGAACTGCTGATTGCCAACAAAACCAGCGGGCGAATCTGGGATGCGTCCAGATGTACCCAGAAAGCCACGTGGACCACCAACCGTACCGGCTCCCCGGGGACTTTTACCTTCACCGTAAACGCCAACGGCGGCCTGTCCTTCACGGAAGGCGACATCGTCAGATTTTCGGTGGATGGGCAGATGCAGTTTTACGGCTGGGTGTTCACCAAAAGCAAAGACCGGTGGGGGGTGATCGAGGTCACCTGCCGTGACCGGCTCCGTTACTTTAAAGCCAACGCATCCTATGGGTTTTACGACCAGACTGCCGGGGATATTATCCGGCAAATCGCCGCGGATCTGCAGGTGGATGTGGGAGCCATTGCCGACACGGGATGGCGTATCCCGTCCGTTGTAGAGGAGGATCAAAGCTGCCTAGACATCATCGGCAGCGCCGTCCAGCAGACCCTGCTCAATACCGGCGATATCTATGTGTTTTACGATGACGGCAACGGCGTGGCCCTGCAAAAGCCGGAAGATATGATCTCCAATGTGCTGATCGGGGACAAGTCCTTGCTGCTGGATTACACCTACAAGACTGACATCGACGAGCAGACCTATAACTCCATCAAGCTGGCCCGGCCCAACGAGGACACCGGGCGGGCAGATGTGTTTATTGCCCAGGACTCCAATACCATTGGACAGTGGGGATTCCTTCAGATGTACCAAACCATTGACGGAGCAGTCAACGACGCACAGGCAAAAGCCCAGGCGGCCGCCAGCCTGAAGTATTATAACCGAAGGATGCGGACGTTGAAGGTATCCAGCCTGGGTGTTCCGGGGCTGCGGGCCGGGCAGATGGTGTTGATGAAGGTACAAAACCTGGGAGACATCAATCTGGACCAATATGTGCTGTTGGAAAAGGTCACGCACACCTGGGAAAATGACGTCCATACCATGGACTTTGAAACCGTTGCCATCTGAGGTGATTTGAAATGGAACTGAGAGATGTTTTGAACAAGATGATCCAGGACAATTTGAAATCATCTCAGCCGGCGGATCTCCGGGTGGGAACGGTGACCGGAGTCTCTCCTCTGGAAATCACCATCAATACCGCCATGGCCCCACTCCGGGAAAGCATCCTGTATCTGACCTCCGCGGTCATCGAGAAGAAGATCCAGGGTACCACGCCGTGCATCGAAAACGGTGAGCAGCTGCCCGTGGAGGATGGGTATACCATTTTGAACCGTGGACTGAAGGTGGGGGACATCGTGTTGCTGCTCCGCGTCCAGAGAGGGCAAAAGTACATTGTGCTGTCCCGTGTATTTGGAGGTGGGTAAGTGGCTGTATTACCGGAAAACACGGGGGTAAACCTGTCCAATGGCGTCTCCTTTGTGCAGCAACCCTCCAAAACCTGGTTTATCAATCAGGACACCCAGCGCATCCAGGGAGATGTGGACGGATACCAGGCAGTCAAGCAGGCTGTGGACATTATCCTCCATGTAGAGCGGTTCCGATGGCAGATCTATTCGCCATACTCCGGGATGCAGTGGAACGGCCTGATCGGACAGGATCCCGGATACGTGGCGGCAGAGCTCCAGCGCCGCATGAAGGACGCCCTGCTGATGGATGATCGAATCCGTGGAATCTCCAATTTCTCCTATACCATCGCCGGAGACGCTATGACGGCCACCCTTACCGTCAATACCGTCTATGGTGATATTCCCACCACTGTGGAGGTGAACACCGCATGATCGACTTTTCTGCGCAGACCTACGCAAATATTTTGCAGCAGATGTTGGACGACATCCCGGACACATACGATAAACGGGACACCGCGCCCATTCCCACCGCTCTGGGCCCCGCCGCATATGTGTTCGAGGGGTTCTACCTGTCCCTCAATCAGGTGCAGCAGCAGGCCTTTGTACAGACCGCTGTGGGTGCGGCTCTGGATCTGCTTGCTCCCCTGGGCGGCATCTCCCGCTATCAGGCGTCACCGGCGGTCCGGCTGGGTATCTTTAACATGGCTGTTCCCATCGGAGCACGGTTCTCCACCCAGAACGGGGCGGACAGCATCAACTTCACGGTCACTGCCGCCGCTGGGGAAGCCAACCAGTACCAGCTGACGGCGGAGGCCCCCGGTACCATCGGGAACGACTACACCGGACCGATCCTGCCCATCACCGCTATTCCTGGCTTGACGTCGGCTCAAATTACGGACATTTTGATTCCCGGCGATGATACGGAGACGGACAGCGAACTTCGCGCCCGCCTGATTCAGGCATTGAATGAGAAACCTTTTGCAGGCAATATCGCCGCATACCGGGAAGCCATCCGGGACATTGACGGCGTGGGAGCGGTGCAGGTGTATCCCACCTGGAACGGAGGAGGCACAGTGGCCTGTTCCATCCTGGGAGCGGATTTTTCCCCGGCATCTCCGGAGCTGGTGGAGAATGTGCAAAATGCCATCGACCCGCCAACCCAGGGACTGGGGCTGGGCCTTGCACCCATCGGTGCAAAGGTCACCATCAGCACCCCCACAGAAGTGACGGTGAATGTGTCGGCCACCTTGACCCTGGCCGCCGGGTATGAGTTGGAGCAGGTGCAGCCGCTGGTGGAGGCGTCCATTGGGAGCTATCTGCTCACGGTGCGCCAAGGCTGGGGCACGCAGCTGGGCACCACCACGGTGGAATACTCGGCGGACGTATATCTGGCCCGGGTCCTGGCCGCTATCATCGGGACCACGGGAGTGGTCAACGCGACCAATGTGGAACTGAACGGGGGCACATCGGATCTCGCATTGACGGAGACTGGGGCATCTCAGCAGGTGCCTGTATTGGGGACGGTGACGCTCAGTGAGTAACCCGGAACTGGACTATGATCTGCTGGCGCTGCTCCCGCCATGGTACCGCAATATCCTGGACTACCAGGAGATCTGCGGCACAGAGGAATCCCAGTTTGCCGCCCTGGCCCAGGAGATTGTGGCGGTTGGGGACAACTTCTTTTTCCAAACCATGGACGCCGGTGCGGTGAGCCAGTGGGAGCAGATCTTCCGCATCACGCCCGCGCCAAACCAAACCCTGGATTTCCGGCGATCCCGTCTCCTGAACCGCATCTCCACCCGCCCCCCGTACACTATGCAGTTTCTGGCTCAGCGGCTGGATAAGCTCATTGGGCCCGGCGCGTGGACGGCCACCATGGATTATACCAACTACACATTGTACATCGAGAGCAGCGCGGAAAATCAGGCCTACGCCACAGAGGTGGCCGTGACCATCAACCGCATCAAACCGGCCCACATCGTCTATGTCAACACGCCGCTGATCAATTCGGGCCTTTTGCTGTCTGAGACCATTGACCTCTCGCAGCTGATTTACAACTATAACCTGGGCGGATGGGGGCTTGGCGTGCTTCCATTCGCCAGCGAAGTACCCCAGGGGGTGATTAAAACGGCAGCCACACCATCTATCCAAACGGCTTTGCTCACCGGCGTGGCCAATTTTGTATCGGGGGATGTGGTGTCCGCCCGGGTAAACGGCTCCATCGTCATCCCGGATCTGAACAAACAGGTGAGCGGGTCCACTCTCACCATCACCTACACCGTGACACAGGAGCAGGCGGCGGAGATCGACCAGCTGGAGCTACTGGACGCAGACAGCAATGTACTGACCGCATCCAATGTCTACATCCCGGTCACCGGCTCTACGGTGCTGAAACACACGATCCCCGTAGCGGAAGGAGTGATTTCCAATGGCGGATAATCCTATTACTGTGCCCCTGCCTCAGGATCTGCCTCAAAACTGGACCTATGGGCAGACCATCGGCCCACAGGGCACTGATGTGGGTCTCACACAGCAGCACGGGTACAACTATCTCATGCAGCAGGTAAACGCCGCCCAGCAAGCGGCCCAGGAGCTGGGAGCGGCGTTTTCTGATTTGTATGGAGCGGGAGATATTGTGCCCGTGTCTGGCGGCGGCACTGGAGCGGGAGACGTACAGAATGCGCTGAATAACTTGGGGGCAGGGGTAGAACTAAATGAATTAGACAATGCGGATTTTGTAAATCCCGTTAACCAGTTTGGAACGTCTGGCATCATTAGTTTTCCTGGATATTTTATTGACAGGTGGAAACTTGTGTCCGGAACTGTGAAAATTACTCCGTCGGGATTGGTGTTAAACGGAACAATTGCTCAAATACTCCCAAACCCCATTGGAACTGTGTACTCCGCCACAGCACTTACAACTACTGGGATTGTAAGTTGCACATACGATGATAGTGCTGCAATATTCAGCGTTACTGGCTCTGGGGAAACATTTGTTGCTGCAAAACTGGAAAAAGGGGCAACCCAAACACTGGCATATCAAAAAAACGGCAAAACCATCAAATTTACGCAAAACGATGAATGGTACCAAAACAGGTTGAGCAAATGTATGTTCTATCATGTAAGGCTTTCAGAGCAGTATGGCTTTTTTGGCTTTGGATATATTCAGACGGAAACAGTGGCATATATACTCGTCCCGCTTCCAAACCGCATGAGAATTAGCGTTCCAACTACAACGCTAAATGGAGAAATATATCTGTGGTCTCAATTCGGGACTGGGGAAAGCGCGATAAAGTGCAGTGAAATAGTGGGGCAACCAGCAATTGCAAAAGACTACAATTTGTTGCTAATGCAGCTTTCAATAGAAGGCGGAACACCCGGAACTCCCGTTTTGGCACAATTGTGGAATGCTGGAGACTATTTGGACATTTCAGCTGACCTGTAAAAAGGAGGCATCAATAGTGGAAAAAGAAACATACACAGTTTATGTAAAGTTAAACGAAAGAGGATGTATAGTCAAAATAAACTCATCCGCATTTTTGGCCAATCCTGATGAATGGGTTGCCATTGACAACGGAGCAGGTGACCGATACCACCACGCTCAAGGTAACTATTTTTCCGGGGGAATTTACACCACGGACGGCATTCCACGCTATAAGCTGGTGGACGGCCAGCCGATGGAGCGCACAGAGGAGGAAATCCAGGCGGATCGTCCCGATCCGATGCCCGCGGCTCAGGCCGCCCGACAGGAAGAGAACAAGGCAGCCCTGGCTGCCTGGCTTGCCGCTCATCCTCTGACCTGGACCGACGGCAAACAGTACGGCGTGGAGGAACAGGACCAGAACGAGATGGCCTTGAACCTGATGCAGTACCAGGCCGCCGTCCTGGCCGGGCAGGACGCGCCCCTGGAGTGGCACGCCCAGAAGGAGGCCTGCCGCACCTTTGAGCAGGAGGAGTATCTGGGCCTGTCCATGGCCATCTCTGCCTACGTCTATCCCTACCGCCGGTATCAGGAGGCCATCAAGGAGCAGATCTACAGTGCCAAGAACGTGGAGGAGGTGCAGGCGGTTGTCATCGACTACGAAAGTGTGTCCCATGGGTAAGGTGGGCTGCCGGGTGCTGTCCATGCTCCTTTGGGCCTGGGGCGGGACAGTGTATTTCCTGCTGGAGGTGGCCTTCAAGACGCTCACCGGCCACCCGGAACGGATCAGCTGGACCATGCTGGTGGTAGCCATCCTGCTAACCATCCCTGTGGAGCGGGCGGGAGAACAACTGCCCTGGGAGGTGCCCCTGTGGCTCCAGGCCCTGTGCTGCGCCGCCCTGGTCACCGCCGTGGAGCTGGCCGCCGGGTGCGTCATCAACCTGTGGCTGGGCTGGGATGTGTGGGACTACACCGCCATGCCCGGCAACCTGTGGGGCCAGATCTGCCCCCAGTACAGTGCCATCTGGTGGGTGCTGTGCCTGGAATTTATCCCCATGTTTGACTGGCTGCGCTACGCCGTGGAGGGTGGAGAGCGGCCCAGATATTAACCCGTACATAAGAAAGGAGAAAATCATGGAACAGGCGACACAAATGAAACTGGCTATCTCTGCCCTTGTGGGAGCCCTCACCGGCCTGTGGGGCTGGATGGGCTGGCTGGTGGTGGGCTGGGTGATCTGCATGGTCATCGACTACATCACCGGCTCCGCCGCCGCAGCGCGGAACGGGGAGTGGAGCAGCGCCAAGGCCCGGGACGGGATCTGGCATAAGGCGGGGATGATCGTGGTGGTCATCGTGGCTGCCGGAGCGGATCTGCTGATCGCGCTGGTCATTGCCAATATTCCAGCCGTCTCCCTGCCCTTTGACTACGGCGGCCTGATCTGCCCCATCGTGCTGGTGTGGTATGGCGTGACGGAGCTGGGCAGCATCACGGAGAACGCCGTGGCCATGGGGGCCCCGGTGCCCGGCTGGCTGACCAAGCTGCTCCAGGTGAGCAAGGACGCCATTGACCAGGCCGGGGACCAGCTGACCGGCGAGAAAGGGGAGTGAGCGCCATGCTGATCTGTATTGACGCCGGGCACTATCTGGGTACACCCGGCAAGCGGTGTCTGAAAAGCATCGACCCAAATGAGACCCGGGAGTGGGTCCTCAACGGCAGGATCGCGGACAAGGTCCAGGCCCTGCTGGCGGCCTACGACTGCCGCACCGTCCGCACCGATGACTCCACCGGACAGCGGGAGGTGACCCTGGACCAGCGGGTGAAGGCCGCAAACGATGCCAAGGCCGATGTGCTGGTGTCCATCCACCACAACGCCGGCATCAGCGGCGGCTCCGGCGGCGGCATTGTGGTGTACATCCATCCCAATCACCAGAAGCAGAGCGAGGTGGTTCAGGAGGCCATCTACCGCCATCTCATCGCCCAGACCGGCCTCAAGGGCAACCGGGCCAGCCCCATGGCCCAGGCTAACCACCAGATCACCCGGGAGACCAACATGCCCGCCGTGCTGTGTGAGTGCGGATTTATGGACAGTACCGTGGACACCCCCATCATCCTCACAGAGGAGTTTGCCGCCCTGGCCGCCCGAGGCATCACCGATGCCCTCGTGGAGGTGTACGGGCTGAAAAAGACCGGCACAGCCGGAAGCCTGCCCAGTCTCTGCGTGCCGGTCTCTCCGGCACAGTTCAGTGTGGAGCTGGTGGACATGGCAAAGGGGAGTGTGAACGGGTCCTTTGCCAACGCCGGGTACTTCTCCAACTACTCGGAGAAGGGAGAGCCCTTCACACTGCCGGTGGCCCACCTGCGGGCGGACTACAAGGCCATCGGCCCTTGGAGCGAGAAATACTGCAAGGAGCGGGGCCGCTTTGATGGGGACCGCTTCACCTTTGATAGCTACGGCTGGAGCTATGACAATTCCTTTTACCGCAAGAAAATCACCACCCTGCTGGTTGGGGAGGGGAAGGCGGAGGTCCAGGAAGTGGACACCGTCCCCCAGTGGGCGGACTATGCCGTCTCCGGTATCCCTCTGCTGAGAAACGGCAAGGCGGTAGCCCAGGCGGATATCCTGGCCCAGGGCTGGGATACCTCCCCGCTGCGGGCCACCTGGCACACGGTGGTGGGCCTGAAGGGAGACGGGAAGATCTACGTCATGGGCTGGCAGTCCACCACCAGCAATCTGGTGACCTCTGGAGAGGCTGCCGCAGCGTTCCGGGCCATGGGCTTTACCGATGTGGTCAAGCTGGACGGCGGCGGATCCTTCTCTTTCCAGACCGCCCAGGGCGGCCAAAAGACCAGCGAGAACCGGCGGATCAACTCCGTGCTCCGGTTTGGCGGCGCGGATGAACAACCCCAGGAGCCGGAGCAGCCCGCGCTCGACCCCGACTATGAGAAGTGGAAGTCCTACATGGCCCGCTGGGAGGCCGAAAAGGCCGCCCTGCCCGTGAGCGACTGGGCCGAGGAGCTGCTGGCCGAGGCGGTGGCCCAGGGTATCACCGACGGGAAGCGGCCCCAGGCTCCGGCTACCCGCCAGGAGGTGGCGCTGATGGTGCTGGCAGGCGTCAAAACCAATGAGCAGTAAATAAGCAATAGAGCATTTCAACACATAACTGTACACAACAAAAGAAAAGAAAAAAGTCCTGAAATCTTACGATTTCAGGACTTTTTGGTGGAGATAAGCGGGATCGAACCGCTGACCTCTTGAATGCCATTCAAG
>USCO01000005.1 GCA_900553135.1 uncultured Eubacteriales bacterium | reverse complement strand
CGCTTTCGTATCTAGGGGGGATGCAATCCCCCCTAGAAATCACTCCACGATAGCCAGAATGTCGTTCTGACGCACGATGGTGACTTCCTCGCCGTCCAGCTTCACCTGGGTACCGGCGTACTTGCTGGTGATGACCTTGTCGCCCACCTTCACGTTCATGACGACTTCCTTGCCGTCCACCATGCCGCCGGGGCCCACAGCGATGACCTCAGCCACCTCGGGCTTCTCCTTGGCAGCGCCGGTGAGGATGATGCCGCCCTTGGTGGTCTCCTCGGCCTCTACCAGCTTGACAACAACGCGGTCAGCCAAAGGTTTCAGTTTCATAACGGGTTCCTCCTTATATGATATTTGTTATAAACAATTCCAGGTGTTAGCACTCTAAATATCTAAGTGCTAACCACGTGTATCATCATAACTGTTTCAGGATAAAAAATCAACCCCTTTTTTCAAGGAAATGGGGTTGATTTCAAAAAAGTTTACCGTCAGTTCACAAACCAGAAATCGGAGTGCTAAAATCCTAGGGATTTTTCTTCTCCAAGCGTCCCAACAGCAGCAGTCCCGCCATGAGCAGCAGCGGAGAGACGGCCCCCAGCAGAATGCCCCGCTGCAGCGAGCCGCCCAGGGCGGAGGACGCCACGCCCACCGCCGTGGGTCCCGCGGAACAGCCCAGGTCTCCCGCCAGAGCCAGCAGGGCAAACAGGGCGGTGCCTCCCGCCCGGAACCGGCCCGCGGCCAGGCTGAAGGTGCCCGGCCACATGCAGCCCACCGCCAGACCGCACAGGCCGCACCCGGCCAGAGACAGGGCGGGCCAGGGGGACAGAGCGGTGAGCAGGTAGCCCGCCACGCACAGGGCGGCGCACAGGGTCATGTAGGGCCGCAGGGGGATTTTTTCCCCGTATTTGGCGTAAAACACCCGGGAAAGTCCCATGAGCAGGGCAAAGGACAGGGGGCCCGCCAGGTCGCCCACCGTCTTGCTTACCCCCAGAGCGGACTCCGCCAGGGCGGAGGCCCACTGGGACACCCCGTGTTCGCTGGCTCCAGAACAGGCCATGAGCAGCAGCAGCACCCAGAAGGCGGGCTGCCGGGCCAGCTGTCTCAGGGACAGGCCGCTGCCGTCCTCCGGGGTCAGGCTCACCAGGGGAACCTGGGTGAAGATGGCTCCGTTCACCAGGGGCAGCAGCGCCCACAGGCAGGCCAGCACCCGCCAGGGGCCGGTGCCCAGCAGGGCGAAAAACAGGGTGGACAGCAAAATGGTGGCCACGCAGCCCCAGCAGTAGAAGGAGTGCAGCAGGCTCATCACCGACTCCTTGTGCCGGGTGGGGCAGGCCTCCACAATGGGGCTGATGAGGACCTCAATAAGTCCGCCGCCCACGGCGTACACCGCCACCGCGATAAGAAGCCCCGCCAGAGGGGGCATCCACTGGGGCAGCACCGTCAGCAGCACCAGCCCCGCCGCGGAAAACAGGTGGGCGGCCACCACGCTGACCCGGTAGCCGATACGGTCCACAAAGCGGGCGGCCAGCAGGTCCACCGTCAGCTGGACCAGGAAATTTACCGTGATGAGCAGGGAGATCTCCTCCAGGCTCAGGCCGTACTCCCGCCGCAGGGTGAGAAACAGCAGGGGCACAAAGGTGTTGATCACCGCCTGAACCATGTAGCCCCCGAAGCAGGCCCGGATGGTGGCGTTATAGTTTCCTCTCACGTGCCCGCGCCTCCCTGGGGCCGGTAGCTGGCCCCCTTGGGATAGAAGAAGTTGATGCGTTTGTCCGAGAGCCGCACGGTAAAGCGGGTGTCCCGCATCTCCTCTCCGTCCACCACCACCGTCAGGGGCTGGTCGGAGGACCAGGTGATCTCCTGGCCGTGGAAGTCCCGGATGAGCTGGGGATACTCCTTGTAGCGGCCCTGGGCGTACTTGCCCACCAGACGCACAAAGGTAAAGAGGCTGACCTTGGGCACCAGCAGCATATCCAGCACTCCGTCGTCAGGCATGGCGTCGGCCACCGGCATAAAGCCGCCCCCGTAGTGCCGCCCGTTGCAGATGCAGACGATGGCAGCCGGGCCCTCGTAATGGACCGGGCCCATCTCCACCTTCATGGTGCGGCAGATACCCTTGAAGAGGATATTCTCAATGAGGGAGAAAATATACGCCCCCTTGCCCGACAGAAAGCGCCAGTCCTTGTAGCGGTGGACGTCGGCGGCGATGCGGGCGTCCACCCCTCCGCACACCACGTCCAGTCCCAGCTTTCCGTTGCAGTCCATCAGGTCAAACTGGGTCTGGGGCCCCTCGGCCAGGGCCTCCAGGTCGTAAAAGATGGCCCGGTAGTCCGGGCCAAAAATTTTCAGAAAATCATTTCCCGTCCCCTTGGGGACGCAGGTGATGGCGGCGCTGGGAAAGCCCGCCGCCCCGTTGACCACTTCATTTAAGGTTCCGTCCCCGCCGCAGGCGTAGATGCGGACAGGCTCCCCCGTCTCGGCGGCCTGGCGGGCCAGCTCCATGGCGTGGCCCTCCCCCTTGGTGTAGACCACCTCATGGGGGAAGGAGAACAGCTTCAGCAGGGCCTCCAGCTGGGCGGTGCTCTCCTTCTTCCCGGCGGCGGGATTGATGATAAACAAATGGCGCATGGCGCCCACTCTCCATTTCTCCAGGTTCTCCTGCCCGGGCCTCACTTGCCCGGACGCACTCCATACATAAACAGGTCGCACTTGAGCATGCCGTTATAGAGCTTGCGCTTCTTCTCCGCCCGGGCGCCGAAGGTGCGCTCAAACTCGGTGTGGGAGGACAGCAGATACAGCTTCCAGCCCTCGGGGAACTTGGCCCAGGCCTTGCCGAAGGCCCGGTAGAGCTCCTCGGCCTCCCGCCGCTCCATGATGCGCTCGCCGTAAGGCGGGTTGGTGACGATGCGGCCATACTGCCCGCCCCAGTGGAAGGTACGGGCGTCGTCCACGTCAAAGCGCACCACGTCGTCTACCTCGGCCAGCTGGGCGTTGTGCCGGGCCAGCTCCACCGCCTGGGGGTCGATGTCTCCGCCCCAGATCTCGTAGTCCCCGTCAAACTCCTTGTCCATGGCCTCGTCGGCGGCGCCGAGCCACAGCTTCTTGTCCACAAAGGCCCACTTCTGGGCGGAGAAGGTGCGGCTGAGTCCGGGGGCCCGGTTCTTGGCGATGAGGGCGGCCTCGATGGGGATGGTGCCGCTGCCGCAGAAGGGATCACACAGGGGGTCCCGGCCCTTGTACCGGGACAGCAGCACCATGGCGGCGGCCAGAGTCTCCCGCAGGGGGGCGGCCACGCCCTGGGCCCGGTAGCCCCGCTTGTGTAGTCCCGCGCCGCTGGTGTCCAGCATCAGGGTAGCCTGATCCTTCATGATGGAAAACTGGATCTGATACAGGGCCCCCGTCTCGGGCAGGGTGTTCATGCCGTATTTGCTCCCCAGCCGGGAGGCCACCGCCTTCTTGATGATGGCCTGGCAGGCGGGCACCGCGTGCAGGGCGGAGTCCAGGCAGTGTCCCTTCACCGGGAACTGTCCCTGGCGGGGAATGAACCGCTCCCAGGGCAGGGCGCGGGTGCCCTCGAAGAGGGCGTCAAAGTCCTGGGCGTGGAAGCTGCCCAGCACCAGCAGCACCCGCTCTCCGGTGCGCAGGTTCAGGTTCAGCCGGGGGATGTCCCCAGCGGTGCCGGTACACAGCACCCGGCCGTTCTCCGCCTGGACTTCCAATCCCAGGCGGCGCATCTCATCGGCGCAGACCCCTTCCAGACCAAACAGGGTGGGGACGGCAAACGTCAACTGCTCCAAAATATCAAACCTCCGTGAAAAACAGCGGGACTATGCCCGCCGGATCGTTGTCTGAGGATAGTATATCGGATACGGCGGAAATACGCAAATAGTTTTCACAAAACCATAACAAATAGTGTGGCTTTTTCCCCAGGAATATGGTATGCTTTAGGCAAGCAAGGCGGCGCTGCCGCCTGAGAAAGGAGTATGCTATGGACCCTATCATCTGGCTGCTCGTCCTCATCGCGTTTGCCGTGGGCGAGGCCCTCACCGTGGGGCTGACCTCCATCTGGTTCGCCGTGGGTGCTCTGGGCGCGCTGATCACCGCCGGGCTGGGCTTTGGCTTCTGGCCCCAGATCATCGTGTTTCTGGTCCTCTCCGGCGTCACGCTGGCCCTGGTGCGGCCCCTGGCAAAGAAAGTGCTCAAGCCGGGCTACTCCGCCACCAACGCCGACCGCGTCATCGGCGCGGTGGGTCTGGTCACCGAAGAGGTGGACAACATGGCGGGCAAGGGGCTGGTCAACCTGTCGGGACAGGTTTGGAGCGCCCGGGCCCAGGACGAACAAAACATTCCCGCGGGACAGGAGGTGCGGGTACTGCGCATCCAGGGTGTGAAAGTCATCGTGGAGCCGGTACACTCCGTCTCTCACTAACAACAGGAGCCAAGCCATAAGGAGGAACACATATGGAAATCATTGCGAAATTGATCCCCGTGATCGTCATCATCCTCGTTCTTATCATCCTGGCCTCCAATATCCGGGTGGTCCAGCAGTCCCGTGCCTATGTCATCGAGCGTCTGGGCGCCTTCCAGACCGTGTGGGGCGTGGGCCTGCACTTCAAGATCCCTTTCATTGAGCGCGTGGTCAAGAACATCTCCCTGAAGGAGCAGGTGGTGGATTTCCCGCCCCAGCCCGTGATCACCAAGGATAACGTCACCATGCAGATCGACACCGTGATCTACTTCCAGATCACCGACCCCAAGCTGTACACCTACGGGGTGGAGCAGCCCATGAGCGCCATTGAGAACCTCACCGCCACCACCCTGCGAAACATCATCGGCGACCTGGAGCTGGACCAGTCCCTCACCAGTCGCGACCACATCAACGCCCAGATGCGTTCCATCCTGGACGAGGCCACCGACAACTGGGGCATCAAGGTCAACCGCGTGGAGCTGAAGAACATCATGCCGCCCCGGGACATTCAGGAGTCCATGGAGAAGCAGATGCGAGCCGAGCGCGAGCGCCGCGAGTCCATCCTCCAGGCCGAGGGCCAGAAGCAGTCCCAGATCCTGGTGGCGGAGGGCGAGAAGCAGTCCGCCATCCTGCGGGCCGACGCGGCCAAGCAGGCGGCCATCCTCCAGGCTGAGGGCGCCAAGCAGGCCAAGATCCTGGAGGCCGAGGCTGAGGCCGAGGCCATCATGAAGGTGCAGCAGGCCACCGCCGACGCCATCAAGCTCATCAACCAGGCCGACCCCGGCGAGGGCGTGCTGAAGATCAAGGCCCTGGAGGCCTTCACCGCCGCCGCCAACGGCAAGGCCACCAAGATCATCATTCCCAGCGAGATCCAGGGGCTGGCGGGTCTGGCCGCCGGCGCCAAGACCATCTTCGACACCGAAGATCCCAAGGCGGTCATCACCAAGACCGTGCCCAAGCAGTAAGAAAAAAGCCGCCCAACAGGGCGGCTTTTTTATCGGGTCTGCTGCCAGTAGGCGGCCATGCTCTCTCCCCGCTGTCCGGTGACCTCCCGGGAGAGATAGTCTTTGAGCTTGTCCTCCGGCTGCCAAGCCTGGGCCTGCTCCAGGGAAGCAAACTCCACCTCGGCGTAGAAAAATTCCCCCGGCTGGCCCCGGTCCACCTGGTTCACCTCCAGCACCAGGCCGTCCGCCAGAGCGTAGCGCCGCTGCTCCTTCTCAATGAGGGGCTTTCCGATAAAGGCCTCCAGGCGGGCAAACAGCTCCGGGTCGATGCAGGTCTCGATCTCCTCCCGGGCCAACCCCTGGGGGTCCGCCTTGCCCTTGAAGCACAGCACATACTGGCACTGTCCCCCGCTCTCCTCGCTGCGGATGCGCACAGTGGGCACGGTGGTGATGTAGCCCTGGCGCATCACGATGCGCCGCACCTCCTCCAGCCCCTGGGGCCACCCGTCGGTTCGCCATTTGCGTTCGATCTCCATAAGATTTCCTCCTGATTCTTCTCTTTTTGCTTCCATGATAGCACACAATCCAAAATCATGCTATAATGTCAAGTGAGTTTGAAGAAAAGAGGAAATCACCATGAAACAGCCCCGATCCTATCCCGTCTTTCCCGTGACCAAAAAGGCTCAGGCCAGCATTCTCAGCGGCCACCCCTGGGTCTACGACCAGGAGATCACCCACTATCCCGACCCCATGCCGGAAAACGGGACCCTGGTGGACGTGGTCAGCGAAAAGGGCCGCTATCTGGGCACGGGCCTTCTCAGCCTGCACAGCAAGATCCGGGTGCGCCTGCTCAGCCGCAATGCCAACGACCGCTTTGACGAGAGCTTCTGGCGGCGGCGGGTGGAGTACGCCTGGGCCTACCGCAAGACGGTGATGGACCCGGAGGATCTGGACTGCTGCCGGGTGATCTTCGGCGAGGCCGACCAGTTCCCCGGCCTGACGGTGGACCGCTTCCACGATGTGCTGGTGGCCCAGACCCTGTCCTACGGCATGGAGCAGCTCAAGCCGGTGATCTTCCCCATTCTGGTGGACGTGCTGCGCCAGGACGGCCAGGACATCCGGGGCATCTACCAGCGGGATGACGCCCCCCTGCGCCTGCGGGAGGGCCTGGAGGAGGGCAAGGGCTGGTTCCCCCTCCCCGGCGAGCCTGTCCCCGAGTCCACCCAGACCGAGATCGTGGAAAACGGCGTGCGCTACGCCGTGGACTTTGAAAACGGCCAAAAGACCGGCTTTTTCCTGGACCAGAAGTATAACCGCCGGGCGGTGGCCCGCCTGGCCTGGGGCAAGCGGGTGCTGGACTGCTTTACCCACACGGGCAGCTTTGCCCTCAACGCCGCTCTGGGGGGCGCGGAGCACGTCACCGCGGTGGACGTGAGCCAGTCGGCAGTGGACATGGCCCGGGCCAACGCGGAGCGCAACGGCCTGGCGGACAAGATGGACTTTGTCTGCGCCGACGTCTTTGACCTGCTGCCCTCCCTGGTGGGGAAAAATCCCTATGATTTCATCATCCTGGACCCCCCGGCCTTCACCAAGGCCCGCAAGACGGCGGCCAACGCCATGCGGGGCTACAAGGAGATCAACTACCGGGCCATGGGTCTGCTGCCCCGGGGCGGCTATCTGGCTACCGCCAGCTGCAGCCACTTTGCCACCGAGGAGATGTTCATTAAAATGCTGAAGAGCGCGGCCGCCGACGCGGGACGGCAGCTGCGCCAGATCGAGGTGCGCCAGCAGGCCCCCGATCACCCCATTTTGTGGAATGTGGAGGAGACCAACTATCTGAAGTTTTTCCTTTTCCAGGTAATCTAAAAAAGAGCGGACGACTGTCCGCTCTTTTTTTATAGCTTCATGGGGGGATAAAACTGTACCGAGGTCACCGGTCCCAGCCCCGCCTTGGCCGCCTTGCGGGTGTACTCCGCCGCGCTGCCCGTGGTGAAGATATCCAGCTTGCCCTGGTCTGTCTGGGGGTTATCCAGGTGGTGCTCCTGCAGATAGTCCCGGGCCGTCTCGGCCATACGCTGGGCCGGGTCAATGAGGGGCAGATGGGGAAACAGGCTCTGGATGCGCCCCTCCACCAGGGGATAGTGGGTGCAGCCCAGCAGACAGCACTCCACCTTGCCCTCCCAAACCAGGGGGTCCAGGCTCTCCTTCAGCTCCTTGTCAATGAAGGCCCAGTCGATCTCGCCCCCCATGCTGTGCTCCACCAGTCCGGCCAGGTACTTGGACCCCCGGCTGAACACCTGCTTTTCGGGAGCGAGCTTTGTGATGAGGTCGGGGTAGCACCGGGTGGAGGCGGTAAAGCAGGTGGAGATCACCCCCACCCGCTTCACAGGCAGACCGGCCACCGCTTCCGCCCCCGCCTGGACCACGCTGAACACAGGGCAGTCCATCTCGTCCCGGTAGGCGTCGATGAGGCAGGAGATGGTATTGCAGGCCACCAGCAGCACTTTGATCTGCTTTTCCTTCATAAATTCCAGCATATATCGGGTCAGGCGCAGGATCTCCCCGGCCTGGTGGTTTCCGTAAGGGGTGTTGCCTCCATCCCCAAAATAGATCAGGTCCTCGTGGGGCAGCAGCTGCCGCACCCTCCGGACCACACTAAAGCCCCCGATCCCGGAGTCGATCACCCCGATGGGGCAAGATTGATCCATGTTCATCATCCTTTATTACGTCGTCTGCTCTCCGCTCTCCACACGGCTCAGCTCCCCCGTCACCATATCCAGCAGGTAGTCCCGGGTATCCGTTGAAATGTACCACACCGGGGTCAGGGTCTCGCCGCCGCTGCCGGTGACATACCCCTTCTGGATCTCCTGGATGGTCCGGCACACATCGCCCAGGGTGTTCATGCCCTGGTAAAAGCGAAACAGGGCGGTGGGCACCGAGATCACCTTGCCCGAGCCTGATGTGGGCTCGCCCACCAGCCGGCGGCCGCCGGTCATGCTGATGAGGCAGTCCTGGGCATAGGTCAGGGTCACCTGGCAGTCAAACACCGGCGTATCCTGCCACAGCTGCCGCAGCACCAGGGTCACCTTGCCCGACCCGTCGGTGGTGGCGGAGACCACCTGGGCCTGGTAATCCAGCTTGGCCAGGGTGGCCACGGCGTGCTCCTCGGGCAAGGCCCCCTCCAGTGGAAAGGCCCCCTGGACAAAGGCGGCCTGGAACACGCCGTCCCGGTGGAACTGCACGCTGCCCGCGCTGCCGCTGTAGCGGTATACCTCGCCGCCCCGGGCCTGCTCCGTCACGTCGCCCCCCAGCAGAGCGGCGGCCAGCTGGCTCTCCTGCTCCCGGTCCCGCTCCATCTTCATGAGGGACAGGGTCTCCTTGGGCAGCAGCGCCCGGTCTATCTCCACTTTTTTCTCACTTAAAAACTCCAGGGCGTTTTCCAGGGCCTGGGTCTGGGCCGCCCGGTCCTGAAAGTCCCGGCGCAGCACAAAGGTCAGCAGGCTGAGGTTGGTCAGCAGCAGAATGATCAGCACGATGTTTTTGATCTTGGACCACTCCACGCTTATCCCTCCTCTCCCAGCACGCCTGCCGCCGCCCAGGAGGCGGAGACACTGGCGCCGTTGTCCAGGTAGACCAGCAGCAGCTCCTCCCCCTCGTGGCCCACCGCCTGCATGGCGGCCATGGCCTGGGTCTCGGGCAGCAGCAGACTGGTGGACCCGGTGTCGGTATAGGTGCGCAGGCGCAGGGTGAAGCCGGTCACCTGGCCCCCGGAGATCTGGAAGCTGGCCGCGCAGTCCTCCTGTCCCATACGCACCCGGATATCATTGAGCACATAGGAGAAGCGCACCTGCCAGCCGCTCTCCTCATTTCCCTGCACCGACAGCAGACACAGTCTGGCCTCGGGATAAAAGGGCAGGATGGCATTCATGGCCAGCTCCCGGCAGCCCTCCACCATCTGGTACAGGTCCTCCCCCACGGTATAGCGTCCGCTGCCCTCCTCCGCCGCCGTGTAGGTCACGGTGCCGTCGTTGGCCACACGGAGGGTATCGTCCCCCACCCGGATCACCTGCTCCTCCGAGGTGGGATAGGAGACGGCGCCGCTCTGGTCAAATTTCAGCTGCTCCTGCAAAACAGACAGCATATCCCCCTGCTCCAGTGGATTGATGCTCTGATAGGAGGCAGGGCTGGGGGTCTGATCGGTGAGCATGGTATAGGGCCCCAGGGCCTCGTACCCCTCCACCTCAAAGGCAAAGCGGGCCCCGTTGTCCTTGAGCCCGGCGGCCAGCTCAGACAGGCGGCTGGCGTCCACCCCCTGGCACTGCACCCGGTAGTATCCGTCCTCCCCGTGATAAAAGGCCACGGTCTCCTCCTGGGAGACGGTGAGCACCATGCGGCGCATGGCCCCGGTGAGGTTGTCATTTTCCACCGACAGCCACCCCTCCAGCACCGCAAAGGGCAGGGGCTCCTGCCAGTCAAAATAGATCCCCGGCGCGGTGGACAGGGCCTGCTGCCACTGGCTCTCCTGCACCCGCTGGGGTTCCTGGGCCCCGCTGAGGGCCTCGGCCAGCAGGCTGTAGGTCTGCTGGAACAGGGCCAGGCCCGCGGTCTGGTCGTACTGCGCCCCATACCGCTGGCACTCCACTCCTTCCCGCAGGGTCACGGCCATGCGCAGGGGGCGGGCCATGGCGCTCTGGTTCTGCACCGTCTCCGTATGGCTCACGGTGTCTCCTCCGGAGGCCAGGTCCGCCAGGGTAGAGGACATCTGGGTGCGGGCGGCCAGATAGACCGCCGAGCAGCTCAAAAGAACGATGAGGATACTTTTGATCCGCTCGATGCGCCGTTTTCTTCTTCTCTGTTTAGACATGGTCAGGTCCCTCGATCTTCAGTTCCATGCGCACCGACAGGCCGGGGCCCGGCCGGTCCACCAGGGTGAGCACGCCCTGGTGCCGGTCCACGATCTCCTTGGCGATGGACAATCCCAGTCCGGTGCCGCCCGACTGCCGGGAGCGGGCTTTGTCCACCCGGTAGAACCGCTCAAAGATGCGGGGCCGGTCGGCGGCGGGGATGCCGATGCCGTCGTCGTCCACCTGCATCCAAACCCGGTCCCCCTGCTGGTCGGCGGAAATGGTGATGTGTCCGCCGTCGGGGGTATATTTGATGGAATTGGAGACCACGTTCATCATCACCTGGACGATGCGCTCCCGGTCGGCTGTCACCTGGGGCAGCTGCTGGGGCATCTCCAGCGTCAGGGTATGACTGTGGCGCTGGGCCTCCATGTACACGGCGTTATACAGGTCCTGCACCGCCGCCGAGAAGGAGAACCGGGCCAGCTTCAAATCGTCCCGGCCCGAGTCAAACCGGGACAGGGTGAGCAGGTCCTGCACGATGTGGGTCATGCGGTCGCTCTCGTTGAGGATGACCCCCAGGAACTTTTTCTCCGTGGCGGCGGGCAGATCCCCGGCGTTGTCGGAGAGGGTCTCGGCGTAGCTGCGGATATTGGTGAGAGGGGTGCGCAGCTCGTGGGAGACGTTGGCCACGAATTCCCGCTGCATCTCCTGGTTTTTCCGCTGCTCGGTCACGTCGTGGAGCACCACCAGCACGCCGCCCTGGCTGTTGCGGTCAAAGGGGGCCATGAGCAGCTGCAAATAGCGCTCTCCCACCCGGCACTCCTCCTCCAGGTGGTCGGGGGCCTCCATGGCGGACTCCAGGGGGGCCAGGGCCCCGAAGAGCTCCTCGTAGCTGGTGTCCGGCCCGATGTTCCGCCCCAGCATCACACTGGCGGCCGGGTTGGCATGGATCATCTCTCCCTCCTGGGAGAAGGCCACCACGCCATCGGTCATGTGGAGAAACAGGGTGTCCAGCTTGTTGCGCTCCTTCTCCACCTGACGCAGGGTGTCCCGCAGCTGGCGGGCCATGTCGTTGAAGGTGTCGGTGAGCACGCCGATCTCGTCCTGTGAGGCCACCTCGATTCTGCGGGAGAAGTCGCCCTCGGCCACCCGCATGGCGCCCTCGGTCAGGCGCTGGATGGGGATGACCATGGTCTTGGACAGCAGGAAGGAGAGGAGAATGGAAATCACCAGGCCAAAGACCAGGGCCTCCAGAATGAGGACAAAGATCTGGTTGATGAGGCTGTTCACCGTGGTCTTGTTGTCCAGGATGTAGATGACAAAGCTCTCGCTGCCCCGGTCCAGGCGCAGGGCCACATCCATGTAGTCGGCGGCCAGGTTGGCGCTGCTGCCGTCCTCCCCGTTCACCAGGGCCCGGGTGAGGTTGGCAGAGTTATAGTCCAGGTCCTTGCCGTTTTTCTCGTCGGTGCCGGCCAGGTAGGCTCCGGTGCTGCCGTCCAGGATATACAGGGTGCGGCTGCGGCCGTCCAGGCCCAACTCGCCGGAGTAGGCCTCCAGGATCTTCAAAATGGCCTGGGCGCCGTCCTCCTCCCCCTCGGCGGCGGTGGACAGGTCGCTGGCCAGGGCCTCCCGGGAAAATACGTCGCTCATCTGGGTATAAAAATCCTCCAGATAAAAGACCATTACGGAGTTGATGAGAAATGCCCCCACCACTGTCATCAGCGACAGGATGAGCAGCACCATGATCATCACCAGCTTCATGTGAAGGCTGCGCAGCACCAGGGCGTCCCCCTTTCTCTTGGTATCTTCCCGGCCCCAGGCCGGGGGAGGAGGCTCAGCCCTCCGCGAAGTAGTAGCCCATGCCCCGCTTGGTCACAATAAACTTGGGCGAGGCGGGGTCGTCCTCGATTTTTCCCGCAGGCGGCGGATGGCCACGTCCACGGCCCGCACGTCACCCACGTAGCCCTCATAGTTCCACACGTGCTCCATCAAAGCCTCCCGGGAGAACACCTTTCCCGGCTGAGAGGCCAAAAAGCAGATGAGGTCATATTCCCGCTGGGTCAGCTCCAGGGGCTGGCCGTCCTTGTACACGGTGGCCCGCTCCAGGTCCACGCACACCCGTCCCAGCTCCAGGCGGCGCTGGGCCTGCTGGGGCTCGGGCGCAGGGGCGGCAGGGGCCGCCGGGGCCATGGACATGCGGCGGATATTGGCCTTCACCCGGGCCAGCAGCTCCCGCATGGCAAAGGGCTTGGTGATATAGTCATCCGCCCCCAGCTCCAGGCCCAGCACCTTGTCCGTCTCTTCCTCCCGGGCGGTGAGCATGATGATGGGCACCGCGCTGCCCGCCTTGCGGATCTCCCGGCACACGTCAAAGCCGTCCATGCCGGGCAGCATCAAGTCCAGCAGCACCAAGTCGGGGTTCTGCTCCAGAGCCAGCTGCAGCCCCGTTTTTCCGTCGTAAGCCTCCAGGGTGTTATACCCTTCCCGTTCCAAATTGAAGGACAGGATATCCACGATATTCTGCTCGTCCTCCACGATCAGTACGGTCTTATCCACGGTCTTCCTCCTCTCAAAGGCCCAGCAGCACCTTTGTCTTCAGCACAGTAGCCACCGTCTTGGCGTCCTCGATGGTGCCGTCCATCACCTGCTCCAGCAGCTTGTCAAAGGGCATGGTGATCACGTTGAGAAATTCGTCCTCGTCGGGATGGCTCTGGGTGCGGCTGAGCCCCCGGGCCAGATACATGTGCAGCCGCTCGGTGCAGAAGCCGGGGGACGCCAGCAGGCAGCCCAGATAGGTGAGCTCCTGGGCCACCAGTCCGGTCTCCTCGCTCAACTCCCGCTCGGCGGCCACCCGGTGGTCCTCCGCCCGGTCCAGCTTGCCCGCGGGCAGTTCCAGGATCACCTGGTGGAAGGGATAGCGGTACTGCTGCACCAGGGTGACGTTTCCGTCCTCGTCCAGGGGCAGGATGGCCACACCGCCGGGGTGCTCCACCACTTCCCGGCCGGCCACGCTGCCGTTGGGCAGGCGGGCCTGGTCCACCTTCAGCTTGACGATGACACCCTCAAAGATGGTCTTGCTCTCTACCGTATGTTCCGTCAGATCCATAGGACCGTCCTCCCTTATCTTGCTCCGCCGAAGCGGAGGTCATTTCATGGTATGATGGCGTATTTTTTATTATAGCATATCCCGCCCGCCGGGGTAAAGGCGCAGGGGAAAAACAGCGCCGCCCGGAAAACCGGGCGGCGCTGGAATTGTTCAGGAAATCAGCACAGCTTCATGATCCAGTTGTGGGGATCCTCGGCGCGGCCCCACTGAATATCGGTGAGGGCGTCGTACAGCTTCTGGGTGACAGGGCCGATCTGGTTGCCGGAGACGGTAACCTTCTTGTCGTCCATGGCCAGCTCGCCGATGGGGGAAACTACGGCGGCGGTACCGGTGCCCCAGGCCTCCTCCAGGGTGCCGTTCTCGGCAGCCTCGAAGAGCTCCTCGGCGGAGATGCGGCGCTCCTCCACCTCATAGCCCCAGTCCTTCAGCAGCTGGATGCAGGAGCGGCGGGTGATGCCGTCCAGCACGGAGCCGTTCAGGTCGGGAGTGAGGATCTTGCCGGCCACCTTGAACATCACGTTCATGGAGCCGACCTCCTCGATGTACTTGCGGTGCACACCGTCCAGCCACAGCACCTGGCTGTAGCCCTTGGCCTCAGCCCGGTCGCCGGCGCGCAGGGAAGCGGCGTAGTTGCCGCCGGTCTTGGCGGTACCGGTGCCGCCCTTGACGGCGCGGACGTCCTGATCCTCCACGTAGATCTTCACGGGGTTCAGGCCCTCGGGATAATAGGCGCCCACGGGGCAGACAATGACGATGTACTGGCAGTGGTGGGAGGAGTGCACGCCCAGAGCGGCGTCCAGGCCCACCATGAAGGGACGGATGTACAGGGAGGTGTCCTTCTCGCTGGGCACCCAGTCCTGCTCCAGCTTCACCAGCTCGGTGATGCCGGCCAGAGCCAGGTCCTCGGGGATCTGGGGCAGAGACATACGCTCAGCGGACTGGTTCATGCGGCGCACGTTGTCCAGGGGCCGGAACAGCTGGATGGAGCCGTCGGCGGTGCGGTAAGCCTTCAGACCCTCAAAGATCTCCTGGGCGTAGTGCAGCACCTTGGCCGCAGGATCAATGGCCAGAGGGCCATAGGGAATGATGCGGGGATCGTGCCAGCCCTGACCGGCATCGTAGTCCACGATGAACATGTGGTCGGTCATGGCCTTGCCAAACACCAGGGTGGAGGAATCGGGCTTCTCCTTCAGAGTGGCAGCACGGGTGATCTTGATCTCTTGCATATGGAACAGCCTCCCAAATCATAAGTATAACAGGCTCTGGGTCGTCTCCCTCAGGTTAGGATTCGGCTCTTGGGACCCAAGGCTGGGGTCCGCGCTTGTTTCCCTATTATATCAGCCTTTTTTCTCCCTTGCAACGTCTCTTTGCGCCCCAGGCTGGAAATTTTTTCTCCCCGCCCCTTGGACAAATCTATCAAAACTACCGCTTTCCAAAGGGAGGGGAATTGTGGTAAACTGGAACAAACGTGCTGTGCGCGGAAGAAAGGATGATTTGTCATGTGGGCGGAAAACAGTGTATTTTATCAGATCTATCCTCTGGGCTTTTGCGGCGCTCCCCTGGAAAACGACGGAGTCACCGTAAACCGCATCTCCAAAATCGGCGACTGGGCGGAACACATGGAGAAGCTGGGGGTGGACGCCCTCTACCTCTCTCCCATCTTTGAAAGCGACCGCCACGGCTACGACACCCGGGACTACCGCCAGGTGGACTGCCGCCTGGGCACCAACCAGGACTTTGCCCAGGTGTGCCGCACCCTCCATGACCACGGCATCCGGGTGGTGCTGGACGGGGTGTTCAACCACGTGGGCCGGGGTTTTTGGGCCTTCCGGGACGTGCAGGAGAAAAAGTGGGACTCCCCCTACAAGGACTGGTTCCACATCAGCTTTGACGGCAACTCCAACTACAACGACGGCTTCTGGTACGAGGGCTGGGAGGGCCACTTCGAGCTGGTGAAGCTCAACCTGCGCAACCCACAGGTGGTGGACTACCTGCTGGACTGCGTGCGCTTCTGGACGGAGGAGTTTGACATCGACGGGCTGCGCCTGGACGTGGCCTACTGCCTGGACAAGGACTTCATTAAGCGCCTGCGCGCCTTCACCAATGGCCTGAAACCGGAATTTTTCCTGGTGGGTGAGACCCTCCACGGGGACTACAACCAGTGGGTCAACGACGAGATGCTCCACAGCTGCACCAACTATGAGTGCTACAAGGGGCTCTACTCCAGCCTCAACTCCATGAACCTCTTTGAGATCGTCCACAGTCTCAAGCGCCAGTTCGGCCCCGACTACTGGACCCTGTATAAGGGCAAGCACCTGCTGTGCTTCTGCGACAACCACGACGTCACCCGGGCGGCCAGCATTCTGGAAAACCCCAACCACCTGCCTCTGCTGTACGGCCTGGTCTTTGGCATGCCCGGCATCCCCTGCATCTACTACGGCAGCGAGTGGGGAGAGAAGGCCGTCAAGCAGCCCGGCACCGACGACAACCTGCGCCCCTGCTTTGAGGCTCCCCAGTGGAACGAGCTCACCGACCTCATCGCCGCCATGGCCAAGGCCCACCGGGAGAGCGAGGCCCTGTGTCAGGGCGACTTCCAGGACCTGGTGCTCACCAACCGCCAGACCATCTTCCAGCGGAAAACGGACAACGAGCGGGTGCTGGTGGCCATCAACGCCGACTCGGAGCCCTACACCGCCCACTTCAACGCCGGCTGCGGCCGGGCGGTGGACCTCATCACCGGCAAGGACCACGACTTTGGCGGCGGCAGCCAGCTGCCCCCCTACTCCGTGGCCTTCTGGAAGTGCGAGCGCTGATCTCTTTCCCCAGATTTATCCCGGATTTTACAAAGTTTTCCCTTTCTTTTTTCATTTCTGTGGTATACTGAAAGGCACAATGGGGGCGTATGCCTGAACCGCCGCCCCCCGGAAAAGAGGAATCATTATGTCGAAAAATGTGGATACCCGCTATACCCAGGACCGGGAACTGTCCTGGCTGCGGTTCAATGAACGGGTCTTGGAGGAGGCCCGGGACGAGAGCGTCCCCCTGATGGAGCGGCTGAAATTCGCCGCCATCTTCACCAGCAACCTGGACGAGTTCTTCATGATCCGGGTGGGCTCCCTCTACGACATGACCCTCATCAAGGAGCCCCATGTGGACTGCCGCACCGGCCAGACCCCGGAGCAGCAGCTCGCCGCCATCTTCCAGGCGGTCACCCCCCTGTACAAGCTGCGGGACAAGACGGTGGAGCAGCTGGAACAGCGGCTGCGCACCTGCAACATCTGCCGCATGACCATGGACGAGATGGACACCAAGGAGCGCAAGCAGGTGGAAAACTGGTTCCGGGATGAGCTTCAGCCCATCCTCTCCCCCCAGGTGGTGGACGCCCGCCACCCCTTCCCCCACCTGTCCAACAAGGTGCTGAACATCGTGCTGCGCCTCCAGGCCGACGGCAAGGACGCCCTGGGTCTCATCCCCATCCCCACCAGCCTTCCCCCCTACTTGGTCCTGCGGGAGCGGGGCGTGCGGTACATCCTCACCGAGGACGTGCTGCTGGAGTACGCCAAGCGGCTCTTCCCCGCCTTTACCGTTCTGGGCAAGGCGGTGTGCTCCGTCACCCGCAACGCCGACATCAGCCCCGAGGACGAGGCCTACGATGTGGACGAGGACTACCGCCAGCACATGCGCAAGATCGTGAAAAAGCGCAACCGTCTGGCCCCCGTGCGCCTGGAGATCCAGAGCGGCACCCGGGACGAGAAGGCCATTGAATTTCTCTGTTCCCGGCTCAATCTCAGCCGCCAGCAGGTGTTCTTCACCAAGTCCCCCATCCGCATGAACTACGTCTTCTCCCTGGAGGGCCTGCTGCCCCCCGAGAGCAAGACCGCCCTGTGCTATCCCCCCTTCACTCCCCGCTTCCCCGCCTTCCTGCGGCAGGAGGAGAAGATCCTGCCCCAGGTCCTGCGCCGGGACGCCCTGCTCTTCTACCCCTTCGAGTCCATGGACCCCTTCCTGCACCTGGTGCGTGAGGCTTCCTCCGACCCCAACGTGCTGTCCATTAAGATCACCATCTACCGCCTGGCCTCCAAGGCCAAGCTGGCCGAGTACCTGTGCGCCGCGGCGGAAAACGGCAAAGAGGTCACCGTGCTCATGGAGCTGCGGGCCCGCTTTGACGAGCAGAACAACATCCAGTGGGCCGAGCGCATGGAGGAGGCGGGCTGCACCATCCTCTACGGCACCGAGGGCATCAAGGTCCACTCCAAGATCTGCCTCATCACCCGCCGTGAGCGTGGAAAGATCCAGTATATCACCCAGGTGGGCACGGGCAACTACAACGAAAAGACCGCCAAGCAGTACACCGACCTGTGCCTCATCTCCGCCCAGCCCCAGCTGGGGGCCGACGCCGCCGCCCTGTTCCAGAACATGGCCACCTCCAACCTGGAGGGGGACTACAAGCTGCTGCTGGCCTCCCCCTATCAGCTGCGGGACAAGGTCATGGCCCTCATGGACCGGGAGATCGCCAAGGGCGACAAGGGCTACATCTTCCTGAAGCTCAACTCCATCACCGACCGCAAGCTTATCGACAAGCTGGCCCAGGCCTCCCAGGCCGGGGTGACGGTGGTGATGAACGTGCGGGGCATCTGCTGCCTGCGCCCCGGCCTGCCCGGCCTCACCGAGAACATCACCGTGTTCTCCATTGTGGGCCGCTATCTGGAGCACACCCGCATCTACCGCTTCGGCCGGGGGGAGGACGCCGACCTCTACATCTCCTCCGCCGACTTCATGACCCGCAACACCGAGCGCCGGGTGGAGATCGCCTGCCCCGTGCTGGACCAGCAGGTCCGCCGGGCGGTGTTCCACATCATTGACGTGCTCCTCTCCGACAACGTCAAGACCCGCTTCCTGGGCCCCGACGGACTGTGGTACCAGCGCAAGAGCGCCGACGAGCCCGTCTCCAGCCAGGACGTGTTCCTCCAGCAGGGCCTGGAGGGCTTCGGCCTTCCCGCCCAGCCTGCCCGGCCCGTCAAGCAGAAGAAGGGAAATCCCATCTCCCGTCTGCTGCACCGCTTCCGCTGAACAACATAAATGCCAGCCGCTTTCGGGCGGCTGGCATTTTTTCATTTTTTCCTGGTAAAAGCTGCTTTTCTGCGCCAGCGCTTTCTTGTCAGTTTTCCCCTTGGAAGGGGTGCCAGCGCTCCCCTGTTTTTTTCCCGCCCCATTTGCCCATACTGACAGCGGCGGCCTGATGGGCTGCCACATTTGGCAAGGGGGTGAAAATTTGAAGCAAACAAAACCATTTCTTTCCCGGCCCCTGGCTCTGTTTCTCAGCCTGTGTCTGGTGCTGGGGGCTTGGAGCCTGCCCGTCCGGGCCACTTCCGGCCCCGGTGAGGAGGCCTGCGTCCAGACCCTGGCCGCCCAGCTCCAGCCGGGGGACAAGGTGGTCCCTCTGGGCAAAGCGGTGGGCATCAAGCTCTTCTCCCAGGGCGTGCTGGTGGTGGGCTTCTCCTCCATCCAGACCAGTACCGGGACCCGGGAGCCGGGAAAGGACAGCGGTCTGAAAACCGGTGACCTCATCACCCAGATCAACGGCCAGGAGGTCAACACCATTGAGACCGTCCAGGCCATGGTGAACCGCACCCAGGACCAGCCCCTGTCTCTGGCGGTGACCCGGGAGGGCAAAGCCCTGTCCCTCACCGCCCAGCCCGTGCAGTCGGACACGGGCAGCTACCAGTTGGGGGTCTGGCTGCGGGACTCCATGGCCGGCATCGGCACCCTGACCTTCTATGATCCGGACAGCGGCGTCTTTGCCGCCCTGGGCCACGGCATCAACGACACGGACACCGCCATGCTCATGCCCCTGGAGAGCGGCAGCATTATGAACGCCAACGTCTCCGGGGTGAAGAAGGGGGCCAGCGGCAACCCGGGATGTCTCCAGGGCACCTTTGACCTGAAGCAGGATCTGGGCACCTTGTATGCCAACACCCAGCAGGGCATCTTCGGCCAGGTGGACGCGGGGACCTTCTCCCTCAGCGGACAGGCGGTGGAGGTGGCCTCCCGCCAGCAGGTGCACTCGGGCAAGGCGGTGATCCTGTCCAACATCGCCGGGGACCAGGTGGAGGAGTATGACATCGAGATCCTCACCGTCTATCCCGAGAGCGCCGGAGAGACCCGCAACCTCATGCTCCGGGTCACCGACCAGCGCCTGTTGGACGCCACCGGCGGCATTGTGCAGGGCATGAGCGGCAGCCCCATCCTCCAGGACGGAAGCCTGGTGGGCGCCGTGACCCACGTCCTCATCGACGACCCTCAGCGGGGCTACGGCATTTTGGCAGAAAACATGGTCCACTGCGCCAACAGCGCTCTGGCAGCCGCCTGATTTTGGGGAGAAACGGAGGGGAAACCCCTCCGTTTCTCCTGTTTTTCTTAAAATTTCCCCCTTGTGGGTCGATTTATGTCGAACTTTGTCGGAATTTTATCTTCCATTTTTTGGCAATTATATCTTGCGTACGCTGTCTGATTATGATACATTTTACTTGACCGGTCCGGGTGCGCGCGGGTGGCCGGAGAGCAAGACAGGAAGGGGAGATCCGCAGAAATGGAAGAAAAGATCACGGTGTTGGCGGCCGACGCCAACGAGGAGTACCGGCATCAGTTTCTCCAGGCGCTGGGTACAGAGGAGGACCTGGCTGTCGTGGGAGAAACCGGGGATGGAGGGGAGCTGCTGGAACTGATCCAGCGCCTGCAGCCCCACGTGGTTGTGATGGAAATCGTACTGGGCAGCATCGACGGCATTGAGGTCCTGGAGCGCCTGGCGCAGATGGACCTGCTGCGCCGTCCCAAGATTCTTATTGTCTCCAGCTATGCCAGGGGCGGCATGGCTGATCTGGCCGCCTCTCTAGGGGCGGACCACTACATGTCCAAGCCCTGCCGGCCGGCCGCGGTATGCCAGCGCATCCGCCAGCTGGCCTGCTTTCCCGGGTCCGACTCATCCCGGGACCACGCTCCCAGTTTAGAGGCCACCGTCACCTCCATCATCCACGAGGTAGGCGTACCCGCCCACATTAAGGGCTACCAGTACCTGCGGGAGGCCATTTTGCTGGCGGTGGATGACATGGACGTCATCAACGCAGTGACCAAGGTACTCTATCCCGAGGTGGCCAAGCGCTTCGGCACCACCGCCTCCCGGGTGGAGCGTGCCATCCGCCACGCCATTGAGGTGGCCTGGGACCGGGGCGACCTGGAAACCCTGCAAAAGTATTTCGGTTACACTGTTTCAAATATCAAAGGCAAACCCACCAATTCTGAATTTATCGCCATGATCGCCGACCGTCTGCAGCTGCAGCGGCGGGAGGGCTGAACTTCTCCTCTGGCATTTTCCCTCGAATTTTGGTATACTGTTCCCGGGCGTTTGAACCCGCCCGCCGTACCAAATGAGGAGGGGTTTTATGACCATTCAATACACACCCAGAGGAGTCTGTTCCCGCAGCTTCACCATTCAGGTGGAGGACGGGATCATCCGGTCTGTTCTGGTCGTGGGCGGCTGTGACGGCAACCTGAAGGGGATCTCTTCCTTGCTGGAGGGCATGCCGGTGACCGAGGCGATCCGCCGCATGGAGGGAATCCGCTGCGGACGCAAGCCCACCTCTTGTCCCGATCAGCTGGCCCAGGCTTTAAAAACCGCGCTGTAACCCTGAAAAAAATGCGCCGCAGCAATGGCTGCGGCGCGTTTTTTTATTCTCATTTAACGGCGGCGGCGTCCGCTGTAGTGGCCCCGGCGTCCCACGCTTGCACTGGCGCGATAGCGGCGGCTCTTGCGGAACACCAGCACCCTCAGCAGCACCACGGCCACCACCACCAGCACCACGGCCAGCAGCAGCTTCACGCCGGAGTTCTGGAAGAACTCCACCACCTGGGCCTTGCGGTACAGCAGCTCCGAGCGCTCCACCGAGCTGTCCGCCACCAGATCCAGCACGCCGTAGACCTCACCCTCATAGCTCAGGGTCATGGTCCCCAGCACCTGGCCCTCAGTGACCGGGGCCTCCACGGTGTCGGAAAACAGGTTGATGGTGGTCTCCATGTTGTCCACGTCCACTTCCTTGGGCAGGGTGCGGGAGATGACGCCCTCCGGCTTCACCATGACCTGGTCGGTCTGGTCAGACAGGGTCACCTTCACGCTGGCCACAGGGGCGCTGTCCTGAGAGATTGTGGTGTGGTGGAAGTTGGCAAAGCCCCAGTCCAGCAGCTGGATGGTGTTATAGAACTGCCCCTTCTTCACGGTGCCATCGGGCAGGGTCACGTCCTGGGCGTTCATAATGACGGAGATGAAGTAGTTGTCCCCGTCCTTGGCGGTCTCCACCAGGCACTCGCCGGCCTCGTCGGTGCTGCCCGTCTTGCCGCCGGTGCCCTTGCTGTACAGGTAACCCAGATACTTCCAGTTGGAGGTGAGGGCGTTGGTGTTGCGGATGGTGCGCTCCTCCGTGTGGAACTGGGTGGCAGGCAGGGTGTAGTTGGGGCTGGTCACGATGGTCTGGAACAGCTCGTACTCCATGGCGGCCTTCATAAACAGGGTGATGTCATAGGGCGTGGTGTAGTGCTCCGGGTCATGGAAGCCGTGGGGGTTGGCAAAGTGGGTGTTCTGACAGCCCAGCTCCTGAGCCCGCTGGTTCATCATCTCCACAAAGGTGGGGATGTCGCCCCCCACCGTCTCGGCCAGGATCTGGGCGGCCTCGTTGGCCGAGGGCAGCAGCAGGCAGTAGAGCAGCTGCTCCACCGTCAGGGTCTCCCCGGCCTGGATGTCCGCCGTGGAGCTGCCCTCAGGAATGGTGGTCGCCGACTGGGAGGCGGTCACCTGGGTCTGGGCGGAGAGCTCCCCCCGGTCGATGGCCTCCAGCGTCAGCAGGGCGGTCATCACCTTGGTGATGCTGGCGGGATAGACCTTGTCATAGCCCCCCTTTTCGTAGAGCACCTCGTCGTAGTTGGCGTCCACCAGAATGGCGTTGGCGCAGCTGAGCTGGGGCTCTTCCAGGGCAAAGGCGGGCAGGGACAGCAGCTGGACCATCACCAGGACGGCCAGGAGAAGGGAGGGGAAGCGATATTTTTTCATGGGCAATTCTCCATATGTATGGTATAATGTGTTCTCGAGGACGCTGTTCTCTTTTGACAGGCCGGCGCTGTTTTCCGGCGTTCCGGCCGGTTTTCTCCTGCGGCAGTGTCATAAATATTATTATAGCAAACCGGCGTTGGCGCCGCAAGCGTCAGGAGGCACAAAAATGGCAGGTCTTTCTCCCTATGAGCGGGGCGCGCTGCTGCTCACAGGCGCCTTTACCCTGTTTTCTCTGGGCTGGTTTTTTCGGGACCAGACGCAGCCCCAGCCCTATACGGTGACCACCGTCCAGTCTCCCCAGCAGGAGGCCGCCGCCAGTACCCAGGACAGCCCGTCCGACTGGCCGGAAAGTCTGCTTTCCGGGGAGGTCATCGACTTGAACACCGCGGACCTGTACGACCTGGACCGCCTGCCCGGCATCGGCCCCACCAAGGCCCAGGCCATTTTGGACTACCGCGACCAGCAGGGGCCTTTTACTCAGGTGGACCAGCTGCTGGAGGTGTCGGGCATCGGCTCGGCCACCCTGGAGGGCCTGCGTCCCTATGTCACGGTATCATAACAAGGAGTTTTTATATGGCTAAGATTTTAGTGGTAGACGACGAGCGCGTGCTGGTCAAGGGGATCACCTTCAACTTGAAAAACGAGGGCTACCAGGTGGAGACCGGCTACGACGGCGAGGAGGCGGTGGAGCTGGCCCGGGAGGGCAAGTTCGACCTCATCATCCTGGACCTGATGATGCCCAAGATCGACGGGCTCCAGGCCTGCATACGCATCCGGGAATTTTCCAACGTGCCCATTATCATGCTCACCGCCCGCAGCGAGGACACCGACAAGATCATCGGCTTTGAGTGCGGCGCTGACGACTATATCACCAAACCCTTCAACATCCTGGAGCTGAAGGCCCGGGTGCGCGCCCTGCTGCGCCGCTCCGGCGCCGCCGTGGAGCAGCGCTCCGCCGGGATGCTCACCGTGGGCCACATCCGCCTGGACCCCAACGAGCGCTCGGCCTGGAAGGACGGCAAGCAGGTGGAGCTCACCGCCAAGGAGTTTGACCTCATGGAGCTGCTCATGCGCAACCCCGGCCGGGTGTACAGCCGGGAAAACCTGCTCAACGTGGTGTGGGGCTATGAGTATATCGGGGACTACCGCACCGTGGACGTCCACGTGCGCCGCCTGCGGGAAAAGCTGGAGCTGGACCCCGCCAATCCCCAGTATATCCGCACCAAGTGGGGCGTGGGCTACTATCTCAGCAGCCGCGGAGGGGAGACAAAATGACCCCCGCCGCCCGGGAAGGAAACCAGGAGCGCAAGGGCGCCCAGAACGGCAAAATTCCCTTCTTCTCCCGCCTGCAGGTGAAGTACGCCATGAGCTACCTGGCCATTCTGGCCGTGGTGCTGGTGCTGCTGAACACCTATCCCCTCATCGCCTCCCAGAACCTGCTCTTCTCCTCCAAGCGGGACGCCCTGAAGAGCCAGACGGCGGTGATGGCCTCCGCCCTCATGGAGCTGGAGTCCCTCAACGCCGACCAGGTGACCCGCGTGATGAACATGCTGGACCGCAGCGGTCTCAGCCGCACCATCGTCACCGACCCCTCGGGCCTCATCCTCTATGACAGCCTGGACCACCCGGTCCAGGAGGACGGCCAGGAGGAGGAGTCCTCCACCCAGCAGGGCAGCAGCGAGGGGTACCAGTACGCCCTGTTTCAGGAGGTAGTCCAGGCCCTGGAGGGCAACGACGTGGTCTACTCCTACTACCGGGGGGGCTGTTTCTACTCCACCGCCGCCTGCCCCATTGTGTACCGGGGCATGATCATCGGCGCCATCTACCTCACGGAGTCCGACTCCACCCAGGGCGCCCTGCTCATGAACCTGCAGCAGAACCTGCGCTCCATCTCTCTGGTTCTAGTAGGCATCGCCCTGGCCATCAGTTTTCTGTTTTCCAAGGTGCTCGCCTCCCGCATCGGGGCCCTGCTGGGTGCCATCCGCATTGTGGGCGAGGGAGAATACGGCCACCGGCTCCAGCCCGCAGGCAAAGACGAACTGGCCCACCTGGCCGACGAGTTCAACCACCTCACCGACCGCCTGCAGACCACCGAGGAGGTCCGCCGCCGCTTTGTCTCCGACGCCTCTCACGAGCTGAAGACTCCCCTGGCCTCCATCCGCCTGCTGGCCGACTCCATCCTGCAAAACGACGAGATGGACCAGGAGACCATCCGGGACTTCGTCAGCGACATTGGGGAGGAGGCCGAGCGCCTGACCCGCATCACCGAGCATCTGCTGGCCCTCACCCGGCTGGACAGCCTGCCCGCGGGGGAGACCCATGTGGTGGACCTGGCGGGGGTGGCCCAGCGGGCAGTGAATATGCTCTCCCCCGTGGCCGAGGCCGCCGACGTCACCGTGGAGACCAGCCTGCACAGCGGCTGCACCATGCGCTGTACCGAGGACGACCTGTACCAGATCTGCTTCAATCTCATTGAAAACGCCATCAAATATAACTTCCCCGGGGGAAAAGTCTTTGTCTCCGTCCACCGGGACCGGGACCAGGTGCTCCTGGAGGTGGCCGACACCGGCGTGGGCATTCCCGAGGAGGAACTGCCCAAGGTGTTCAACCGCTTCTACCGGGTGGACAAGGCCCGCTCCCGCGCCGCGGGCGGCACGGGCCTGGGACTTTCCATCGTGCGGGACACGGTGCGCCGCCACGGCGGCTGGGTCACCGCCCAGCGCCGGGAGCCCCAGGGCAGCGTGTTCACCACCGGCTTCCCCTGCGAGACCCCCGAGGTAGGAGGTGAGGAGGAATGAAGCGACTCACCGCCCTGTTCCTGGCCCTGTGCCTTAGTCTGGTCCTGACCGGCTGCGGCGGCAGCGGCAGCAGCGGACGCTACCAGCTCTACTTCCGCGCTGACCCGGAGACCTCCCCCCACGGCTCCGCCCTGGCCTCCCAGCGCTACCAGGGCAAGGGGACGCCCACGGTGGATGACCTGTGTCAGGCCCTGTTTTCCGGCCCCACCGAAAAGGGGCTGGTCTCCCCCTTTCCCCAGGGGGTGACCCTGCAGAACTGGTCTTTGGAGGACGGGCTGCTCACCCTGGACCTGTCCGAGCAGTACGGCGGCCTGGCCGACGTCTCCCTCACCCTGGCCGACTACTGTCTGGTGCTCACCCTCAGCCAGCTGGAGGGGGTGGAGGCGGTGCAGATCCAGTCCGCCGGCCACACCTACCACTCCCGCAGCCACCAGTCCCTCACCGCCGGGGAGGCTCTGCTGGACCCGGACCTCACCCCATCCGCCTCTTGACAAACGGGGGAAATCCCGCTACCCTTAATACATTATCGAGGCAAATTGCGAAAGTGCCTGTCTCCAGGCGCAAATGACAGAAAGAAGGAATTCCCATGAGCAACTACCAGATCGCCACCGACTGCCTCCACGCGGGCTACCGCCCCGGCAACGGCGAACCCCGCAACTTCCCCATCGTCCAGTCCACCACCTTCCGGTATGAGACCAGCCAGGAGATGGGCAAGCTGTTTGACCTGGAGGCCAGCGGCTACTTCTACACCCGCCTGCAGAACCCCACCAACGACACCGTGGCCGCCAAGATCTGCGCCCTGGAGGGTGGCAGCGCCGCCATGCTGCTTTCTTCCGGTCAGGCGGCCAACTTCTATGCCGTGTTCAACATCGCCGGCTGCGGCGACCACATCATCTCCTCCTCCTCCATCTACGGCGGCACCTACAACCTGTTCGCCGTGACCATGAAGCGCATGGGCATCGAGTTCACCTTTGTGGACCCCGAGTGCAGCGAGGAGGAGCTCAACGCCGCCTTCCGTCCCAACACCAAGGCCGTCTTTGGCGAGACCATCGCCAACCCCGCCCTCACCGTGCTGGACATTGAGAAGTTCGCCAAGGCGGCTCACGCCCACGGCGTGCCCCTCATTGTGGACAACACCTTTGCCACCCCTGTGAACTGCCGTCCCTTCGAGTGGGGCTGCGACATCGTCACCCACTCCACCACCAAGTACATGGACGGCCACGCCCTCACCGTGGGCGGCGCCATTGTGGACAGCGGCAACTTCGACTGGAACGCCCACGCCGACAAGTTCCCCGGTCTCACCACCCCCGACGAAAGCTACCACGGCGTCACCTACACCGAGCGCTTCGGTCTGGGCGGAGCCTACATCACCAAGGCTACCGTGCAGCTCATGCGGGACCTGGGCTCCATCCCCTCCCCCAACAACTGCTTCCTGCTGAACATCGGCCTGGAGACCCTGCCCCTGCGCATGAAGAAGCACTGTGAGAACGCTCAGGCTGTGGCCGAGTACCTGCAGAGCCACGAGAAGATCGCCTGGGTCCAGTACGCCGGTCTGCCCGGTGACAAGTACCACGAGCGCGCCCAGAAGTATATGCCGGGCGGCACCTGCGGCGTGGTGGTCTTCGGCGTGAAGGGCGGACGTCAGGCCGCCGAGAAGTTCATGGCCGGACTGAAGCTGGCCTCCATCGCCACCCACGTGGCCGACGCCAAGACCTGCGTGCTCCACCCCGCCTCCTCCACTCACCGCCAGATGAACGACGAGGAACTGCGGGCCGCCGGTGTGGCCCCCGACCTGGTGCGCTTCTCCGTGGGCATCGAGGACGCCCGGGACATCCTGGCCGACCTGGAGCAGGCTCTGGCCAACGTGTAATTTCATTTTGTTTGCACCGCGGACCCGGACGGAATACCGCCCGGGTCCCTCTTTAAGGAGGATTCTATGGCAAGTGAAACCGTTCTGCTGTATAACTGCGGCGGCCCGGAGTGGAGCCGCCTGAGACAGGTCCTGATGATGCTGCGCCTGCGCATGCGCCCGGTGGAGGCCGACCAGTATGGCCTGACCCTTCAGCAGCTGCTGGAGCAGCAGGAGGCGCGCATCCCCGTGGAGGAGGAGTTCCACGATCCCATGCTGGTGTTCTGCGGCCTGTCCTCCGCCAAGCTGGAGCAGCTGCTCACCGCCATGCGCCGGGCCTCCCTGCCCCCCATCCCCCTGAAGGCCATCCTCACTACCACCAACCGGGACTGGACCTCCCAGCAGCTGTGGCAGGAGCTGCGCCGGGAACACGAGGCCATGATGCAGCAGCGGGGCGGGAAAAATAAGAGAAGTTTCCGCTCTTTCGGGAAAAACCCGTTGACAAACGTATCTTGTAACAGTATAATAATAAGGCGGTTTTCAATAGACCGCCTGTTTGCGGCTGTGCTGGAATTGGTAGACTGGCAAGCTTGAGGTGCTTGTGTCCGGACGGGCGTACGGGTTCGACTCCCGTCAGCCGCACCAGTGGAAAAGACGACTTGTTTCGACAAGTCGTCTTTTCTTTGGCTTTATTTCTAAGTACTGAGAGAGAGAAGGAGGCATATCATGAGCCAAAGAAAGCCCGCGGAAAACAAGATGGGCAGCATGCCGGTGAATAAACTGCTGCTGAACATGTCCATCCCCATTATGATCTCCATGCTGGTTCAGGCGCTGTACAACGTGGTGGACAGCATCTTCGTCGCCCAGCTCAGCGAGGACGCCCTGAACGCAGTATCCCTGGCTTTCCCCATTCAGAACCTGATGATCTCCGTTGCCGTGGGCACCGGCGTCGGTATCAACGCCCTGCTCAGCAAGAGCTTGGGCGAAAAGCGCCAGGACCGGGCCAATGCCGCCGCCATGAACGGTCTGTTTCTGGCCGCTGCCAGCTATGTGGTATTTATGCTCATCGGCCTGACCTGCTCCCATCTGTTCTTTTCCATCCAGACGGACAAGCAGGCCATTGTGGACTACGGCTCCAGCTACATGTTCATTGTCTGCGTGATGTCCATGGGTCTGTTCTTCCAGATCACCTTTGAGCGCATCCTCCAGGCCACCGGCCGCACCCTGTACACCATGTTCACCCAGGCCCTGGGCGCCATCATCAACATCGTGCTGGACCCCATCCTGATCTTTGGTCTGTGCGGCCTGCCCCGCATGGAGGTGGCTGGCGCCGCCCTGGCCACTGTGCTGGGCCAGATCATCGCCGCCATCGTCTCCGTCTTTATCAACATCTCCCACAACCCCGACGTACAGCTGAGCCTGAAGGGCTTCCGTCCCAATGGTGACATCATCTCCCGCATCTACGCCGTGGGTGTGCCCTCCATCATCATGTCCTCCATCGGCTCGGTGATGGTGTTCGGCATGAACAAGATCCTCATCGCCTTCACCACTACCGCCACCGCGGTGTTCGGCGTGTACTTCAAGCTCCAATCCTTCATCTTCATGCCCGTCTTTGGTCTGAACAACGGCATGGTGCCCATTGTGGCCTATAACTACGGCGCCCGCCGCCCCGACCGCATCAAGCACACCATCAAGCTCAGCGTCATCTACGCCGTGAGCATCATGTTCATCGGTCTGCTGGTGTTCCAGTTCGCCCCCCAGGTGATGCTGGACCTCTTCCGCTCTCAGGAGGACAGCAGCAGCAACATGCTCACCATCGGCGTGCCCGCCCTGCGGATTATCTCCCTGAGCTTCCTGTTCGCCGGCTACGCCATCGTCTGTTCCTCCGTGTTCCAGGCCCTGGGCCACGGCGTGCTCAGCCTCATCGTGTCGGTGGTGCGCCAGCTGCTGGTGCTGCTGCCGGTGGCCTTCCTCCTCTCCCGTCTGGGCGAGCTGTCCCTGGTGTGGTGGGCCTTCCCCATCGCCGAGCTGTTCTCCCTGGGACTTTCCACCGTGTTCCTCATGCGGGTATTCCGCAAGGAGATCGCCCCTCTTTCCCCGGCACAATAATAAAAAGCCCTCTTCCCGCCGGGAAGAGGGCTTTTTTTATGGTTTGAACAGGTCCGCCAGGGACTGGGAGAAGGGCGGGCGGCAGATGCCCTTCTCGGTGATAATGGCGGCAATGAGCTCATGGGGCGTCACGTCAAAGGCGGGGTTATAGCACTTCACCCCGGCGGGGGCCTGGGGCTGGGCGTAGAATTTGCTGCGCAGCTCCTCCCCGTCCCGCTCCTCAATGGGGATGTGCTCCCCGTCAGGGCAGCTCAGGTCGATGGTGGAGGTGGGCCCCAGGACATAGAAGGGGATGCCGTAGTGCCGGGCCAGAATGGCCACGCCGCTGGTGCCGATCTTGTTGGCCACATCTCCGTTGGCTGCCACCCGGTCACAGCCCACCATGCAGGCCTGGACCCAGCCGTTTCGCATCACCATGGAGGCCATGTTGTCGCAGATGAGGGTGACATCCACCCCCGCCCGCTGCAGTTCCCAGGCGGTGAGGCGGGCCCCCTGGAGCAGGGGCCGGGTCTCGTCGGCAAACACTTTTAGGGGAAATCCCCGCTCCGCCGCCAGGTGGAAGGGGCCCTGTCCGGTGCCGTAGCGGGAGGTGGCCAAAGGCCCGGCGTTGCAGTGGGTGAGCACCCCGTCCCCTGGATGGAGCAGACTCAGGCCGTACTCCGAAATTTTCAGGCACATCTCCATGTCCTCCCGGTGGATGGCCCGGGCCTCCTCCTCCAGCCGGTCCAGCAGGTCGGGAAGGGACATTCCTGTCCCCGCCCGCAGCACGTTCAGCATCCGGTCCACCGCCCAGGCCAGGTTCACCGCCGTGGGCCGGGACCGTTTCAGCACCGCGCCTTGCTCCTCCATGCGCCGCAGCAGGTCGGGATAGGAGGTCTCCTCCCCCTGGCGGGCCAGGGCGGCCATGCAGTACCCCGCGCAGATGCCGATAGCGGGGGCTCCCCGCACCCGCAGGGCGGCGATGGCCTCCACCATCTCCTCCAGGCTGGTGAGGGTACGGTAGGTCACCGCGCCGGGCAGCAGGGTCTGGTCCAGAATGACCACCGAGGTCTTGTCCTCCCCCAGGCCCACGTTTTCCAAATGTGTCTCAGTCAAGGTGTTCCTCTCCTTCCCTTCGGGGCCGGGCCAGGGCCTCATACCGGCCCGACAATCCCTTCAGAGCGGCCACCTGGGTCTCATCCAGGGGCACGCCGCCCCCCAGCTGCTCCACCATGGCGTAGATCTTGGCCGTCTGCTCCACCGTCTCCATGGCGTCAAAGGCGCTCCACAGGTCTTTCCCCCAGGTGAGGGCCCCGTGGTTGGCCAGCAGCAGGGCGCTGTGGTCCCGGAGGTAGGGCTCCACGCTGCGGGGCACCTCCGGGGTGGAAGGCAGGGCGAAGGGAGCCACGGGTACCTCTCCCAGGCCGCTCACCGTCTCGGTGAGGTAGGGGGTGGACAGGGGACGGCGGCAGATGGCCCAGGCGGTGGCGGCAGGGGGATGGGCATGGACCACGGCGTTCACGTCGGGGCGGGCGGCGTACACTGCCCAGTGCATGGCCCCCTCGGAGGAGGGCCAGCGCTCCCCCTCCAGCACCGTTCCTTGTCCATTGCACACCACCAGCATCTCCGGGGTCAGGCGGCCCTTACTCACTCCCGAGGGGGTGATGAGAAAGCGGTCCTCCCCCAGGCGCAGGGACACGTTTCCGTCGTGGCCCACCACGTAGCCCCGGTCATAGAGGGCCCGGCACACCTGGCACAGCTGGGATTTGGCAAGGGCCAGGGCGCTGTCCGCGCCCTGGCCCGTCATCTTCCCGCTCACAGGAAAATCTGGGGGCCCGCCGTCCGGCGTACTGGTCCTCCAGCTCGTGCTGGTGGTAGAGGTAGCCCTCGTGGTCAAAATACTTGGCCCCCATGGGACACTTCTTCACGCAGGCGCAGCACTTGATGCACTTGCCCACCACGTTGGACACGTCCTCGGGGTCGATGGAGCCCATGGGGCACAGCCGGGCACACAGGCCGCACTTGACGCATTTGTCGGGGTCGGTCTTGGGCTTGGCCTTCAAAAAGTCCTTGATGGGCTCGCCGTGGCGGTCCCGGGGAGTGTAGTAGGGGCGGATGGGGTCGCAGCCCTCCACCTCCACAGGCTGCTGGGGAGCTTCGGCCAGCTCCTTCACCTTCTGGGCGGCCTTCTGGGCCAGCTCCTCCACCAGGGCCATGTCCTCAGCGTCGGGGCGGCCGGCGCCCAGGATCTTGGAGAAGGAGTGCTCGCCCACAAAGGCGCCCGCAGCCACGGGGTGGAAGCCGTTGTCGCGCATCACGTTGCGCAGCTCCATGAGGCCGTCGTCAAAGTTGCGGTTGCCGTAGAGCACCACAGGCACGGCCAGAGCGCCGTTACCCTTCACCTTGTCCCGAACGTAGGGCAGCAACAGGTTGGGCACACGCCCGGCATACACGGGCACGCCCATGACCACCAGGTCCTCGGGGCCAAAGGCCAGCTCATCCTCCCGGTCCTTTGGCAGGTTAAAGCAGAACTTCTTCTCCGCCGCTCCCAGCTGCCCGGCCATGGTCTTGGCCACGGCGGTGACCACCTTTTCCGTGGTTCCGGTGCCGCTGAAATAGACGGCCCAGACAGTCTTGATCTCCATACCATAATCCTCCTCAAATTGTTTCCTTATTTCACGCGGAGTGAGAATCCCTCACTCCTCCGCGGTACAGGACCACACCCGGGTCTCCCCGATATAGCGCCCCTTCAGCTCCCCCAGGCGGGCCATGTGGGGGGCCGCCAGATGGGTCTTTTGAGCCTGGCTGTCCCGCCAGCGCTCCACCAGCAGGATCTGGTCGGACTGCTCCCAGGACAGGTAGTAGTCATAGCCCAGGCAGCCGTCCTCCTTCCGGATGGTCTCCAGAAGACCCTCTTCCCGGACCGCCTGCAAAAATTCCTCCGCCTTGCCGGGCAGGGCGGTATAGGTCACATGAAACAGCACCATGATAGGTTCCTCCTCAGCGGTTCTGCATCCGCCGGAAATCCAGATAGCCCTCCAAAATCAGGGAGGCAGCCACCGCGTCCACGGTCTTTTTCCGCTTCTTGGCGTTTTTGCCCCCCTCAAAGAGAATGCGGTGGGCGTCCACCGTGGTGCGCCGCTCGTCCCACAGCACGGGCTTGAGACCGGTGGCCTCCTCCACCCGCTGGGCAAACTCCCGGTACAGCTGGGCCCGGGGGCCCTCGGTGCCGTCCATGTTCCTGGGAAATCCCATGACCACCTCGTCCACCTGGTTTTCCCGCACCAGCCGCGCCAGCTCCTCCAGCACCACCTCCGCCTTCCGGCTGTGGATGGTGGTGGCCGTCCCCGCCAGCAGACCGGTGGGGTCGGAAATGGCGACCCCGGTGTGGGCGTCGCCGTAATCAATGGCCATGATTCGCATGGACCAGCCTCCCTTCTGTATCTGGTACTACTATACAGGAAATCCCCCGCAATTACAAGATTACAAGGGAATTCTCCCTAAAGATGGGAAAACCCCGCCGCCGCGTTGTCAGAGGCAGCAAGGTATGGTACACTATTGCCGGGTGATATGATGATACGCATTCAAAATATTCCGCTGCCCATTGGCGGCGATTTAGAACAGCTGCGCCGCCGGGCCGCCCGCACTTTGGGTGTGCGCCCCGGCGCCATTGACCAGCTGACCCTGGTCCGGCAGTCCATTGACGCCCGGCGCAAGCAGGACGTGCACTACGTCTACACCGTGGACCTGTCCATGAAGGGGGAGCGGCAGGCGGTGGAGCGCTGCGGCAAGGGCAACGTGACCCTGGTCTCCCCCAAGCCCTATGTCTTTCCCGGCGTGAGTCCCCAGGGGGCCAAGCGCCCGGTGGTGGTGGGCATGGGCCCGGCGGGGCTGTTTGCCGCCCTGTTTCTGGCTCGCAACGGCCTGCCCTGTGTGGTGCTGGAGCGGGGCCGGGACGTGGACGCCCGCACCGCCGACGTGGAGCACTACTGGTCCACGGGAGCCCTGGACCCCACCTCCAACGTGCAGTTTGGCGAGGGAGGCGCGGGCACCTTCTCCGACGGCAAACTCACCACCGGGACCCACGACCCCCGCATCTCGGCGGTGATGGACACCCTGGTGGCCGCCGGAGCCCCCGAGGACGTAAAGTGGTCCCACCGTCCCCACGTGGGCACCGACATCCTGCGCCAGGTGGTAAAGACCATCCGCCAGGAGCTCATCTCCCTGGGCTGCGAGGTGCGCTTTGAGCACCAGCTCACCGGGCTCATCCGGGAGGGAGACCGTCTCACCAGGATACAGGTCCGCTCCCCCCAGGAGGACTACACTCTGCCCTGCGACGCCCTGGTGCTGGCCCCCGGCCACTCCGCCCGGGACACCTTCCAGATGCTGCTGGAGACCGGGGTGCCCATGGAGCAGAAAAACTTTGCCATCGGCGTGCGCATTGAGCAGAGCCAGCAGGCCATCTCCCAGGCCCAGTACGGCCCCGCCTGGGACCAGCTGCCCCCCTCGGACTACAAGCTGGCCTGCCATCTGCCCTCGGGCCGCTCCGCCTTTACCTTCTGCGTGTGTCCCGGCGGCCAGGTGGTGGCCTCCGCCTCCGCCCCCGGCCAGGTGGTGACCAACGGCATGAGCCTGCGGGCCCGGGACGGCGTCAACATCAACGGCGGCTTCCTGGTAGGGGTCGGCCCGGAGGACTTCCCCGGCACCGATCCCCTGGCAGGCGTGCGCTTCCAGGAGCAGTGGGAGCAGGCCGCCTTCCGCGTGGGCGGAGAATCCGCCTTTGCCCCCGCCCAGCTGGTGGGAGATTTCTTGCAGAACGTCCCTTCCCAGGGCCCGGGGGCCATTCTCCCCACCTACCGCCCCGGGGTGACCTGGACCCGCCTGGAGGAGTGTCTCCCCGGCTACATTACCGACACCCTGCGGGAGAGCCTGCCCATGATGGACCAGAAGCTGCGGGGCTTTGCCGCCCCCGAGGGCGTCCTCACCGGAGTGGAGACCCGGTCCTCCTCCCCCGTGCGCATCCTGCGGGATGAGCGCCTCCAGTCCAGCCTGCGGGGGCTATACCCCTGCGGCGAAGGTGCGGGCTACGCCGGCGGCATCGTCTCCGCCGCCGTAGACGGTATCCGGGTAGCCGAAGCGGTGGCCCGGGGCTAAACTCCGCTTCTGAAATAACACAAAAACAGCGTCCTTTTATGGGGTTCTCCCATGAAAAGGGCGCTGTTTTAACTCATCGGCTGAAAATGACCGGGAATCTGGTCCCCTTCCACCTGGGGCTGAACGGGGAGCAAACTACACTTCACCTCGGTGGCCTTTCCCACCAAGGTTTCCTGATAGGCCCGCAAAATGCGGTCCAGCACCTTGATGCCGTTCTCGTAGCTGGCCGTGGGCAGCAGGATAAGATACTGGGCGGTACTGAAGCGGGTAAAGGAATCCCCCGCCCGCAGCTTGTTTTGAATGGTACCCCGCAGCTCTTCCATGGCCCGGGCACACCGCTCGGTCTCCAGGCGCTGGCCGTTTTCATCCAGCACGGTGACCATAGCCAGCTGGACCACCTGTCCGTTGCGCATGGCGCTTCGGGCCGCCAGCTGATAAATGTCCTGAAAGACGCCGTACTCGCAGAAAAACGCACCTCTGGGCCGGTCCTCCAGCAGCTTTTCCCGCACCACCCCCAGGTCCAGCTCCATGCTCATATCCGCCTTGGCCAGCTGGCGGTACAGCTGCGTCAGCTCCTCCGAGGGGGACACGCCCAGCTGATCCATCAGCATGGAGGTGATCTCATGGTAGTGCTGCATAGCCGCCTGCTGCTGGCCGGTGCCTGCCATGGCCTGCATCAGCATCAGATGACAGTTCTCGTCAAAGGGGTCCACACTGATGGCGGCCCGGCAGACCTGGATGACCCGGTCGAACTCCTGCCGCTCCAAAAGGGACTGCGCCGTATCCACACAGAGCTTTAAAAACTTGGTGTGGTAAAAGGTACGCATGGATACCGCCCAGGGACTGCCCGCGGCACTGGGCAGAAAGTCTCCTTTGTAGATCTCGATGGCCTTTCTGGCAGCCTCCAGATCTCCTGCCTCCCCCTGTTCACACAGGCGGTCAAACCGCTCCGTGTCTACGTCCAGCACCAGCTCCCTATTCCAGCTGTAAACGCCCCGGCGGTACAGCAGCACCTGCTTTCCATCGGGGAAACCCAGACGCTCCAGCATCAAACGCCCCCGGTGAAGCAAGGTTTTCAGCGTGTTTACGGGATTGGAGCTCTCCGAGTCCCCCCACAGGGCCTCGATCAGCTCGTCCTGGCTGACGTCCCGGTCATGAAAGGCGGCCAGGTACTGCAAAAAGGTCCACAGCCGCTTGGATGTACTGTCCTGTTCCGTGAGCAGATATTCCTGGCCCCGGAACTTCCTGCGCAGAGAAAACGCGCCAAACAGGGATACTTTCACACACATCTCCCGATCCACCGCGCTCTCCCCCTTTCTGCGGCGTCCTTTTTCCAGGAATCTTCTTTTTCTGTATCATTTTAGCACACGGGTGGGGAAACAGCAAGGGTCTGATTTTCTTTTTACGCAATCTTGATTTGTAACCAACGCGAAACCTTTTTTGTGTATGATAATTCAAAAGACCCCTTGTATCAATCCGCCCGACGATGTGAGGTAACTTGTATGGAGTATGCTTCTACCGGCTTTTACCCCCGCTTCCGTAACACCTGTGTGATCACGGTCACCTCTTATACGGATAAGCTGATGCGGGGATATCTGTATTCGCCGCAGCTGGAACGCTCCATCCCCTTTGAGAACCTGATGCAGCTCTTTCTGCTGTTGGAGGACCTGATGAACCACGCCAACCTCCCCCAGCGCACCATGGAGCTGCGGATGTTCCCGACGGAGGAGGATGCCCGCGCCCTGCGGGAGCGTCCCATGCCCTCCGGCCACCGGAACACCCTGGCCAGCTTCAGCGTCACCGTTCTCTTTCGTCAGAACGCCAGCTGGCAGGGCAATGTGATCTGGAACGAGCGGCAAATGGAATCCCACTTCCGCAGCGCTTTGGAGCTGGCCTCCCTTATGGACGGGGCCCTGTCCCAGGTCCTGCGTGAGGACTCTGTCCTTTAACTGTTTAAAAAGACGGCGGTGACGCCGTCTTTTTTCTGTCCAGGCAAAAAAACAGAGAGCCGAAAGGGCTACTCCTCATAAGGACATCTTGAGATGAACCCAAGAATGACCGATTGAGAGAGGCCCTGGGGTGTCACCTCAGACGAAAATGGGGAAATAACCGCAAGCCACAAAGTGGCTTGCGGTTATTTTTATGCCTATGTTTCAAAGCGTCCAAACGAATAGGAACCATTCAAATATTATAGTGGCTTTATCAGCCAATCTGTGGTATGTTGTCTTGCTATAAAGGAGGCAGGACATATGAACAACACTTTGAAACAGCTCTACAACAGATTTTACACGCCACTGCCCATGACAGAGACTGAGCAGGAAATTGAAGATTGTCACAAGCAGCTCATCGAGCGGTTGGAAAAGCCAGAGAGAAAACTGGTGCTGCGGATTATGGATAACCAGAGCCTGATTGCGGAAGGACGCTCCATGGACAGTTTCTACTGCGGGTTTAAATTGGCGTGGGAACTGGCATACGAATTGAATCACTTTGAAACGGGCAGGCATCTCTTTCCAGAGGAAGAAGCGGAAAGAGATGCCTGATTTTTTATGCGGTCAGGCGTACAATGCTTTTAGGTATATTGCAATTTCATCATCTCTGAACTTCTACATTTCGAGCAGCAACATTCTCTGGACTTCTGAATCGTCTCTCGGTATTGTGTGTTTGCAGTCAACAACACAGAGAGGAGAAAAATGCTATGACACAAGTTCCCGTTACCAGATGCCAGTACTGCGGCTCACAAGACATCGGAGAGGGCTGGCAGCACGGAGAAGCCCTGGTTACTTTCAAATATCACGGACTGCTGGGAAATCGGCTGAAGTATCTGATCTGCCGCCGCTGTGGAGCAGTGCTGTACCAGTGTGTGGCAGAACCTCACCGGTTCCCGCAGGCAAGAAGATAACCTTACCGTGCAGGAGGCTGGAACACTATGAGGAAAGAACCTGATAAGCGTATATCTTTCCCGTGCCAGTGGCAAACCTATCAATACGGCACGAAAAGCCCACAGCGGTATCTGCCGCTGTGGGCTTTGTTGTCTCCGCACTTCCTGTACAATAGCAATATCATTCCAATGGGAGGGTCTCTATGAAGAATCGTCAATTGACACAACAACAAATCCGAGCATACGCCCATCATCTTCAAATGGAGGAAAAGAGCGGCGCAACCATGGAGAAATATCTGCGGGATATCCAGGCGTTTGCCTGCTGGCTTGATGGCCGTGACATCAGCAAGGAGCTGACCTCGGAGTGGAAAGCCCATCTTGTGTCCCAGGACTATGCCCCGACCACAGTCAATGCCATGCTCTCCGCCCTGAACAGTCTGCTGGAGTTTCTTGACTTGCGGGAGTGCCGGGTGAAGTTTCTGAAAATCCAGCGCCGCCTGTTTCGGGATGCCGACCGCGAGTTGACAAAGGATGACTACCAGCGTCTTCTGAACACGGCCTACAAATTGGGGCGGGAACGGCTGGGACTTCTGGTGGAGACCATTGGCGCCACCGGTATCCGGGTCAGCGAAGTAGCGTATATCACCGTAGAAGCTGTTCAACAGGGCAAAGCAGAGATCACCCTCAAAGGCAAAATCCGCACCATCCTGCTCCCTGGAAAGCTCTGCCGCAAGCTGCTGAAGTACGCCAAAAAACAGAAAACCGCTTCCGGCGCGATCTTTCGCACCATGGCGAGTGTTCTTATAGCATTTGAAAAGCTGTAAGAACACTCGTCTTTTTTTATTGTTTTCATCCGGCAATCTCTGCTGGGGCATAGTTGACGAACACGCCCTTCCGGGTATTGACGGTCACATCAGGAATTGGAAGAGGCAGCATTTTAGGAATCGTGATTTCTCCCACGCAGTTATAATGGATGCGAAGTCGCTGCTCCCACACACCATCAATTTTCTCCGCATGGTAAACCTCAATCTTCTCAACCAACTCATTGAGCATCCGGGGCGTGAGCTTGCGTGCGCGGGTGTACTTTCGTACCAAAGAGATGAACATAACCATACCTCCCTTTGTTTTCGTGGTAGATGGCTGTGATTTCTGTTTTAGCCTCTTCATATTTGTCTGCGCATCTCATCCGCTTTAGATGATAGTAGAAAGTTGCGCGGGGAAGCTGAGCGATTGAAAGAAGGATATCCAGAGCGTGTCTTTGCCTCAGTTTTTGAACTACCTGCGTTTTCTGCGCTGGCGTCGCTCGTCTTCCAAAACCAAGGCTTGCAAGTTTTTTAAGTATTCATTCTCCGCACGCAGCCGCTGCACCTCGGCAAGCAGATCCTCTTCCACCGCTTTTGGCAGTTGCTTGGGACGACCCTTACTTCCACGACCACGTCGCTCCACTGTAAAACTTTCCGGTCCTTCCATCAGGTAGATCCGCTCCCAATCTTTGATTCGAGTATCGCTGCTTACGTCAAACCGTCTTGCTGTTTCGCAGTAGCTTAGCTTTTCCCCCATCATTGTTTCAATTACCAGCTTTTTAAATTCTGGTGTGTATCGTTTGTTTGGTATCCCTTTTGGCATAATAAAGCACCCCACTTGTTATC
>USCO01000004.1 GCA_900553135.1 uncultured Eubacteriales bacterium | reverse complement strand
GAGCAGTTGGTAGCTCGTCGGGCTCATAACCCGGAGGCCGCAGGTTCAAGTCCTGCCTCCGCAACCATAAAGCTGACAGGTAAAAACCTGTCAGCTTTCTTCTTTTCCCAAAACGCCGCAGGGTTTCCTGCGGCGTTTTTTATTTTTTTCCAGGCTTTGTCTCCCCTCCCTTCTTGCGTCGAACGGGCAGATTGACGAATCTTCCAATTTTTCTTGTATTTCATCTCCCATTATAGTACAATCAAAATAAATAACAGATGTTATTTATAACAGAGAGAGAGGAATCCTTATGCCGCCGCGAAAACGGATCTTTCGGGAGGACATTTTAAAGGCCGCCGTCCGCCTGGTCCGGGAGGACGGTCCCCCGGCCCTTTCGGTGCGGAACATCGCCAAGGCACTAAACTGCTCCACCCAGCCCATTTACTCGGAATTTGAACACATGGACGCCCTGCGGGAGGAGCTGATGGCCTACATCCGGGAGCAGTATCTCCGCGAAAACGCCGACAGCTATAAGCAGGTGGCCCTCTCCTTTCTGCATTTCGCCCAGCAGGAAAAGAACCTGTTTCAGCTGGTCTACCTGCGCCAGCGCGCCCCCGGGGAAACTTTTTTTGAGGACCCCAACCAGGAGCAGACCATCCACAAGCTGGAGGTCAATCTGGAGCTTCCCCGGCAGAAGGCCGCGGAAATGCACCGCAGGATGCAATATTACAGCTACTCTCTGGCGGTGATGATGGCCACCTGTTACCTGAATTTCAGCGAGGAGGAGCTCAGCACCGAGCTCACCGAATATTACCGCATCATATTGAGCTATTATAAACAGGTCAAAAGTGAAGCAGAATTACAGCACTGGCTGGAACGCTCCCGCAATCTGCTGGTGTAACACAAAGGAGGAACACTATGGCAACAAATGCAAACAAAGCCTATGACGTGGTGGTCATAGGCGCAGGCAACGGCGGTCTGGTGGCCGCCATCCGGATTTTGCAGGCTGGATACTCCTGTTTGCTGCTGGAAAAGCACAATCTGCCCGGCGGGTTTGCCACCAGCTTCAAGCGGGGGCGCTTTGAATTTGAAGCGAGCCTGCACGAGCTCAACGACTTCGGCTCCCCCGAGGAGCCCGGCGACGTGCGCACCCTGTTCCGGGACCTGGGCGTAGAGGACAAGATCGACTGGGTGCGCATCCCCGAGGCCTACCATCTCATCACCACCGACAAACAGTATGACTGCGTCATGCCCTTTGGCCAGCAGGCCTTTATTGACAAGATGGTGGAGTACTGCCCGGAATCCCGCAAATCCATTACGGAGTTCTTCGAGCTGTGCAACGAGGTGCGGGATGCCCAGACCTACTCCAACTCAGTCAACGGCAACACCGACTCCGACTATATGAAGAAGAATTTCCCCAATTTCGTCAAGGCGGGCAGCTACTCCGTCAACGAGGTGCTGGACGCCCTGAAAATGCCCCAGAAGGCCAAGGATATCCTCAACGCCTACTGGTGCTATCTGGGGGTGGACTGCGACCGCATGAGCTTTCTGCACTACGGCTCCATGGTCATCCGCTATATCACCCGGGACGCCTGGATGCCCAAAATGCGCTCCCATGAGATCAGCTGCGCCCTGGATACCCGCATCCGGGAGCTGGGCGGCGACATCTGGTACCACTCCGAGGCGGAAACCATCCTGGCTGACGACAACGGCAAGATCCGCGGCGTTCAGCTCACCGACGGCAAGGTGATTGAGACCCACCACATCATCGCCAACTGCTCGCCCCACCTGGTGTTCGGCAAAATGCTGGAGAAAAAGGCGGTCACCGAGCAGATGGTGCGGGCCACCAACAGCCGCACCTTTGCCGGCCGTGGCTTCTCCCTGTTCCTGGGCCTCAACCGCTCGGCGGAGGAGCTGGGCATCACCAGCCACAACTACTTTATCTACGACACCGCCGACACCGTCAAGCAGTACGACCTCATGCGGAAGGTGGGCACCAACCACGTGCAGGCCACGGTCTGCCTGAACAACGCCTATCCCGAATGCTCTCCCAAGGGCACCTGCATCATGTACTTTACCACCATGTTCATGTCCGACGACTGGGGAAATGTGACCGAACAGGACTATTTCAAGATGAAAGACCAGGTGGCCGAGGATATGATCCGCGTATTTGAGCGGGAGACCGGCTGCAAGATCCGGGACGCCATCGAGGAGATCTGCGTGGCCTCCCCCACCACCTACGCCCGCTACTGCGGCCATCCTCAGGGCGTCATCTACGGCTATGAGACTGCCGACTGGGACAGCCTGATGCCCCGCATGATGATGATGAAGGAGGACGCCCTGATGAGCCCGGGCATCCGCTTTGCGGGCGGCTACGCCATGCGCTCCAGCGGATATTCCAGCGCCTATATTTCCGGCGACCTGTCCGGACGGCAAACGGTAGGCGATTTGAAGAAGGAGGCGGCAGCAGAATGAATTTCAAGAAACAGCCCTTTGGCTTTATGGACATGCTGCGGTTTAAAAAGATGGTCCCCACCCGCCGGAAGATGCTGGCCCAGGGGGACAACAAGCCGCTGCCCCAGGAGTACCGCACCAACACTCTGGCCAAAAAGCTGCACCCCGGCTATATGCAGGTGGAGCTGGTGGCCGCGCGGCCCCTTACCGACACCATCCGGGAGCTGACCTTCAAGCGGGCGGACAGCGACGCGTTCCCCTTCTTCCGGGGCGGGCAGTATGTCTCCCTCCAGATGAAAATTGGGGAGAGCCTGGTGAGCCGCCCCTATTCCATCGTCTCCACTCCCCAGCAAGCTCTGCAAAACAAGCTGGTGCTGGCGGTGGAAAACGCGGGCTTTGTGTCCGAATACCTCAACAAGACCGCCAAGGTGGGCGACCGGTTTGTGATGACCGAGCCCTCCGGCGAGTTCCATTATGAGACCCTGCGGGACAGCGAGCAGATCATCTGCATCGCCGGCGGCAGCGGCATCACCCCCTTCCTGTCCATGGCGGGCAGCCTGGCCGACGGGGATGAGAGCTACTCCATGCTGCTGTTCTACGGCGCGCGTACAGCGGCCCAGCTGGCCTACAAGGTGGAGCTGGACGAGCTGGCCCAGCGCTGCAGCCGCCTGAAGGTGGTCTATGTCCTCAGCGACGAGGCCCAGCCCGGCTGCGAGAGCGGCTTTGTGTCCGCGGAGCTGATGAAAAAGTACACCGACCTCACCGACCGCACCTTCTTTCTGTGCGGTCCCCCGGCCATGTACGAGTTCATCACCAAGGAGCTGGCGCCCCTGAACCTGCCCCAAAAGGCGGTACACCGGGACGCCGCCTGCTGCCGGGATCTGCCCGCGGACAAGCCCGCCGCCTTTACCCTCACCGTCCACATGCGGGACGAGGTCTATGAGGTGCCCGCCATGGCCCACGAGACCCTGCTCACCGCCATGGAGCGCGCCGGGCTGAACGCCCCCAACAAGTGCCGGGCCGGCGGCTGCGGCTTCTGCCACAGCAAGTGGCTCTCGGGCCGCTACCATGTGGCGGAGGGCCGGGACGGCCGCCGGGAGGCCGACCGGAAATTCGGCTTTATCCACCCCTGCGTCACCTATCCCCTGGAGGATATGGAGATCGACGTACCGGTGGCCTACTGAGACAACGAAAGGCTCAGCTGGAACAAAATGGTTCCAGCTGAGCCTTTTTCTTTATTTTTCTTGACATTTTAGGTTTATTGCGATAAACTCAAGGCAAGAATAGGTTTACTTCAATAAACCAAAGGAGGTGAAAAGATGGAAAAACTCTTTGAAGGGGAATACCGCCTCATGCAGGTGCTGTGGGACTGCGGCAGCGTCCACTCCACCCAGCTGGTGGAGCTGTGTCGGGAACAGCTGGGCTGGAACAAGTCCACCACCTACACCGTGCTGCGCAAGCTCAAGCAGAAGGGGGCGGTACGCCACGAGGACACCCTGGTCACCCCCCTGCTCACCCGGGAGGAAGCGGTGCGGACCCAGGGGGCTGAGGTAGAAAAGCTGGCTGGCGGGCTCTCCCCCTTCCTCACCGCCTTTCTCAGCGGGCGGAAGCTGACCCAGGAGGAGGCCCAGATGCTGAAGGAGCTCATTGACGAGTCTATGGGGGAGGAGTAACCATGTTCGCGTTTCTCGGAAATACCTTTTTCGTATTTTTCAACACCGGACTGCTCTTCGGCGGCATCTTTGGGGTGCTGATCCTGCTGCGCCCCCTTCTGAAACGGCTGCTGCGCCCCAAGCTGCTGGTGACGCTGTGGTTTACGGGGTGGTATCTGTGCTACTTTCCCTTTCTCTACGCCGACCTGTCGAAACTGCTCTCCTATCCCCTGCCCACCCATGTGGGGCTGCCCGCTCTGCTGATCCCCAGAGTAGAAGCCCGCTCCCACTACCCCCTCTACCTGGACCTGCCTTCGGGAGAGAACGGCAGTCTCATGCTGCCGGGCGGGCTGACCATTTCCCTGCCCACCGCCCATTGGAACATGGAATTGTTCCTGTCTGTGCTGGGCGCGCTGTGGCTGGCCACCATCATCCTCCTCACCTTCCTGTGCCTGCGCTATGACCGCAATCTGCGCCGTCTGGGCCGGCAGGGGGTCCCCATGGACCGGGAAACTCTGGAGCAGATGGGGGTCTACCAGGAGGACGTTCTGGTCCTGTTGTGCCGGGATCTGCCCACCAGCTTTGTGCGACGTGGCGGAGAGAAGAGTCACTTTGTGGGAAAAATCACCCATGTGGTCTATCTCCAGGCGGAGCTGCCGCCCCAGCGGCGGGAGTTGATTCTGCGCCATGAGATGGAACATGTCCGCCTGCACCACCCCTTTTTCAAGTCGTTTGCCGCGGCCTCCCTGCTGATCTATGGCTGGAACCCTCTGTTCTGGCTGGCCTACCGCCTGACCAGCCGGGACATGGAGCTGGCCTGCGATGAGGCGGTGATGGAGCAGCTGGAACGGCCCCAGCAGCGGGACTACGCCCGCTCCCTGGTGGAGCTGGGGTCGGGAAAGCACCTGTGGGGCGGCGTGGCCACCTTCGGGGAGTGCGACACGGTGCTGCGGGTCAAGCGGCTGACCAGCTGGCAGCCCACCCCCCAGTGGCAGAAGAAGTTCTCCTCCATGCTCACGCTTCTCCTCATCCTGCTGTTTTATTTCGGCGGGGCAGGCACTTCCTTATAACAAACGCAAAAAGGGAGGCAGCAAAAGCTGCCTCCCTTTTTTCCATTCATGCGTTTTTCTTGGCCTGTTCAAAGTCAGCCCAGAGGGTCTGGATCAATTCCGGCTTGCAGATGAGGTCGCAGGCCGTTCCGGCCAGAGTCTTGGCTCCGTAGAGGATGGCGTCGTGGGCCGCCTGGGTCTTACCCGCGTCCACAAAGGTCTGGGTGTGGCTGGAGGTGCCGGTGGGCACGAACTGCACCCGGATACAGCAGCCGGGCATGTGATTTGTCACATTGCCAAAGTCGGTGCTGCCCGTCTTTTTCCGGGGCGGAGCGATGCCGGGGGCGCCGCAGGCCCGGGCGTTGTCCATGATGATGTCGTTGAGGGCCAGGCAGGGCACCTTGTTGTCCAGGCTCTTCTCCCGGGTGATCTCATAGTCCACGTCGGCCATGAGGGCCGCACCCTGGATGATCTGCTCAAAGCGGCGGCACACCCCGTTCAGCACCTCCCGGGAGTAGCTGCGCAGGGAGAACTCGCCCACCGCCCGGGCGGGGACCACGTTGGTGGGGCCGGGGCTCTCGGTGATGGTATAGTGCATGCGGGTATCCTCCCGCACGTGCTCCCGCAAAAACTCCACCCCCTGGAAGGCCAGCAGCAGGGCGTCCAGGGCGCTGCGCCCCTTCTCGGGAGCCAGAGCGGCGTGGGCCCCCTGGCCCTTGAACTCCACGATGTAGTTGGTGAGGGCCAGGCTCTTCTCGTCCACGCAGGTGTCCGGGCCGCCGTGCATCATAAGGGCCACGTCAATGTCCCGGAAGCAGCCGTCCTCCCACATGGTCACCTTGGCGCTGCGGGTCTCCTCGGCGGGAGTTCCGTAGACCACCAGGGAGAAGGGCTGTGTAAACCCGGCGTTTTTCAGGGCGACCGCCGTGCCGCAGATGCAGGGGCCCTGCATATGGTGGCCGCAGCCGTGGCCCAAGCCCCGCAGGGCGTCGTACTCGCACAGCAGGCCGATGCGGGGGCCGCCCTCTCCCTGGCTCCAGGTGGCCCGGAAGGCGGTGGGCCACTGGCCCAGGCCCCGCTCCACGGCAAAGCCGTTTTGCTCCAGATAGTCCTCCAGCAGGGCGGCGGCGTGGTACTCCTCCCCGTCGTACTCCGGGTCATCGTGGATCTGGTCCGCCATGGCCCACAGCTTCTCCCGCTGTTCTTCAATGCGCTCGTATAAATTCTCTTTCATGGCAATTTACCTCGTATGGTTCCCGGCAGGGGGTTTCGATCACATGGGTCCGTAGTTGATGAGCTGGGCGATGACCACCAGCACAGCGCCCACCGCGAACCAGATGAGGAACATCTTCCACATAAAGCGCATCCAGCGGTCGTAGGGCACGTTGCCGGCGCTGAGGATGCCCATGAGGGCGGTGGAGGTGGGCAGGATGTAGTTACAGAAGCCGTCGCCGAAGTTGAAGCTGAGGATACAGGTCTGGCGGGTGACGCCCAGCATCTTCTTGGTGCCGGTGAGGAACTCCGCACAGATTCTGTTCACGTCAAAGCCGGCGATGAAGCCCACCACCACAGATAGCACCAGGAACACGGCGCTCTGCTCGGCAAAGTCCCAGGCCAGCTCGATGCAGCCATAGACAATGACCACCAGAGCCACCACCAGGGCCAGGATGCACAGGCTCTTGCGGGTATCCAGATGGCCGAAGTCATCCAGAGAGCCGCTCTTGAACTGGCTGTTCTGGTCCAGGTCGTACATGGGGCTCAGCCGGGGGTTCTTCTGGATCTTCTTGGCGTAGCGCACCAGCCAGAAGCAGGTGACAATATAGTATACCACAAAGCACACCCAGCGGTAGCCGATGCCGGAGTAGTTGGGCAGCTCGGCGATCTTCTGGGCCACCAGGGTGGTGCTCACGTTGAGGGTACCGGTGGAGAAGCCCACAGCGCCGCCCAGCAGGATGATGCCCACGCCCACGATGGAGTCAAGCCCCAGGCTCAGGGCCAGCATCACGGTAATGGGGGGCAAATCCAATAAAGGTATTTACCGCCTGGGCGGTACAGATGAGGGCAAACACCAGCATCAGCAGGGGAATAAAGACCTCCACCCGCTTGCTGAACCGGCGCACGATCACGGCCACCAGGGCCTGCAGGGCGCCTGCAGCGGTGAGCATGTAGATGGCGCCGCCGCTGAGGAGGATCAGGGTGATGAGGTCGCCGTTATCGGCAAAGGCCTGCACGATGATCATGGGCACCTTCAGGGGATTGACGCTGACGTCCTCCACATACTGGAAGGAGTTGGCGTCCACCACCGTGCTGCCCGAGACAGGGTCCTCGATGCGGGTGTACTCGCCGCTGGGGATGATCCAGGTCAGCGCCACGGCAATGGCGATGATGATAAACAGGATCACGAAGGTGTGGGGCATAGTAAAGCCCTTTTTTGCTTTCACGGTCCGTTCTGGCATAGGGTTCTCTCTCCTTTACTGCGTTTGGGGAAAGTCCACTGCCGGGGGGTTGACTTTCCCTGGATGGGTTGAGTATAATGACGCCGGAAACAGAAATTAAATTTATTATTTCTATGCTATTCATTGATTTTTACTATGATTTTGGGGTGAAGTCATGAACATCAAGGAGCAGGAATATATGTTGGCGCTGGACAAGACCCGTAGCATCACCCGTGCCGCCGAGCTTCTCCACGTCACCCAGCCCACCCTGAGCATCTTCCTTACCAGTCTGGAAAAGCGCCTTGGCGCCCCCTTATTCCAGCGGGTGGGCAAGCGTCTGGTCCCCACCCAGGTGGGAGAGGCCTATCTTCGCCGGGCTTACCAGATCGCCGCCCTGAAAAATGACTTTGATTCCGAGCTGAGCGATCTGCTCAGCGGCCGCAAGGGAAAGCTCCACGTAGGAGGCCTGCGCATGGGAAACCTGTTTTTGATGCCCCGGCTGCTGCGCCAGTACCAGCAGGAGTACCCCGAAATTGATGTGATTTTGCATGAAGACACCGCCCAAAATTTGGAACACCTCCTGTGTCTGGGAGAGCTGGACCTCATTTACGCCAACCTGCGCCCTACCGCTCCGGGCCTCATCAGTCATGAGGTGCGCCAGGACCACATACTGGCTGTGATCTCCGCCCAGCACCCCGCCGCCAAGCGGGGCCGCTGGCTGGAGGGCTGCCACTACCCCTATCTGGACCTGGGGCAGCTGGAAAACGAGGACTTCTACCTCATGGAGCCCGGCCGCACCATCCGCGGCGAGGTGGACGCCGCCCTGAAATACGCCGGGGTACATCCGCGGAAAACCCACCTCATTACCAACATCGAGCTGGGCTGCCAGATGGCGGCGGAGGGGCTCGGCATTGCCTTTACCATGGAGAGCTATCTCCAGGACCGCAGCTATCCCCGGCCGGTGCAGTATTTCCGGGTGGGCGACCCCGACCACGCCCTGACCTGGTATCTCAGCTGGCGGGAGGGGGCCTATGTGCCCGCCTATATGGAATATTTCATCACCTTGTTGGAGAAAATTGCTTGATCCAACTGCAATCTCAATCAGAAAGGACGGAATTCATGTGAAACGCACGGTAAATCTCATCGGCGCCCGGATGGACCTGGGCGCCTCCAAGCGGGGGGCCAGCCTGGGCCCCGCCGCCATCCGCCTGGCGGGACTGCGCCAGGGTCTGGAGAGCCTGGGCTACCGGGTGAAGGACCTGGGGGATGTGCAGCCCCTGACCCTGGAGGAGACGCAGGGCAATCTGCGCTGCGCCCAGCAGGTGACCCAGGTGGACCGGGAGGTGTACGACCGGGTGCTGGAAAGCCTGGAGGAGGAGGCCCTGCCCGTTCTGCTGGGCGGCGACCACAGCATCGCCGCGGGCAGCATCGCCGCTGTCTCCCAGTACTACGCCCGCCAGGGAAAATCCATCGGCGTCATTTGGATCGACGCCCACGGGGACTGGAACAACCAGGACAGCACCCTCTCGGGCAACATGCACGGCATGCCCTTTTCGGCCGTGTGCGGCTTTGGCCCCGACTGCATGGTGAATTTCGGCCAGGCCCCCGCCTATGTGGATGTGACCCACTGCGTACAGATCGGCGGCCGGGACATTGACAGCGCCGAGCGCCTGCGCATGAAGGAGGCGGGCGTGACCACCTTCTCCATCAACATGATCGACCAGCTGGGCATGGCCGAGGTCATGCGCCGGGCCATTGAGGTAGCCGGTACCGGCACCGCGGGCATCCACCTCAGCTTCGACGTGGACGCCATCACCCCCGAGGCCGCCCCGGGCACCGGCACGGTGGTGCACAGCGGTCTCACCACCCGGGAGGCCTTCCTGGCGGTGGAGTCCCTTTCCGCCTCCCAGAAGCTGCTGTCCATGGACATGGTGGAGGTCAACCCCATTCTGGACGTGCGCAACAAAACGGGCATCCTGGCCTCTGAGCTGGTCCAGTCCGCCCTGGGCAAGGTGGTATTCTGAGATTTTTACCCCATTTCCCTGCCTTTACAGCCAAAAACGCCTGGACGGATATTCCGTCCAGGCGTTTTTTATTGACCTGCTTTTCGGGCGTGGTGGGTACACAGGCGGACAAATTCCCCCATCTCCCGGGTGGTCCACTTCTCCTTGTGGGAGAAGATCTGTCCGTACATGGCCCCCTGGAGGTCGGTGACGTCCACCACCGTCAGCGCTCCCTGGCGCACCTTCTCCTCCACCAGGAACCAGGGCAGGTAGGATAGCCCCTCGGTCTCCTCCAGCATGCGCAGGATAAAGGAGGCGTAGCTGCTCTCCAGGGCAGGGACCACGGAGCGGCCGCTGGCGGCCAGGCGGCGGTCCAGCAGGCGGCGGTAGTTGGCGTCCCGCTCGGTGAGGTAGAAGGGCTTGTCCAGCAGCTCCTCCAGGCGGTGGGGCCCCGCCCCCAGGGAGCGCCCCAAAGCGGGAGAGGCCACCATGACCATGGCCTCCCGCTCCTCCAGAAGCTTGTTCCAGTCGTTGTTGTACAAAGGCTCGTCCAGCAGGTAGATGATGTCCACCTCGCCCCGCTCCATTTTGGCGATGAGCTCCTCGGGTACACCGGTGGTGATCTGGATGCGCACCCCGGGGTGCTGATTGCGGAAGGCCCGCACCACCCCGGGCAGGCGGGCGGAGCACAGGGACTCCAGGGTGCCGATGTGCAGCTGGCCCCGCAGCACCTCCTCCGGCCCGGCCAGGGACAAAGTAGCCCGGTTCACCTCCTGGAGGATGCTGTAGGCGCTGTCCAGAAACTGCTGGCCCTGGGCGGTGAGGATCACCTGCTTGTGCATGCGGTCAAACAGGCGCACCTTCAGCTCCTCCTCCAGCAGGCGGATCTGCACCGTCACCGCCGACTGGGAGTAGCCCAGGCTGGCCGCCGCCTTGGAAAAGCTTTGAAATTTGGCCACCCGGATAAAGGTGGTCAGCTGGCGCAGTTCCATAGATCCCCCTCCCGCTCCCGGTCTCCGGGGTGTGTCCGGAGTTGTATTAATTATTTTCATCGAAATGATGAAATCGGTTTATTTGATTAATTGATATGGACATGTTAGACTAACTTCAAAGAAAAGTCAACGGGGAAATCAACAAACATACCAAAATAGAGAAAGCAGTTAGGAGGAACTATAATGGAAAAGAAATCGTTCAAACTGGGTCTGATCCCCAAGCTGATCATCGCCATTATCATCGGTATCCTCTTCGGCTCCTTTATGCCGGAGTGGTTCAACCGGGTGGTGGTCACCTGCTCGTCCATCTTCAGCACCTTCCTGTCCTTCATCATCCCTCTCATGATCGTGGCCTACGTGACCATGGGCATCGCCAACCTGCGCAGCGGCGCGGGCAAGCTGCTCCTTATCACCGTGGCCCTGTCCTACTTCTCCACCCTGGTGGCCGGTTCGGCCTCCTACCTGGTCTCCTCCAGCCTGTTCCCCTCCTTTATGAGTGAGGGCGCTCTGGACCAGATCGCCGCCACCGCCGACGTGTCCCTGGAGAGCTACTTCTCCCTGTCCATTCCGCCCCTGCTGGACACCCTGTCCGCCGTGACCCTGGCCTTTGTGCTGGGCCTGTGCCTGTCCACCATGCGGGGCAAGGAGATCGGCGAGAGCCTCTACCACGGCATGGAGGACTTCTCCGCCATCATTGACAAGGTGCTCCACGTGGTCATCATCCCCCTGCTGCCCCTGTACATCTGCGGCACCTTCACCAACATGACCTACTCCGGCAAGACCTTCGCCATCCTGAGCATCCTGTGGAAGGTATTCCTGGTGGTCATCGCCATGCACCTCATTTACATCTGCATCCAGTTCCTGGTGGCCGGTCTCATCTCCAAGAAGAACCCCGTCACCCTCATCCGCAACCAGATCCCCGGCTACGCCACCGCCATCGGCACCCAGTCCTCCGCCGCTACCATCCCCGTGAACCTTCAGTGCGCCGCCAAGGACGGCATCCTGGAGGAGATCCGCAACTTCGTGGTCCCCCTGTGCGCCAACATCCACATGGCCGGCTCCATGATCACCATTACCGCCTGCGCCACCGCCGTGTGCCTTATGTACCAGCTGCCCATCAGCCTGGGCACCGTGGTGCCCTTCATCATAACCCTGGGCATCGCCATGGTGGCCTCCCCCGGCGCCCCCGGCGGCTCCATCATGACCGCCCTGCCCTTCCTGTACATGGTCTTTGGCCCCGAGGCCGGTGACGTGAACGGCCCCATCTGCGCCATCATGGTGGCGTTGTACATCACCCAGGACTCCTTCGGCACCGCCTGCAACGTGTCCGGCGACAACGCCATCGGCACCATTGTGGACACCATCTACCGCAAGTTCATCATGAAGGGGACCGCTGTGGAACAGGAGTGATATCATGTCCTTTATCAGTGTTTTCGATGTGCTGGGCCCCAATATGATCGGTCCCTCCAGCTCCCACACCGCGGGGGCCGCGGTGATCGCCCAGCTGGCCCAGAAGCTCATTGCGCCTCCCCTGAAGAAGGTGGAGTTTACCCTGTACGGCTCCTTTGCCAAGACCTACCACGGCCACGGCACCGACCGGGCCCTGCTGGGCGGCATCATGGGCTTCTCCACCGACGACGTGTGCATCCGGGACTCCTTCCGCATCGCCGGAGAGCGGGGACTGGAATTCTCCTTTGTGCCCAACGAGACCGAGACCGACGTCCACCCCAACACCGTGGACATCCGCATGGAGAACGCCGCGGGCCAGGTGATGACCGTGCGGGGCGTCTCCCTGGGGGGCGGCAAGGTGAAGATCGTGCGCATCAACGGCGTGGAGGTGGATTTCACCGGAGAGTACTCCGCCGTCATCGTGGTCCAGCAGGACAAGCCCGGCGTGGTGGCCCACATCACCAAGGTGCTCAGCGACCGGGGGGTCAACCTGGCCTTCATGCGCCTGTTCCGGGAGAGCAAGGGGCTCACCGCCTACAGCATCATCGAGTCCGACGGACGGCTGCCCGAGGGCATCACCGAGGAGCTCAAAAAGAATCCCTATATCCATGACGTGATGATCGTCCAGTCGTAAGGAGGGCCAGCATGGATTTTCGCAATGCAAAAGAGTTACTGGAGCTGTGCCGCCAGGAGGGCTGCTCCATCTCCCAGATCATGCGCCGCCGGGAGTGCGAGCTGGGGGAGACCACGCCGGACACCGTGGACCGGCGTATGGCCCGGGTGCTGGAGATCATGCGCCAGTCGGCCACCACACCTCTGAAGACCCCGGTGCGCTCCATGGGCGGACTCATCGGCGGGGAGTCCAAGCTGCTCTTCGCCCACGCCGCCAAGAAAAAGGACATCTGCGGCCCGGTGTTGGAAAAGGCCATCACCTACGCCATGGCCGTGCTGGAGGTCAACGCCTCCATGGGCCTCATTGTGGCCGCCCCCACGGCGGGCTCCGCGGGCGTGCTGCCCGGCCTGCTGCTGGCCCTGCAGGACTGCTACCACATCTCCGATGAGCGGCTCATCGAGGGCCTGTTCAACGCGAGCGCCGTGGGCTATCTGGCCATGCGCAACGCCACTGTGGCCGGAGCCGTAGGCGGCTGCCAGGCTGAGGTGGGCGTGGCCGCCGCCATGGCCGCTTCGGCGGCGGTGGAGCTCATGGGGGGCACCCCGGAGCAGTGTCTGGACGCCGCCTCCACTGTGCTCATGAACATGCTGGGTCTGGTCTGCGACCCGGTGGGGGGCCTGGTGGAGTACCCCTGTCAGAACCGCAACGCCGCCGGGGCCGCCAACGCCCTGGTGGCCGCCGAGCTGGCCCTCAGCGGCATCCGGCAGCTCATCCCCTTTGACGAGATGCTGGAGGTCATGTACAACGTGGGCCGTCGCATCCCCTCCGAGCTGCGGGAGACCGCCCTGGGGGGCTGCGCCGCGGCTCCCTCCGCCTGCCAGCGCTGCGGTGGCTGCGGTGGATGCGGTTGAGCATCGTCCCAAAACAAGAGAGACGGAAGGCAAATTGCCTTCCGTCTCTTCTTTTTTTCACTTTTTCAGGTGTTTTCTTTCCACCCTGCCCAAGGACGCTGGAAAAAGCCTGTCCTTTTTGTGCCTTTTCTCAGTTAACAGGAACACCCCCTCCTCTTATAATGATGTCAAAGTTAAAAGTTACTTAATTATTATTGCTTTGAACATAAGTAAGAAATATGAAACCTATCGATCGTCGCATTCCCGCGGCTCTCACTGCCCTGGTGCTGGCTGGGCAGCTGTGCCTGCCCACCGCGGCCCTGTCCCTGTCTACCGCCGCCTCCCCCGAGGGAGACGTATCCATTACCCAGGCCTTCCCCGACCGCGCCCTGCAGTCCTGGCTGATGAAGCAGGGCAACCTGGGGGACATGGGCGCTGACGGCGTGCTCACCTAGCAGGAGCGTCTCAGCGTCACCCACCTGGACCTGTCCGGCCTGAATCTCACCAATCTGGCCGGTCTGGAGCTGTTCCCCAACCTGCAGAGCCTGGACTGCTCCAACAACCAGCTGACTTCTCTGGACCTGTCCGGCAACCCCGCCCTGGAGCACGTCAACTGCGCCTTCAACCGCCTGACCACCCTGGACCTCTCCCAGAACCAGAAGCTCATCTCCCTGAACTGTGAGATGAACCTGCTGACCAGCCTGAACCTGTCCGGCTGCGGAAAGCTCACCGCCCTGTTTGCCCGCAACAACCTGCTGCCCAGCCTGGAGCTGTCCGACTGCAGCAGTCTGGAGTATGTGGAGCTGGTGGACAACCGCCTGACCCACATCGACCTGTCCAGCCTGTCCAACCTGCACTTCATCCACCTCACCGACAACCGGCTCACCTCCCTGGACCTGAGCCACAACCTGAAGCTGCAGAACGGCGGCTTTATGGCCGAGTACAATCAGCTGACCTCTGTCACCCTGCCCAACCTCTCCGGACTCACCGTTCCCCTGGAGAACTTCAGCCAGCAGAATCCCCAGCCTGGCTACAGCCAGGTGTCCTGGTACCTGGACCCCCAGGGCAGCGCTCCCGCCTCTGACTCCCTCACCGCTGAGGGTCAGACCCTGTACAGCAAGCCCATTGCCAACCAGTACACCATCTATTTCTCCGCCAACGGCGGCTCTGGCTCCATGTCCCCCCTGTCTGCCCAGTGGGACTCCGCCGTGAAGCTCACCCCCAACGGCTTCTCCCGCCCCGGCTACACCTTCTCCCACTGGAGCACCCAGCCCCAGAAGGACGCCACCACCTATCAGAATGAGCAGGAGGTGGAGAACCTGGCCGGTGAGAAGAACAACGGCGAGCGGGTGACCCTGTACGCCCGCTGGACCCCCAACCAGTACACCGTGGTGCTCAACGCCAACGGCGGCACCGGAGACGACGTGTCCCTGGAGGCCACCTACGGCCAGTCCCTCACCCTGACCGCCAACGCCTTTGAGAAGGACGACAAGGAGTTTGCCGGCTGGTCCCTCACCTCCAACGGCCCCGTGCGCTACCCTGACAACGCCCAGGTCCAGGACCTGACCACCCAGTCCGGCGGCAGCGTCACCCTGTACGCCGTGTGGCGCACCCCCCTGAGCGAGGTACAGAAGCCCTACCTGGCCGAGCTGGAGCAGGCCTTCCAGTCCTATTCCTCCGGCCGCTCCGCCCAGTACACCACCGAGGACTGGGACACCCTGTCCGCCGCCTATGACAAGGGTGCGGAGAACATCCGCGCCGCCCAGACCGAGGACGCCATGGCTGCCGCCCGGGATGAGGCCATCCACGCCATGGAGGCCGTCTCCACCCTGGAGGAGCGTGTCAACGAGGTCACCGGCGCCTGGCAGCGGGAGCACTCCGCCGCCCTGTCCTACCTGTCCTCCCGCCGCCTGAATGAGTCCAACGCCCAGAGCGCCCTGGACCTGGCCCAGGAGGCCATGGCCGCCCTCAGCGAGGAGCGCCTGAGCGAGGCCACCTCTCTCTCCTCCCCCGAGGACCGGGCCCTGGTGGTGGGCGCCGCCTCTGCCCAGCTGCAGGAGAAGGGCGCCCAGCTGCTGACCCTGGAGCAGTCCGCCCAGTGGGTGCTGTCTCTGGACGGCCTGTCCCAGCTGCCCATGGAGAATACCACCGGCGAGATGCTGGACTACTACCAGAACGCCCTGTCCGCCTGGGCCGGGGTGAAGGACACCCTGGGCACCATGATCAGCTCCTCCCTGCCCACCGCCCTGGAGCAGCGCTATGAGCTGGCCAGCCAGAAGCGCAGCGCCGCCCAGTCTCTGGAGACCGCTTATCACCAGCTGGACCAGTCCCTGTACTCCGACAAGGGCCAGGCCGCTCTGGCCCAGGCTCTGAGCAACGGCCTGTCCGCCATCCAGAGCGCCGCTTCCACCGCCCAGACTCAGGAGAGCCGCAAGGCCGCCTGGGACCTCATCTCCCAGATTCCCACCGCTGACCAGGAGGCCACCCAGCCCATTCCCCCTGTGACTCCCGATCCCCCCGCCGGGGGCGGCAGCACCGGCGGCGGCAGTGCCGGCGGTTCCGGCAGCACTGGCGGCGCTGGCGGAGGAGCCGGCAGCGGCGGCGCTACCGAGACTCCCAGCACCACGGTGACCGACGAGAAGACCGGGGCCACCGCCCAGGTCGCCACCGATGACAAGGGCACCGTCACCGCCCAGGTCACCCTGCCCCAGGGCGTGAAGCGGGCCACCCTGAACATTCCCGCCAAGGTCTCCCCCAGCACCGTTGCCATGGTGGTGAAGGAGGACGGCAGCCGGGAGATCCTGCGCAAGTCCGTGCCCACCAAGGACGGCCTGGCCGTCCAGGTCACCGGCAGCTGCAAGATCCAGCTGGTGGACAACAGCGCCGCCTTTGCCGATGTGGCTCAGGACGCCTGGTTCTCCACCGCCGTGCAGTTCACTGCCAGCCGCGAGCTGTTCTCCGGCGTTGGTGACAACCACTTCGCGCCCCAGGACTCCATGTCCCGTGCTATGCTGGTCACCGTGCTGTACCAGCTGGAGAACCGTCCCCAGACTGCCAATACGGGCAGCTTCTCCGACGTGGCTCAGGACGCCTGGTACCACGACGCCGCCCTGTGGGCTCAGCAGCAGGGCATCACCGGCGGCTCCGGCGACGGCTCCTTCTCCCCCGACGCCTCCATCTCCCGTGAGAGCCTGGCCCTGATGCTCTACCGCAGCGCCCAGTCCCTGGGCGTGGCCGGGAAGGAGGGCCAGAGCCTGGACAGCTTTGCCGACCACGGCTCCGTCTCCCCCTGGGCCAAGCAGGCCATGGAGTGGGCCTACGCCAATGGCATCCTCTCCGGCAACGACAATGGCCAGCTGGCCCCCCAGGCCGACAGCAGCCGGGCCGAAGTGTCCGCCATGCTCTCCCGCTTTGTGGAGCTGGTCACCCTGTAACCCTCTCTCCCCGTGCTTTGGATCCATTCCAAGGCACGGGGAGCTTTTTTCTGCCCGTTTTTCCACGTCGTTTTCCCTATAAATCCAGCAGGTTATATAATTCATTTTAACGTTCCAAATGAAAATATTTTTGTAACCATTTTGTTCTTGAAACCATCCACTCTCTTCCAGTATAATGACCCCGCTGTATCCGCCGCCCTGTCTTGTGTGTTGGGGCGGATGAACCATATGGAAATGAGAGAAAGGATGAACGTTTTGAATCAGCTTCGACGACTGACCGCAGGCCTGCTGAGCGTGGCCCTGCTGGGTACCCTGAGTCCGGCCTGGCTGCCCGCGGCCTCCGCCGCCCAGGCAGACAGCACCTCCCAGGTGCGCCAGGACACGGGCTCCATCGCCGTAACGGTCCGCTTCGACCTGCCCCAGCGGGTGGACGAGGTGAACAGCCGCGGCCTGCGCCTTCAGATCACCGGCCCCGGCGTCAACGCCGCGGTCTCCCTGGCTGACGGCAAGGTGTCCGGCAGCGGACTCACCGCCCAGCAGGTCCAGCTGGAGCAGCAGAACACCCAGGGCGTGCCCCTGACCACCGAGCAGCAGCTGGGTTTCTCCCAGGCGGTGCTCTCCCAGCTGCCCCTGGGCACCTACACCCTCACCCTCACGGGCAAGGGCTACGCCTCCTGCTCCGCCCAGGTGACCCTGAAGGACTACTCCCAGCACGTCATCCTCTCTACCGCTGACGGCTCCTTCTCCCTGGGCGACGTGGACGGCAGCGGCAAGGTGGACGGGAAGGACCTGTCCGCCATGGACGGCCAGCTGGACAAGACCGGCGCCCTGGACGTCTACGACCTGAACGGGGACGGCCTGGTGGACATCACCGACCTGGCCTACGTCAACCGCACCGCCGGGCTCACCGCCCAGCCCCAGCTGCTGTCCACCTCCGCCATTGTCTCCGCCTCCGTGGACAGCGGAAATCTCACCGTTCAGGGCGATCTGAACGACCTGTTCACCGGCGGGAGCACCGTCACCCTGGCTCCCACTGAGGGTCAGGAGCTGGCCATTCCCATCACCCTGGAGAATCCCGTGGAGATGAGCGAGATCGCCATCACCACCCCCAGCGCCGCCGGCGCCATCCAGGCGGGCACCGCCCTGGTGGAGACCAAGGACGGCCAGCTGCCGGAGTTCCCCTTCTCCGTGGCCGCCCCCGAGGGCACCCACGCCACCGGCCGCACCGCCGGACAGACCGTTGTCACCATCGACCTGGGCAACAAGGTGCCCGTGAAGAAGGTGACCATCAAGGTCACCAAGGTGGAGGGCCAGACCGGCGAGACGCCCACCTTCGCCACCGTGACCCAGATCGAGTTTTTGAAGGACATCGTCTCCGACGCCCTGCAGCCCGAGTCCCAGGTGAAGGGGCTGTCCGCTGTGGCCGGAGACAAGGAGGTTTCCCTCACCTGGAGCTCCGTGGCCAACGTGACCGGCTATGAGGTCCGCTACGGCACCGGCGCCCAGAGCCTGAACCAGTCTCTCACCGTCTCCAAGAACCAGGCCACCGTGTCCGGTCTTGAGAACGGCACCACCTACTACTTCCAGGTCACCGCCGTCAACGGCGACTGGAAGGGTACCCCCTCCGAGGTGATCTCCGCCGCGCCCCAGCCTGCCAGCGCCCCCGGCGCGCCCTCCAACCTGGTGGTGGAGGGGGCCGACAGCGCCCTGCGCCTGAGCTGGAGCAAGACCAAGGACGCCTCCTACTACCAGGTGTTCTACCGGGTGAAGGGGGAGAGCACTTACCTCCCCTCCGGCGGCAACATCACCGCCACCAGCGCCGTCATCACCGGCCTGACCAACGGCACCCAGTATGAGGTGGCCGTGAAGGCGGGCAACCTCCACGGCACCGGCCCCTACTCCGCCGCCGCCACCGGGACCCCCAAGAAGGAGTCCCTGGAGATGCCCACCCTGCCTGAGACCAACCGCATCGACAGCGGCGAGGTCACTTCCATCGTCATGGCCAACTCCGGCAATGTAAACTGGAACCTGTGCCCCAAGTTCACCGTAAACGACCTCATTGACGGCGACCCCAACACCTACTGGATCGCCAACAATTACTGGTACGACAGCAGCATCACCTACACCTTCCAGAGCACCCACGACATGAACTACCTGCTGCTGGTGCCCTATCTGGATGCCAGCTATAAAAACCGTATCGCCAACTACACCGTCACCCTCAAGGGGGAGGACGGCCAGGTGCTGGCCACCTACTACCGGGACGGCGCCAACATCACCAGCGGCAACTACTACATCATCTCCTTCCCCGAGACCAAGGGCGTGAAGAGCGTCACCCTGGCTCTGGGCGAAAAGACCGGCGGTCCCCGAGTGAGCATCTCCGAGATCGCCTTCTATGACAGCGAGACTCTGGTGAGCAGCATTGCCGACCTGTTCTCCGACGGCTCCTTCACCCAGCTGCGCGGCGGCGTGGAGCAGGAGGAGATCACCCACCTGAAGGACCGCCTGGCCGCCCTGTCCAGCTTCTATCTGGACACCGCCCGCCTGCGGGACGAGCTGGACCTGGCTCAGGCTCTGCTGGACGGCGACCAGTCCACCCTGGGCGTGGTGAAGAACGACTTCCAGAGCCGCAGCGCCGGTGCTGCCGCCGACCAGGCCGCCGGACAGACGGCCAGCGCCCTGCAGCCCCTGGGCGTCACCGCCCGGGCCAACGCCACCGTGGCCATCTACGCCCAGCTGCCCGGAGACGCCCCCGTCTACCTGGTGCCCACCCAGTTCTATGGCGAGTCCGGCGTGTGGAAGGGCGATGCCATTGAGCTGAAAAACGGCCGCAACTACCTGACCATCCAGCAGATCGGCAGCCTGACCGATCCCCGGGGCGGCATGCTCTACGTGACCTACGCGGGCAGCCAGCCCCAGGCCATTAAGATCCAGGTCCGTGGAGACAGCAACGTGTTCTCCGCCCCTGTCCTGGAGCTGTCCAACTGGTACACCATGGACCAGGGCCAGCGCAAGGCCGCCATCCGCACCTACATCCAGGAGCTGTCCGCCCTGGTGGACACCCTCTCCCAGTCCGGTGTCTCCGGCCAGAGCTGGAAGGTCACCATCCGCAACGCCACCGAGATCTCCACTCCCAGCGTGCTGCTCTCTCTCCCCGCTGACCAGGTCCTGTCCGGTCTGAAGGGCGTGGGCAACGACGAGGACGCCATGGTGGAAACCATGTACCAGAACATTCTGGCCTGGGAGGAGGAGCTCTTCATCGCCAACCAGGTCCAGGGCATTATTGATGCCGACGTCACCCTGTCCAGCTATCAGTATCCCATGACCACCCGCCAGAACATCCGCTACATGCGCATGTTTGCCGGGGCCTTCATGTACGCCGCCGGGGAGCACATCGGCGTGGAGTACGGCTCCACCGCCCCCCTGGTCCAGGGTAAGCCCACCTCCGCCACCGGAGCCAGCCAGCCCAACGGCCTGTTCGGCTGGGGCATCGCCCACGAGATCGGCCACAACATGGACAAGCTGGGCCAGGCCGAGACCACCAACAACATCTACTCTCTGGCCCTCCAGGCCTGGGACGGCAGCGCCATGACCCTGAACACCCGTCTCACCGAGGACGGCCGCTGGGAGACCATCTTCAACAAGGTGGCTCAGGCCCGCCCCGGCACCGCCAACAACGTCTTTGTCCAGCTGGGCATGTACTGGCAGCTCCACCTGGCCTATGACAACGGCGAGGCGCCCCTGACTTTCTACAACACCTTCTTCCGGCTGTGGAAGTCCGGGCTCTACCGGAGCAGCAGCTACTCCTACGACGAGCAGGTGGCCCTCACCGCTGCCAAGGCGGCCAACCGCAACCTCACCGAGTTCTTCACCCGCTGGGGCATGACCCTCAGCGACGGGGCGAAGGACATCCTGAAGACCTACCCCGCCGAGGAGCGCGCCATCTGGTATCTGGATGACGCCGCCCGCACCTACCGCCTGGGCAGCGGCAAGGCCGCCAGCGGTTCCCTGTCCGTCACTGCCTCCGCCTCTGAGCAGGTGGTGACCCTCACCATGAACCACTCCGACGCCTCTGCCATTCAGGGCTACGAGATCCGCCGCAACGGCGTCACCATCGGCTTCACCACCCAGAGCACCTATCGGGACGACCTGGGTGCCGCCAACAACCTGACCTACACCTACACCGTGGTGCCCGTGGACAAGCTGGGCAACGTGGGCTCTGAGGTCCAGAGCAACGAGGTGCTGGTCTCCTACGACAAGACCATCGACTCCAGCCTGTACACCCTCTCCGCCCAGGACGGCAAGATTTCCGTGGCCATGAAGAACGGCGCGGTGGACGTCACCGGCATCAAGGTGACCAATAGCGCCGAGATGAGCGGCACCTACACCGTCACCGCCGTGGTCCGCACCGAGGGCAAGGATGACAAGACCCTCACCATCAAGACGGGCACCCTCTCCGGCACCGAGCTTGTAGCCTACTTCACCAAGCCCGGAGCCGGTCCCGAGGACACCCGCATCTGGACCTACTCCGTGGTCTCCCTGGAGATCACCGGCCTGCCCGAAGGGGCTCAGGTCCAGCTGCTGGACTACCCCGGCGACCGGGTGGACTTCTACCAGGGCGCTACCGTGGGCATCCTGAAGGATTCCTACAGCGGCATCCCCGCCGGGACCCTGGTGATCCTGGGCACTTACCGCGGCAACCCCGTATACAACTACGTGGAGATCCAGGCCCGGTACAACACCACCCCCGAGGCGGGCGAGGTGACCACCATTGAGCGGCCCATGAACGGCGAGCTGTACCTGCTGGCCGAGATCCCCGCCGACGGAGCGGTGAGCGACACCAGCGACGGCTTCTTTATCTTCGTCCCCGACATGGAGGCGGAGGCCGCCCTCAACGCCCAGAGCGGCGTCAACGACCCCTACCCCACCGAGATCCGCGCCATGTTCTACCGCCAGGATGACCCCAACAGCACCGACAGCAAGCGGCTCACCAGCCAGACCCTGTGGCTGGACTTCCCCGACGGCGGGGAGGACGGATCTTCTCTGCCCCTCATCAGCTTTACCGGAAGCAACAACGGATAAAAAAGGAGGATACCCGTGCGTAAAGTTCCCTTTCTTTCTCTCATCGTTGCCCTGGCTCTGGCTTTTTCCCTGACCCTTCCCGCCGCCGCGGCCCAGGCCGCGCCCAAGCTGGTGCTCTCCTCCACCCAGGAGAGCGCCAGCCAGGAGGTGGGTCTGTCCGGCCTGCCCCAGAACAGCCAAAGCCTTCAGATCACCCTGACCCTGTCTCAGAACACCCCCTGCACCTTCCAGCCTGACAGCAGCCTGGACCTCTCCCGGGTCCACACCGCCCTGAGCCAGAACGGTCGGGCTGTGACCCTCTATCTCACTGCCAAATCCGGCCTGCTCACCACCGACGGCACCCTCACCCTGGGCACCCTCTCCGGTGGGACCGCCTTCACCGTAGAGAAGGCCTCCGGCCTGAAGGTGCTGGACGACAGCCTGGCCGAGACCCTCTACCCCGCGGTGGAGGGCGGCGCTGGCAGCACCGACAGCGGCTCCGGAAGTGACTCCGGCAGCTCCTCCGGCGGCGGTAGCCACACCCTGTTCCTAGACGTGGCCCCCGGGGCCTGGTACTACCAGGCGGTGGAGTACGTCAGCCGTGAGGGCCTCATGGCCGGCGTGGGCGCCAGCCTCTTTGCCCCCGACCTCACCACCAGCCGCGCCATGATCGTCACCATCCTCTACCGCCTGGAGGGCACTCCCCAGGTGGACCAGGCCTCCCCCTTCACCGACGTGGAGGACAGCGCCTGGTATGCCAAGGCGGTGACCTGGGCCAACGCTCAGGGCATTGTCACCGGCTACGGCGGCGGACACTTCGGCCCCGAGGACACCATCACCCGGGAGCAGATGGCCGCCATCCTCTACAAGTACGCCCAGTACAAGAGCCAGGACACCAGCAAGCAGGCGGACCTGTCCGTGTACACCGACCAGGGCCAGGTGAGCGCCTACGCCCGCAATGCTGTGAGCTGGGCGGTGGCCCAGGGTCTCATCAGCGGCACCGCCCCCGGGGTCCTGTCTCCCGGCGGCTCCACCACCCGCGCCCAGGCCGCGGTGATCCTCACCGCCTTCTCCAAGGGCCTGACTGCCTAAAACGCCATCTCCCCCGACGCGAAAGCGCCGGGGGAGATTTTTTTATTCCGCCGGGCACTGCCGCCCGGTGTGGTCGATGGAATATTCCTCGGTGAGGATCAGCTGGGAGATGGGCACAAAGGTGTAGCCCTCCTGGGTCAGCTGCTCCAGGATGCCGGGCAGGGCCTCGGGGGTGTGAAGGGCCGCGTTGTGGAAGAGAACGATGGACCCGGGGCACACCTTGCTCACCACCCGCCTTTGGATCTCGGGGGCGGAGATCTCCTTCCAGTCCAGACTATCCACATCCCACTGGATGGGCTCCATGCCAATGGAGCGCACCGCCTGGATGGAGCAGTCGTCATAGTCTCCGTAAGGCAGGCGCACCAGGGTGGGCCGCACCCCGGTGATGGCCTCGATCTTGTCGTTGCAGGCATTGAGGTCGGCCACCACCTCCTGCTGGGAGAGCTGGGGGTAGTGGGCATGGGTATTGGAGTGGTTCATCACCTCGTGCCCCGCCTCATGCAGGGCCTTCACCGACTCCGGGTACTTGTCCGCCCACTCGCCCACCACAAAGAAGGTGGCTTTGACGTTGTACTGGCCCAAAATATCAATGAGCTGCTGGGTGTCCTCGTTTCCCCAGGCGGCATCAAAGGAGATGGACACCAGCTTCTGGTCCCGCTGGACGCAGTAAATGGGCAGCTGCCGGGCGGCGGACACCGACCCGGACAGCACCGGATAATTCACCACCCCGAACATTACCGCCGCCGCCAGCAGGCATAGCATGGCCCCCCGCCACCGGCGGCCGATACATACCACATACATCCCCACGTTCCCGTTTCTCATGCTCCCACTCCGTTCCTCTGAATTTGTTTATTTCTATGAGAACGGTCTGCCCGCCATGCCTTCTTTCCTTTTTGTCTCCCAATATGCAAGATTTTTTATCTTTGTAAAATAAAAGCATTTTGTGGCCTGTTTTGGAAGTATTGTCATCTTCTGTCAGGAGTGATATAATTTCTTTGTCCGCGCCTTCCTATATTTGGAAGTCTTCGGTCGTGCATTCCCTGAGCAGGAGCCATCCAGCCTATGCCTTCAGGACTGTACAATGTTGTAACGAAGGGAAGAAATGTATGAGAAACAAAGCAAGACGATGGATCGCTCTGCTGATGGTCCTGGCGCTTTGTCTGTCTCTGCTGCCCGCCTCGGCGCTGGCAGCCACCGCAGCAAACGGCAGTTCCCTGACAGAGCTGGGTACCGGCAGCTACGCCGTGACCCTGAAAAACGACTGCGAAGCAGCCGTGAAGTATTCCGTCACCGCCGGAGAGGCAACCGACACCGTCACCCTGGCAGGCAATGAGAGCCTGACTCTGCGGGGCGATGCCGGTGAAAGCTACTCCGTCACCTGGCAGGGCGGCGCTGAGCTGACCTGCTCTCAGCCTGATCAGACCACCAAGTCCGGCACCTTTGGACAGGCTCCGGCTGGTTACGACGGGTTTGACGGGTACAATGGCAATACCTACACCAATGAGCAAGTAACAAATGCGCCACTCCACAGTGATTATAAGGATGGATATGATTGTGAAGTAAATTTTTATTATGTTATTGATTCAGTCATTCCGTTCTACACTGACAAAGATGGTGTAGGCTTTGCCTATTGGAATGCTTTGACTGGCACAAAGTATAAAGAAGGCGGTCTTTTCGGAAGCGGAGCTCGCGGCGATTCCCGAAATGCTGCTTTGAAGGCTCTTAACATTGATCCTACCAATGACCAAGACCGCTATACTAACCTGACCTGGGACAACGTGGATGTTGGCTACATGTGGGTCTACTGGAAGGCCACCCCCTACATCGCCTTCTCCTCCGAAGTCACTTCTGATCCCATCCTGACCCTGGTAAACGACTGTGACGCCCCCGTGCAGTACAAGGTGACCATTGGGGAGGAGACCCAGACCGTGACCCTGGAGGCCAACGCGACCAAGGAGTTTACGGCCCCCAAGGACACCGCCTACACCATCACCTGGGTGGGCGGCACCGACAGCAGCTATGCCTATGTGAAGCCCACTGTCACGGAGTATTCCGGCCAGTTTGGTGTGAACTACAAGACCGTCTACTACCTGGACGGCGAGGAATATGACGGCCAGGTGTCCGACACGGTCACCTATAACCGCTACACCATGTCTGCCGGCACCCTGTACGCCGTGGACACCCTGAAGATCTTTACCCGCACCAAGAGCAGTCTCAAATACATCTATACCAACATTGACAATCCTGGTGAGTCTTACAGCGACTACAGCTCCCCCGGCGCCCGGGACAACATCATGAGTTCCCACCCCGGTTATAATCTGGTGGCCGACGACAGCGATCTGGGCTATGCCTGGGTGTTCAAGCCTGTCACCACCGGCACGGTGACTGAGATCGGAAACTCCACTGTCACCGTTACTACCACCGCTGTGAACGCCAACCACACCGGTTCCTTTAAAGTGGCTGCCCTCAACGTGGACGGTATGCCTCAGTCCGTGAAGATCGCCAGCGTCTACGACCTGAAGCTCAACGAGGACGGCCCCGGCGCCGACGGCAGCGTCAGCATCGGCCAGTACATTGAGGCGTCCGGCATCGACCTGCTGGCCCTGTCCGAGGACTTCAACTTCTTCCAGGAGATCAACGGCGCGGCTCCCAGCTACGCCACCATGACCCAGCGGGAGCGCATCCCCACCGAGGTGGGCGTGGGCGACCTGAACAACTCCCTGTTCCCCTTTGACACCGACGGTCTGAACCTGATGTACAAGAACAACCTGACCGTCAGCAGCGAGAGCATGACCGCCTGGAACGAGCACTACTCCCCCACCACCAATTATGTGGTCATCGACGTGCCCGACCAGAACGGCGCCGACGGCATGATCGACAAGGGCTTCCGCTTCTACCAGGTCCAGATGGCCCCCGGCGTGGTGGTGGATGTGTACATCCTCCACATGGACGCCGAGACTGACCCCGGCGACAACGCCGCCCGGGCCAGCCAGATCGACCAGCTGATGGAGGCCGTCAACGCCAACGACAACGGCAACCCCATCATCATCATGGGCGACACCAACTGCCGCTACACCCGTGACCCCCTGGAGTCTAAGATCATTAACGCCGGCTTCTCCGATCCCTGGATCGACCTGGAGCGGGATGGCGTCTATCCCCAGATGGGCGATGAATCTCTGATGGTGGGCGACCTTGGCTACCAGAAGGGCGAAGTGGTGGACAAGGTGTTCTACAAGGACGGCACCAATGTCAAGCTTGATGCCACCAAGTATTTTGTGGACGCCGAGGGCTACACCGACGAGGACGGCCTGCTGGGCGACCATCCCCCTGTCATTGTCACCTTTGAGTACTCCTTCACCTCCAGCACCGTGGAGCACGAGCATGAGTGGTCCAGCGATTGGTCCAAAGACGCCGGCTACCACTGGCATGAGTGCACTGCCGACGGCTGTGATATTTCCCTGAACAGCCAGAAGGACGGCTATGCGGCCCACACCTATGGCGACTATACCGTCACCAAGGAGGCCACTTGCTCTGAAACCGGCATCCAGACCCGCGAGTGCTCTGTGTGCCACTACGTGGACACCGATATCATCCCCACTATCCCTCACACTTACGATGATGGCGAGATCACCAAGGAACCCACTGCTACCGACCCCGGTGAGATGACTTACACCTGTACCCATTGCGGCCACTCCTACACCCAGGAGATTCCCGCCACCGGCGAACTGCGTGAGTACACCTTTGAGGTCCGCTTTGACGGAGAAAACTACAACGTGGGCGACACCGTCACCGCCGGCATCTACGTCAAGAGCGAGAATGAGGGCGCAAACTTCGGCACCGTGGGCTTCAAGCTGGATGTGCCTGCCGGGTTGGCCTTCGTTGATCTGGACTCCGACCTCACGGGCGGCCAGGTCAGCACCAACGGCGGCAACTTTGCCTACAACGTCACCAGCAACACCCCCGTCAACGTCACCAAAGACGGCGTCCGGATCGCCACCGCTACCTTTACTGTAAACAGCTTTGCCGGCGACACCAGCTCCACCACGCTGAGGCTCTCTGAGTGCGAGGTCACCGAAATCGACCAGCAGATTGGCGCCACCGCCGCCATCACTAGCGACACCGCCAACCTGTACAACCTGAAGGTGACCCTGAACCCCGGCAACGCCACCATTAACAGCGAGAAGAAGGCTGTTACGCTGTACGCCAAGTACAATGAGAGCGGCCTGTGGAGCGACGTGGACCGTAAGACTACCGCTACCGCTCCCGTCCTGGCTGCCGACACCGGCTACCGCCTGGCGGACAACCAGTGGAGCGACAACATGGCCAACTTTGACGCCATTGCCGCTCAGACCTTCACCCAGAGCAAGAGCTACACCGTTCAGACCGTGAAGACCTGGACCGTCACCTTCCAGGCGGGCAGCAACGTGACCTTTGTGCAGGATGTGCAGACTCAGGTCACTGTGGACAACGGCACCACCTTCGGCAGCGTTGCCAAGCCCAACTATACCCTGGCTGAGAACTACACCTTCGACGGCTGGTTCAACGGCGACGTCAAGATGAACGACTCCGACGCCATCACCGGCGACATCACCGTCACCGCCAAGGCCTCCGCCAAGCAGTTTGATTTTACCTACAACAGCGGCAACTTTACCATCTCTGGTCTGGCCGGCGTCTCTGACGGCAAGGCCACCTACGGCAAGGACATCACCTTCACCGTGGCCCCTGTGGGTAATTATGTGATCGATTCCGTTACGTATACTGTAAACGGACAGAATTCTCAGATTCTGACTGCTCAGAACGGCACCTACACCATCGACGGCGAGAAGATCACCGGCAATATTGCCGTGGAGGTCACCGTGACCGAATACCACACCGTCACCTTCCAGGCCGGTACCGGCGTTAACATGGACGACGCCACCGCCTATGTGAAGGACGGCCAGGCCACCCTGTACACCGACACCAGCTTTACCACCACCTTTATCGTGCCCACCCCCGCTGCCCAGGAGGGCTACCGGCTGGCCGCGGATACCGCCTCTGAGCCCATGTGGAGCGACGGCGTGAGCAAGTATCAGACCTCTGCCCTGGGCACCAGCGTGACCTTTACCGCCGACGCCACCCTCACCGCCCAGGCCGTGAAGCAGTGGACCGTCACCTTTGCTGCCGGCGAGCACGGCCTGCTGGACGGCACCGCTTCCGTCGTTGTGGATGAAGGCTCCGTGCTGACCCAGGCTCAGATCCCCGCCGTCACCGCCGACACCGGCTACACCTTCACCGGCTGGGACAACGACATCACTGCTCCCATCACCGCCGACACCACCTTCACTGCTCAGTATAAGAACGCCACCTACACCCTGACTCTGCCCACTGTGAACGGCGTCAGCTTTGCGGTGGAAGGTGCGGCTGCCAACGATGACGGCAGCTACACCGTCACCTACGGCACCGACGTGACCATCACCATGACCGCTGCCGACAACGTGAAGGTAAAGGGTCTGTCTTACAAGATCGGCGATGGTGAATCGGTTGCTGTGACCGACTTCACCCAGCCCTTCACCATCGACGGCGAGAGCATCACCGGTCCGGTCACCGTGACCATCCAGTCCACCAGCACCTTCCAGATCACCGTTAAGGTGGAGGGCGGCAACGGCACCGTCAACGGCACCACCAGCGCCACCGTTACCTTCGACTACAACACCCCCGCCGACAAGGTGGCCGAGGCCTTCAACATCGTGGCCGCCCCCGGTTACACCTTCGCCGCTCCCGCTTTTGAGACTGTCACTGCCGACAAGACCTACACCGTCACCTTTACCCATGCCACTTACCCTGTGACCGGCGTGGAGGACGTGGCGTCCGCCACCCACGGCACCGACCTGACCTTCACTCCCAAGCTGGAGGGCAAACTCCTGCTGGGTGTGCAGTACCAGGTGGGCGACGGCCAGCCTGTGGCTCTGGAGCCCAATGAGAACGGAAGCTACACCATTCCCGGTGACAAGATCATCGGCAACATCACCGTGACCTACACCACCGTGACCGGCTCTTGGGACTACATCTCTGCTGTGGACTACGTCGCCGCTCCCGCTGGAAAGCAGGTTGCCCTGCTGAACACCACCAAGCTGGAAAAGGGCACCTACGCCCTGACTGGCTACAGCGACATGTTCTGGTCCGAGACATACAGCGCTTATGTCTGCTTCGTAGACAATGGCGAGACCGACACCACCCTCACCGAGAAGCTGGCGGTCAGCCAGAATTCTGTCACTGAGATCGACTACTCCGGCAACATCAACGGCGTGGGCGGGATTACCCCCGCTGACTCCGCCGCCATCAACGCGGTGCTGCACAGCATTTCTGTGGAGTATGAGATCAGCGACCTGATGCGCTTCCAGTTCGACGTGCTGGGGGACCGGCAGGTCACTGCCCAGGATATCATGTGGATCCTGAACCAGTACACCGGCGCTCCTCAGAACTGACCCATTGAACCCGGGGACGCGGGACGGGCTCGTCCCGCGTCCCACCCTAAAGGAGATTTTACATGAAACGACTCATGACCAGCTTTCTGGCCCTGGTGATGACTTTGATCCTGTGCGTCCCCGTTATGGCCGCCGGAGAAAACTACACCATGGCCATTGAGGTCAACGGCGGCAGCTCCGCCACTGTGGCCCGGGGCAGCGCCGTCACCGTGACCCTCACCCTGGCTCAGGATGGGGCGGATGACTTCGACCTGTACTGCATGCAGGATTACGTCTGCTTCGACCCCGCCTATTTCACCTATGTGGAGGACAGTCTCCAGGTATACACCGTGGGCGCGGTCCAGGCCCCCGTCTTTTCCGCCAGCGCCATCGCCTTTCCCGCCGGGGAGAGCCAGCTGAACCGGATCTATGTCAATCGGGTCAGCAGCCAGGCGCAGAGCGTCCCCTCCGGGGTGACGGTGCTCTCCTTCCAGCTGACGGCCATTCAGAACGGCACCACTACCCTCTCCCACGACAAGACCGAGGTCTTCCACACCCCCGGCCAGCTCTACCCCTGCGCTTTGAGCAGCGCCATCGTCACCATCAGTGACAACGGGGGCGGCTCCACCGGCGGCGGCGGGTCCACTGGCGGAGGAGGCGGCTCTTCCGGAGGCGACACCGACATTCAGGACCCCGACACCCCTCTGACCGACCTGCCCTTTGTGGACGTGCCCAGCGATGCCTGGTTTGAGGATGCGGTGTACGGAGCCTACGAGAAGGGCCTGATGAACGGCACCGACGCCACCCACTTCTCCCCCCAGACCTCCCTCTCCCGGGCCATGCTGGCCCAGGTCCTCTACAGCCTGAGCAGCAAGCCCAGCATCAACGTGGATCAGCTCAGCGCCCTGTTTGACGACGTGCTGCGCAACAGCTGGTACACCGACGCGGTGTACTGGGCCCGAGAGGAGGGCGTGCTCACCGGCTATGACGCCCAGACCTTCGGGCCTGAGGACCCCATCACCCGGGAGCAGCTGGCTCTGGCTCTGTATCAGTACTCCGCGGTGAAGGGCTACGACACCGGGGTACACAGCGACCTGTCCGCCTTCGCCGACCGGGATCGGGCCTCCTCCTGGGCCGAGCACGCTCTGTGCTGGGCGGTGGAGCACCGCATCATGTCCGGCAAGGGCGACGGCATCCTGGACCCCACCGGCACCGCCACCCGGGCCGAGGTTGCCCAGATGCTCATGAGCTATCTGGAGAACGTGGCCAACGCCGGATAATTTCACACAACCCCGCAACCGGTTTCGCCGGAGCGCCCAAAACTGGGGCGCTCCGGCGTTTTTTCTTCACTCTTTCATGCAGGATGTTAGTTGCATTCCATTTTTCACACAAACAGGGGTGTAAATTTCTTTCGTTTTTCGGCATTTTATATTATAATGTTCTCATCAGACCAAACATTTTATCGGTCTGACACCATCCCGGGGCCGGAAGGGCCCACGTGTGAGGAGGAAACTGTATGAAACCTTATGCCTTTGGCGTTGACGCCGGCGGCCCCGCCATTCAAATCGGACTGTTTCAAACCACCGGCCACCTGGTGGAAAAATGGACCATCCCCACCCGCATTGAGGACCACGGGAGCAACATTCTTCCCGATATCGTCGCCTCGATCCAGGAGAAGGTGGAGCAGCGCTCCCTCTCCTGGGACAGCATTGAGGGCGTGGGCATGGGCGTGCCCGGTCCTGTCACCGAGGACGGCACGGTGCTGCGCTGTGTGAATTTGGGCTGGGATGTGTTCAATATCCCCCAAAAGGTTCAGGAGCTGGAGCCCCGCATCGAGAAGCTGCGGGTGGCAAACGACGTCAATGCCGCCACCCTGGGCGAGATGTGGCAGGGCGGCGCGCAGTGGAATGGAAGCGCCGTGATGGTCACCCTGGGCCCCGGCATCGGCAGCGGCATCGTAGTAAACAACCGCATCTTTGAAGGCTGCAGCGGCGCGGCCGGCGAGATCGGTCATATGTGCGTCAATCCCCAGGAGACCCGCCGGTGTACCTGCGGAAACTACGGCTGTCTGGAGCAATACTGCTCCACCAGCGGCCTCATTCAAAGCGCCAAGGCGTTGCTGGAGCAGCACCCCGGCGACCCCAGCCTGCTGGGACAGGCGGAGGAGCTGACCCCCGCCGTCATCTTCCAGGCGGCCCGGCAGCGGGACCTGCTGGCTCTGGCTGTGCTGGACCAGTTTGGCCAGCTCATGGGCCAGGCTCTGGCGGCGGTGGCCTGCATCATCAATCCCCAGGTCATCGTCATTGGCGGCGAGCTGTCCAGCGGCGGCGAGGTACTGCTGAAGCCCATTGAGGACTACTTCCGCAAATACGCCTTCCACGTGTTCCGCAACACTGAGTTCGTGCTGGCGGAGCTGGGGGACGAGGCCGGCATGTACGGCAGCGCCCGCATGCTCTTTGACGAAGTCAAGCTGGAAGAGGAAGAGGAATTTTGATTTTTTTCGCGGCGGCCTTCGGGCCGCCGCTTTTTTCTTTTACTTCAAAAAAGATCCCGGCCCAAAATTGGGCCGGAATCTTTTTACCCTCCAAAGACCTGACGGGCCGTGTCAATGAGCAGGCGGCAGGCGTAGGAGAGGTATTTTCCTTTTTTGTGGACCACGCACAGCTCCCGCACGGTCCCCGCTCCCTCCCCCAAAGGATAGAGGCAGATGCCCTGGTGATGGGAGCCGTAGCGGAAGAGGGTGTCGGTGACAAAGCTGCACCCCAGCCCCGCCTTGGTATATTGCAGGGAGGTGAAGAGCTGGTCCAGCTCCAGGCGCACCTGGGGCTGGATCTGGACGCGGCGGAAGATGGTCTCCGCCCGCTGGTACATGTCGTTTTCCCGGCGCAGGAGAATAAAGGGTTTGGACAGCAGCCCCTCCAGGGCCTTCCCGGGCAGGGGACGGGCGGGGCTCTCACCCCGGAGAATCATATCCCGGGTGAGTTGGCAGTCCTTCAGGGCCCGGTTGTCCGGGTCCCCCTGGGTCACGGCCAGGAGGATTTTCTCGTCCAGCAGGTGGTGGTAGACCTGGGCGGCGTCCCCCTCCCCGGGGGTGAAGCTGTCGATGACCAGGTCCAGCTCCCCCGCCTGGAGCATCTTTTCCAGGGTGAAGGACTTCTCCTCCACCAGCTCGATCTCGATGCCCGGATATTTCGGGAGGATGCGCTCCAAAATCAGGGGCACGATGCCTGAGAGCACGTAGTTGGACCCGCCCAGGCGCACCCGGCCTTTCGTCAGGTGCTGGATGTCCCACAGCTTTTCGTTGAGCTCCTCCTCACACTGGCGCACCCGCTCAATATACTGGATATAGGCCCGGCCCGCCTCGGTGAGCTCCAGGGGGTTGGTCCCCCGGTCGAAGATCACCGCCCCCAGGGCCTGCTCCGCCTTTTTCACCATGGCGCTGAGGGAGGGCTGGGAGATATACAGCTTTTCCGCCGCCCGGGTAAAGCTGCCCTCCTGGTACACGGCGTATACATAGTTCAGTTTTCCGTCCATGGCCCCTCCTATAGATAAATATCTATGAGGTTTATATCTTTACTTATATTTGATTATATCCCGTCCCTATCCTATAATCAAGACATAGGAGGCGATCCCTTATGAAACAGCGGCCCATCATCGTATTTGATTCCGGTTTCGGCGGCATCAGTGTTCTGCACCGTCTGGTGGAGGTCATGCCCAACGAGACGTTTTTGTATTTTGGCGACTCGGCCAACGCGCCCTACGGTCCCCGGCCCCAGAGCCAGGTGGAGGAGCTGACGGTATCCGCCGTGCTGGCTCTGCTGCCCCAGGACCCCAAGGCGGTGGTCATCGCCTGCAACACCGCCACGGCGGCGGCCCTTCCCGCTCTCCAGCGGGCCCTGCCCCACATCCCCGTCATCGGCATCCAGCCCGCCGTGGCGCAGGCGGCGGCGGACGGGGGCCACGTGCTGGCTCTGGCCACTCAGGGCACCCTGGCCTCGGCCTCCTTCCAGGCCCAGATGGCCGCCCTGGAGCACCCCCAGCAGGTGACCACCATGGCCGCCCCCGGCATCGTCACCTACGTGGAGGGCCGGATGCAGGACCGCAGCGGCGTGGTGCTCTATCTGCGGGAGCTGTTCCGCCCCCTGGTGGACCGGCCCGTGGACCGGGTGGTGCTGGGCTGCACCCACTTCCCCTTTGCCAAGGATGTGATCCAGGAGGCCCTGGGCTATCCGGTCACCTTCTACGACGCCAGCTACCAGGTGGCCTGCCGCACCCGGGACGCCCTGATTCAGGTGGGGCTCCAGGCTCCCCAGGGGGCCCAGGGCGGCGTCACCTTCCTCAACAGCGCCAAGCAGCCGGAACTGCTGGACTTTGCCTGGTTCCTGTTCTCCGGTTCCGCCCTGGCCGCTGTGTCGTAAGCGTACGATTTTTCCTTTCCCTCAATCATATGCCAGAAGGCCCGGAGTCTCAGGACTCCGGGCCTTCTGGCGTCAAAAAAGTGCGCAAGCACTTTTTTGAGTTGGGATTGCACAAAACACGGGCTTTGATTCCTGGCGGAAAAGTCAGCCCGTGTTTTGCGAGAAGTGTCATTTTTGACTCGCATGTCGCCGAAAATGACCAGTTCATTCTTTATTCCGCCGCCTGCGGGCGGCGGAACTCCTTGCAGGAGGGCTTTGGACCTGGGGCTACGCCCGGTCTTTAAGTCGTTTTGAGCAGCGCTTTCATGTCATCGGGCAGCTCCTCGGTGAAGGTCAGGCGCTCTCGAGTGATGGGGTGGCGGAAGGTGAGCCGGTGGGAGTGGAGGGCGGGCCGGGGGATGAGCTCGGGCTCCTCCTGTCCGTAGAGGAAATCCCCCACCAGGGGGCAGCCCAGATGGGCCATGTGCACCCGGATCTGGTGGGTACGCCCGGTATCCAGGATGAGGGCCACCAAGGAGTGTCCGTCCACGGTGGACAGAGTCTGGTAGTGGGTGCGGGCTTCCTTGCCGTCTGGCCGCACCATCTGCTCCACCAGGGAGCCGGGCTTGGGGCCCAGAGGTGCGTCCACGGTGCCCTGGGGCGGCTGGGGGACGCCGTGGCACACCGCCAGGTACTCCCGGCAGAAGTCGGGGGTGTGGAGCTGGCTTTTCAGCACCTCCTGGGCGTGGGGGTGGCGGGCCACCACCAGCAGGCCCGAGGTGCCCCGGTCCAGGCGGTGGACGGGGTGGAAGTCCCCCTCTTCCCCCTCCTCATCGTAATGATGGAGGAGAAAATTCCCCAGCGTATCGGAAAAATGGCCTGGGCCGGGGTGGACGGGCACCCCAGGGGCCTTGTTGAGCACCACCACGTCCCCGTCCTCATAGACGATGTCCAGGGGCCCCGGCGCAGGGACCACCCCGCTGCGCCGCTCGGGGTCAGACAGGCGCACCGACAGCACCTGCCCCTCCCGGGGACAGAAGCGGGTACTCACCCGCTGGCCGTCCACCAAAATTCCGTCGGGGAGCCACTTGATCCGCCGCACCACCGTCCCCGACAGGCCCAGGTGACGCTTGAGCAGGGTGTCCACTTTAATGCCCGCCAGCGCCCCGGTGATAGGCAGGTCTAATCTCCGCATTTTCACATCCTCCGGGACAGGACAGTCCACGCGATCAGATACAGCAGGGAGTAGAGACCCATAAAGCACACGATCACCAGCGCCAGCCGCAGATCCACCAACAACAGGACCAGCACGATAGGGATCTGGAGGATTTGAAGCCACCTCCCCGCGATCTGGGCGGCCCGGGCCTCAATGCGCTGTTTGCGCTCGTCGGTCTCCCGGATGCGGGCCCGTTTCCATGCCTCCGGGTGGTGGAGCATCCACTCGTTGTGAAGGAGAAACCCCAGCCCGCCTCCGGTCATTCCCAAGGCGCCCCCCAGGTAAAAGCTCCGGACGTAGTCATTCAAATCATAATGGGGCACCAGCCATACATTGCAGCCAAGCCACACCAGCCCAATGGCCAGAATGACCAGGAAGGCCCAGCGGCGCAGGCGCAGCGCCTTGGCGTAGTCCTTGCCGCTGACTTTGTTGGTCACCGTTCTCAGATCCATAGCCCGTTCCTCCTCACATCTGTTTGGCCCAGCGGTTCATGTTGACCATCAAAAAGACGCAGTGCAGCACGATAAGCACCGACACCAGGGCGGTGGGGAAGCCGCTGCCCAGGACCAGGGTGAGAAGGAAGGCTCCCCACAGCAGGTACAAGGTCCAGTACCAGCTGGAGTAGGCCGCCTTCTCCCGGATGGCCACGTTGCGCTCGTCCCGTTCGCCCCGCTCCGCCTCCCGGCGTTCCGTTTCACTCATTCGCCGCCAGATCAAGTCCATGGCAATGCCGGACACGCCCAGGCCCATCAGCATGCCGCCCACGCCGAACAGGACGCCACTCATCTTCTCGGGAACCTGCTCCCCCAGCACAATAGCGGCCGCGACGAGGCAGGCTCCGCACACCACACCCAGAATGGGCAATGCTTTTTTCAAACGCTCTTTCATGGCAGAACTCCTTTCTACGCAGAAAACACCGTTAAAACTTCTGACTCAGCCGGGACAATTTCCAAAAATAGGACAGCACATGCACGCCAAACAGCGCCCCCGCCGACAGCACCCCAGCTGTGGAGTCCAGCGCCGACAGCACCACCGCCGTGGCCGCAATGGCGATCAGGGTGACCTGCCAGGAAAAATAGGCGGCCTGGCCCCACAGGAACTGGTTGCGCTCGTCCTGGCTGGCCCGCTCTATGTCCCGCCGCTCCTCCGGGGTGGCCTTCTCCCACCGCTTCTGCTCCCGGTACCAGTAGACCAGATAGATCAGCAGCACCCATCCCAGGGTGGAAAGGCCGGTTTTCAGGGGGCGGTACAGGGCGGTATCCTGAAGATTGGGCACCAGTGTCACTTTCAGAACCGCCCCCACCAACAGCGCACCAAAGGCCAAGCGGAATTTCCAATCTTTCCTTTTCATGGCTCTTCCTCCTCAAACAGAAATACTTCTTCTATGGTCAGGCCAAAATATCGGGCGATCCGATGGGCCAGGAGCAGCGAGGCGTTATACCGTCCGTTTTCCAGGGAGATGATGGTCTGGCGGGTCACATCCACGGCGTCGGCCAGCTCCGCCTGGGAAATGCGCCGCTCCCGGCGCAGCTGGGCAATGCGGTTTGTCACGCGGCACCCTCCTTTCTATGTTAAGCTCACTTTACATTTTTAGTATAGTTTCCTTTACATTCCATGTCAAGCCCGCTTTACATATTTTTCTCCTTCTGTGGAAATTCCTCATTTTTCCTGTTGTTTTTCCCCGCCTTCTCTCCTTTCCCTCCCTTGCGCGGACCATTTGGGTGGTATATAATGCGGGGGAGCAAACCCCGGTTTGTTCCAGAAAATGTTTTGACGAGGTGTGTATCCATGGCGGACAAGCTGGGCATCTATATCCATATCCCCTTCTGCCGCAGTAAGTGCGATTACTGCGACTTCTATTCCCTGGCGGGAAAAGAGGAGAAGATGGATCAATACCAAAAGGCCCTGCTCTCCCACATGAAGGAGACTGCCCCTCTGGCTCAGGGCATCCCCGTGGACACCATCTACTTTGGGGGCGGAACCCCCAGCTACTACGGCTCCAAGCGGGTGAAGGAGCTGCTGGTGACCATCAAAAAGCTGTTTCAGGTGGAAAAGACCGCCGAGATCACCGTGGAGTGCAACCCCGACAGCGTCACCCTGAAGGACCTGAAGCGGCTGCGCCGGGCGGGCGTGAACCGCCTGTCCATTGGTATGCAGTCGGCCCAGCCCCAGGAGCTGGAGGCCATTCACCGGCCCCACTCCACCCAGCAGACCGACCAGGCGGTGGCCTGGGCCCGGAAGGCGGGATTTGACAACCTGTCCCTGGACCTCATCTACGGTCTGCCCGGCCAGACCCCCGAGAGCTGGCGCTCCACCGTGGAGCACGCCCTGTCCCTCACCCCCCAGCACCTGTCCTGCTACGGGCTGAAGGTGGAGGAGGGCACCCCCCTGGCCCGCCGGGTGGCAGAGGGCGAGGTGCTCCCCGACGACGACATGCAGGCCGACCTGTACCTGTGGACGGTGGGCCGCCTGGACCGGGCGGGCTACGGCCAGTACGAGATCTCCAACTTTGCCAAGCCCGGCTTCAAGTCCCTGCATAACCTGCGCTACTGGCTCATCCGCCCCTATATCGGCTTTGGCCCCGGGGCCCACTCCGACTTCGGCGGACGGCGCTACTCCTTTGTCCGGGATCTGGACGCCTACATCCAGGGCGTACTGGAGGGGGGCAACATCATTGACAGCTCCGAGCTGATCCCCCGCCGGGAGCGGTGCGGCGAGTATCTGATGCTGCGCCTGCGCACCACCCTGGGCGTGGACGAGTGGGAGTACCGCCGGGACTACTTTATGGACTTTGCCCCCCTGCAGGCCCGGCTGGAGGAGTTTGCCGCCCAGGGCTGGGCGGAGCAGACCGACCGCCGCTGGCACTTGACCCCCAAGGGTTTCCTGGTTTCCAACCAGCTCATCGGCGACCTGCTGGAGCGCCAGGAGCAGGCCCGCTGGGAGGACCTCATCCCCCACGCCCACGACTGAGGTCCATCAACTCGCCGAAGGGGCCCCGCCCTTTGTTTGGTTCCTCCCACTTTTTGCACAATTTTATGTCTACCTTGTAAATTTTGTTGCCTTTTGGGCACACTAATGCTATAATGTATCTGTTTTAAAGCGCTCTGTTTTCGGCGCATTTTGTACTTTGATTTTACTTATGGCGCTTTGCGCTGTATGTCCCATATAAACCCCAATCTTTTTGATCGAGAGGGTGCAAGTTTTGACGAAATATCAGATTCAGGGCGGTAAGCCCCTTCACGGAACCATCACCATCAGCGGCGCCAAGAACGCCGCTGTCGCTATCATCCCCGCTGCCCTGCTGGTGGACGGGGTATGCCGTATTGAAAATATTCCCCAGATCAGCGACGTGACGCTGATTTTGCAGATCCTCCAGGAGCTGGGGGCCGACGTGCGCGCCGTCAACCGCTCCACCGTGGACATCGACTGCTCCCACATCCGCAACCGCCAGGTCCCCTATGAGCTGGCCCGCAAGATCCGCGCCAGCTACTATCTGGTGGGCGCCCTGCTGGGCCGCTTCGGCTGGGCCGAGGTGCCCCTGCCCGGCGGCTGTGACCTGGGCGGACGGCCCATTGACCAGCACGTCAAGGGCTTTGTCTCCATGGGCGCTGAGGTGGATGTGCGCAACGGTCTGATCTGCGCCAAGGTACCCAACGGCCGTCTGGCCGGCGGTCAGGTCTATCTGGACATGGTCTCTGTGGGCGCCACCATGAACATTATGATCTCCGCCGTCCTGGCTGACGGCCTTGCCATCATCGAAAACGCCGCCAAGGAGCCCCACATCGTGGACCTGGCCAACTTCCTCAACTCCATGGGGGCCAACATCATGGGCGCCGGCACCGACGTCATCAAGATTCGCGGCGTCAAGCGCCTGAAGGGCGGCACCTACTCCATCATCCCCGACCAGATCGAGGCGGGCACCTACATGGCCGCCGTGGCCGCCGCCGGGGGCGACGTGCTCATTCAGAACGTCATCCCCAAGCACCTGGACTGCATCACCGCCAAGCTGGTGGAGATGGGCGTGGAGGTGGAGGAGCTGGACGACGCCGTCCGCGTGCGCCGCTTCGGCCCCATCAGCCGCACCAACGTCAAGACCATGCCCTACCCCGGCTTCCCCACCGACATGCAGCCCCAGATTGCCGCGGTGCTGTGTCTGGCCACCGGCACCAGCGTCCTCACCGAGGGCGTGTGGGACAGCCGCTACCGCTATGTGGATGAGTTCCGCCGCATGGGGGCTCACATCCAGGTGGACGGCAAGGTGGCCGTCATCGAGGGCGTGCCCCAGCTCACCGGCGCTCCCGTCAACGCCTGCGACCTGCGGGCTGGCGCTGCCATGGTCATTGCCGGTCTGGCTGCCCAGGGCATCACCGAGGTGGGTGACATCCACCACATCGAGCGCGGCTACGAGGATTTGGTGGGCAAGCTCTCCGGCGTGGGCGCCCAGATCCGCACCATCGCGGTGCCCGACGAGGACGCCAAGGCCCAGGTGGGCTAACCCAAATTAGGAATCAGAAATTAGGAGTTAGGCATTTCCGGGATTGGGTCAAGTTCCGTTTTCCCGGGCCTGATTCCTAATTTTTTGCGCGTTTTTTACTTCAGGCAAGGAGGTGCCTCTGTGCTCACCTTTACCACTCTGGCCAGCGGGTCCAGCGGCAACGCCGCCCTGGTATCCTGCGGCGGTACATATCTGTTGCTGGATGCGGGCATTTCCGCCCGGCGCATCACCACCGCCCTCAAGGGGATGGGGGTGGACCCCGGGTGTCTGTCTGCCATCCTGGTCACCCACGAGCACTCCGACCACATCTCCGGACTGGCCACCCTGACCAAGCAGCTGGGCCTGCCGGTATACGCCACCGCCCCCACTCTGGACCAGCTGTGCCGCAAGGTGCCCCTGCTGGCCCAGCAGCGGCTATGCCGTGCCTTCCGCCCCGGGGACGGCTTCCCCATTGGGGAGATCTGGGTGCAGCCCTTTGCCACCGACCACGACGCGGCGGGCAGCGTGGGCTACTCCCTCACCGGGGACGGCTGCAAGCTGACCCTCTGCACCGACCTGGGCCGGATCACCCCCCAGGTGGAGCAGGCGGTGTCCGGCTGCGACCTGCTGGTGTGCGAGACCAACTATGACCCGGAATGGTTAGCTTCCGGGCCCTATCCCTACTACCTGAAGCGGCGGATCATGGGAGACCGCGGCCACCTGTCCAACGAGATGGGGGCGCTGCTGGCCCTGCGGGCCGCCCAGTCGGGCACCCAGCACATCCTGCTGGCCCATCTCTCCGCCG
>USCO01000003.1 GCA_900553135.1 uncultured Eubacteriales bacterium | reverse complement strand
GGGGAGCCCGGCGCGAAATCAATAGATTATCGGCGGTCTCCATCCGTGCTTCCCTATGGCACCACGAGCGCCCAGATGACGGCGATCACCACGGCGGGCAGCATGTTCGCCGGCTTGAACGTGCCCTTCCAGATGAGGTTCACGCCCACGCAGAAGATGAGCATGCTGCCCAGGTAGGACAGGTTGTCGATGACCGCCTGGCTGAACACCGGGGCCAGCACCCCCGCGCACAGGGTCACTGCCCCCTGGAGCACCCCTACCGGCAGGGCGGAGAAGATGGCCCCCTTGCCGTAGATGGAGGCGAAAATCATCACGATCATAAAGTCCAGAATGGATTTGGTGTACAGGGTGGAGGCGTTGCCGGTGAGCCCGTCCTGGATGGAACCCACAATGGCCATGGCCCCGATGCAGACCACCAGGGAGGCGGTAACGAAGCCCTGGATGAACTGGCTGTCGCCGCCCCGGTCGGCCTTGGCCTTCAGCCAGGCGCCCAGCTGCTCCATGCGGCGGTCAAAGTCGAAAAACTCCCCTACCAGGGTGCCCAGCGCCAGTGCCAAGATCATAAAGAGGGTATCCCGGGTGCCCGCGGAGGAGAGTTTCCCGTCCTGAAGGGTGAGCATCCCCGCCAGGGCGCCGCTGGCCCCGATGAACAGGGTGGCAAGGCCCAGGGCTTTGATGATACCGTCCTGATAGTGCTGCTTCATGCCGCCCTTGGCCAGCAGGCCAAGGCTTCCGCCGGCCACAATGGCCAGCACGTTGGCAATGGTGCCCGTTCCCACCATAGAAAACACCTCGATTTTCTCTTTGGCCCCAGTATAGCAGATTTTTTGCCATTGGAAAAGAAAAATCCCCGGGCGAAAAGGCCCGGGGATGGAAGGGTGACTTAGGGGTTGGGCTGGGCCAGGATCTCCTCCTTGCGCTCCAGCAGCTCGTTGGACAGCAGCATCTCCTGCACCTTGTCAAAGCCAATGCGGCTGATGGTGTCGGAAAAACGCTCCTTGGGCTGGCCGTAGGCCTTGAAGAACAGCAGGCACTTCTCCACCAGGTCCAGCACCTGCTCCTTGTCGGTGAAGATGGTGTCCAGGGCGTGGCCCATGGCGGTGCGCTTGCCCCAGCGGCCGCCTACGTAGACCCGGTAGCCGGTGGTCTGGGCCTCCAGCGCGTGGAAGGGGCAGGCCTTGATGCAGCGGCCGCAGCGGTTGCACTGGGTGGGATCAATGGAGGCCTTGCCCTCCACCACCTTGGCCACATGGACGGGGCAGGTCTTTTCGCACAGCTTGCAGCCCTTGCACAGGTCCTCGTGGACCAGGGGCACCTGCTGGCCCACAATGCCCACGTCGTTCAGGTCGGGCTTGACGCAGTTGTTGGGGCAGCCGCCCACGGCGATCTTGAACTTGTGGGGCAGCTTGACCTGGTTGTAGCCCACAAAGAAGCGCTTGTGGATCTCCTCAGACAGGGCGTAGGTGTCGATGAGACCGTACTGGCAGGTGGTACCCTTGCAGGAGACCACGGGGCGCACCTTGGCGCCGGTGCCGCCGGTCTCCAGACCGGCCTCTTCCCGCAGGAACTGGCGCAGGGGCTCGATGTTCTCAAAGGGCACACCCTGGATCTCCATGGTGAGACGGGTGGTCATGGAAATCTCGCCGCTGCCGAAGCGCTTGGCCGCCTCAGCGACCACGCGGCACTCCTCCGCGGTGATTTTGCCGTTGCGGGTAATGACACGGCCGTTAAAACGGTCGGGGGTACGTTTGTCCCACAGAAAGCCCAGGCCCTTCACGCGGGTGACCTCGCTCTTGGGGACGGTGGTGTTGGATTGACTCATGGTGAAACCTCCCTTATTTGGTAACAGAAACGACGGCCACTCCGGGGGCCGTACCGGGAAACAGGCGCTTCCCCGCGCCCAAAAACCCGGCCCCGCCCGGACTGTGAAGAACCGGACGTTCTTAGAATACAGGAAAGCCCCCTGCCTGTCAATGGAAGAGAGACAGGGCGGGGGCTTTTCTTCACAGAGAAAGCAGGCAGACCTGCATGGGCTTATGGGTGCACAAAACCAGACTATAATCCGGAAAACATGGCAATTCCTGTATCCAAACGCCCTCAATGCCGGGAAATTTGCCCTCCCGGGACACCACGGAAAAGGACTGGGGGTCCAGGGAAAAACCCCGCCCCCGGTATTTCACATAGCTCTCCTTGGCGCTCCACACCCGGTAAAAGGAGCGGTAGTCCTCCCGGGCAAGAAAGGCGTCCTCCCAGGGGTGGAAAAACCGGGCGGACAGCTTGGCGGGGGCGACGTAGGAGCGGTGCTCCTGAAGGTCCAGCCCCACCGGACAGGGGGCCAGGGCGCACATCCACCACCAGCCGCTGTGGGTCACCGAGCAGTGAAGGCCGGGGACCTGGGGAAAGAAGGGCTTGCCCCAGGGACCCTGGTCCACGGGGCCAAGGGCGTCGGGGCTTAGGCCGGAATAGCGGCAGGCGGCCCGGCGCAGCAGGTCCCGGGAGCCCGCCCCGCCCTCCCGGAAGGGGTGGCGGAAGATCACGGCCGTACTCAAGGGGCGGTGATCCCCCGCTGGGCCAGATAGTCGATGACGTCCTTCACCTGGCGCAGGTGCCAGACATCCCGGGTGGGGATGGTGATATCAAAGTGTTCCTCAAAGGCACAGATGATATTCATGATGTCAAAGGAGTTGAGAGACAGGTCCTTTAAAAAGTCGGTCTCGTAGGTGACGTCCTGTTTGCCCGTGATGTCGCAGATAATGGTTTGAATCAGTTCCAGCATAGCCGTACTCCTTTAGTTGTCGTGGCGCTTGATCTTCTTGGTGCCTGTTTTCTGAAATTCCTTCTCCCGGATGTTCACCAGCTGGATCTGCTGGTAGGTGGGCAGGGTGCGGTTGATGCGGTCCACCTCGCTTTGCAGCCGCTCCAGGATCTCATAGGCGGACATCCCCTCGGTGCGCTCGGGATCGGGGTAGATGCTGGCCGTCAGCTTCACATCGTCGGCGTAGCCGCCGTTGGTGGTGCCCAGCACCATGACCTCCTTTACCAGGGGGATGGCGGAGAGCTGCTCCTCCAGCCGCTCGGGGGAGATCTTTTTGCCGTTTTTGAACACGATGAGGTTTTTCTTCCGTCCGGTGAGGAACAAAAATCCGTCCTTATCCAGATAGCCCAGGTCGCCGGTGTGGAACCAGCCGTTTTGCAGGGCCTTGGCGGTCTGCTCGGGGTCGTTGAAATAGCCCGTCATCACCGAGGGGCCCTTGACGCACACCTCGCCGTCCTCCACCTTCACCTGGCAGGAGGGGAGGGGCAGGCCCACCGATCCCATCTTGTTGGCGTAGTTGCAGTTGACCGAGATGAGGGGGGAGCACTCGGTGATGCCGTAGCCCTGGAGCATCTGAACTCCCAGAAGGTCAAATTCCTGGGAGATTTCTTTACTCAAATGGGCGCCGCCGCAGATCATCAGCCGCAGGCTGCCCACCAGGGTCTCCTTGATCTCCTCCAGCTTTTTCAGACGGATGGGCAGGTGCAGGCGGCGGCAGAAGGCGGCAATGGCCAGCAGGCTGCGCAGGCCGTCGGCCCTGCCTTCCCGCTCCGCCTTCAGCCACAGCTGGTTGTGAAGGGCCTCCACCATAAGGGGGACGGTGAGCATGGTGTCGGGGCGGGAGAGGTGCAGGTCCCGCATGGTGGTTTTCAGGTCGCCGTTGATGTACAGGTGGCAGCCCCGCAGGAAGGAATTGAGCACGGCGCAGTTGAGACCGTAGGCGTGGTAGAAGGGCAGGGAGCAGAACACCCGGTCGTAAAAGCAGACATACTGGCTGGAATCGCACAGGTTCTGCATCACGGCCTTCTGGCTGAGCATGACCATTTTGGACTGGCTGGTGGTGCCGGAGGTAAAGACGATCTCCGCCGTCTGCTCCTGAGACACGGAGAACTGGGGCTGGGGCAGGTCCTGGAGGGACGCTCCCAGCTCGTACAGCTCCTGAATGCCCACCACCCGCTCGTCACTGGCCAGCCCGCCCATGAGCACCGCCCGGTCGGCGTGGCCGTCGTTGAGCAAAGGGATGCAGATGGGGAGAAAGGTGGGGGAGAGGAAAAGGAGCCGTGCCTGGGAGCGGACCACCATATCCCGGATGTTTTCGTCCGACTGCTCGGTGTCCACGCACACGGCCACGGCGCCGCAGCTGACAATGGCCAGAAAGGAGATGATCCAGTCGGCGCTGTTTTCGCTGACAATGGCCACGTGCTCTCCGGGAGTTAACCCCTTGCTCACCAGAGCCCGGCGCAGATCCCGGACCAACTGGACCATCTGGCGGTAGGTCAGGGTGGATTCTTCCTTCCGGCGGCTGAACCAGGACAGGGCGGGACGGCTGCCGTAGGTCTGGTCGATGCCGTCCAGAAACTGGGGAAAGGTGTCATAGAAGGGGACGGTGTAGTCCTCCTTGTTGTAGGGCTTCGTGTTCATTCCAGACCTCCTGACGTGGATTGGTCAAATTCCGGGATCACCTGACAGGGGGCCCGGTCCTGCATTTCCTCCTGCATTTTTGCCCAGAAGGCGGGGTCGCTGGTCATGGCCTGGAAGGCCTCCACGATCTGGGCGTCCAGCTGGGTGTCCTTGCAGCGCACCAGCTCCTCTATGGCCTGGCGGAAGCCGGAGCCCCGGCGGTACTGGCGGTCGGCAGTCATGGCGTCAAAGGTGTCGGCCACGGCGATGATCCGGGCCTGCTCGGGAATCTCCTGGCCGGAGAGACCCTCGGGGTAGCCGGTGCCGTCGATGCGCTCGTGGTGGTAGCGCACGGCGGGAAGAATGGGGCGGAACTGGCTGATGACGGAGAGAATGTCTGCCCCGTGCTCGGGGTGGGTTTTGATGATATCATACTCCTCGTCGGTGAGCCGGGACTCCTTGCCCAGGATCTCGTCGGGGATGCTCAGCTTGCCGATGTCGTGAAACAGCCCGGCAATGCGCATCTCTTCGCAGTAGTCCCCGTCCCGGCCCAGGAAGCGGGCCAGGCTGGAGGCGTAGTAGGAGACCCGGTCGGAGTGGCCCCGGGTGTAGATGTCCTTGGCGTCCACCACCCGGCGCATGGCGCTGATGACCTCCATGTAGCCGTCCTTCAGCTGGGTGTAGGCCTGGTCCAGCTGGTGGTTTTTCTCGTGAAGGAGGGCGTGGAGCCGGGCCGAGCAGATGGCCGAGGCCGCCTGGCGGCAGAAGTTGCCCAGCAGCTGGATCTGGTTGTCCTTGGGGGACGTCTTGAGCTCCAGGGACAAAAGACCCATGGGCGGGCCCTGGGTGTCCAATAGGGGGAAGATCAATTGCTGTTCCCGCTGCAAAAAACTCTGCCCTGAAAGCTCCTGGAGAAGCTGGGCCACCTGGCTGGACTCCAGAGCGGCAAAGCGCTCACCCACCGCCCGGGAGATGTAGCGCTGGTTGGGGGAGTCGCTCTGATCTGCCTCGTAGCAGGAGGCGTCCAGGGTCAGCACCACGTTGACGCAGTCGGCCAGGGCGGAGGCGGTGCGCAGCACGGTGTCGGCGATCTGCTCCATGGAGTGCAGGGTGTACAGACGGGGAAGGGAGTCCATGATGGCGGACAGGCCGTCCCGGTAGCTTTTGATGGTGCGCAGCTGGCGAATGGATTTGGCGCAGGACTCTACCAGCAGCTCCAGCTGGTCAAAGCGGTCGCTCTTCTCATAGTACCCCTGGATGTCCAGGGCGCGGATGGTCTTAATGGGGGGCACCATGCTCTTGTGGCCGGTGAGCAGGATGATGAACAGGTCCGAGTTAAATTGGCGGATCTGCTCTACCACCTGGTCGCCGCACAGGGGGGTCATGAGAAAGTCCAGCAGCAGAATGTCATAGCTGCCCCGGCGCACCCGCTCAATGGCCCGGTAGGGGTCGTTTTCCACGTCCACCCGGTAGCCCGACCGCTGAAAGTAGGCCTGGATGGTGGAGGTCATAATGGGGTCGTCATCCAGGGTGAGAATGGACAGTGGGTTGGGGCCGGAATACTGTTTACGCTGTCTCATTGGGAAAACACCTCACGTTTCGAAAGGGAAAAGCCCACAGGATAGGAGGGAGGCGGGGGCGCGGCCTCCGCGTCCCGGGAGGCCAGGGGGATGGTCATGCCGAAGATGGCGCCGCCTCCCGGGTTGTCTTCGCACCACATGGTGCCGTTGAACTTTCCATGGACCACGGCGTTGGAGATGTAGAGACCAAGGCCGCTGCCCTGGGCTCCCTTGCTGGTGACCATCTCCTTGAACAGGCGGCGGCGGACCTTTTCCGGGATGCCGGGGCCGGTGTCCTTGACGTAGATCTTTACCGCGTCGCCCTCCTGCTCCAGGCCCACCGTGATGCAGCCGCCGCCCACCTGCTTCTGGGCAAAGATGGCGTTGGACACCAGATTGCCCAGCACCTGGATGAGGTTGTTGATGTCCCCGTGGAGGGTGATGGACTGGGGGCCTTTGTACTCGGCCACCAGGGTGCAGCCGCCGCTGACCAGCTCGTGGCGCATCAGGAGGGTGGTGCGCTTGATGAGCTCGTCCAGGGTGAAATAGGACTCGTCAAAGGCGCTGACGTTGGTGGCCTGGCCCTTGATGGCGGTGATGATATCCGACATATAGGCGGTGGACTCCTGAATTTTCTGCATCCAGTCCCCCATCTCCCCATAGATTTCCCGGAAATCCTCGGGGGTGACCTTGGGGTCGTCCAGGCTGGACTGGCACTCATCCAGCAGGTTGTTCACCGCCGACACGCAGCCCGAGATGCTCATAATGGGGGTTTTCAGGTTGTGGGCCAGACCGCCCATCATCTGGCCCAGGAAGGCGAAGCGCTCCTGCTCCATCATACGGGTCTGGTTGTCCTGGAGCTGCTGCATGCTCTTTTTCAGCTGGGTGATGTCCTTGAAGATGACCACAAAGCCCACAGCCTTGTTGTCCATGAACAGCTGGGAGACGTCGGTGATGTAGTAGTTTTTGGTGGTGACACCGTTGCGGGTGATGGTGGCGGCCTGCTCGTAGGAGATGGTGGTCTGGGCCTCCTGACAGGCGTTGACGGCGTTGAGGATGTTGTAAATGGCGGTTTTCTCCGAAGAATCCTCCTCCTGGACGCAGTCGGCCAGGTAGCGGTTTTCCGTGATGCCGTAGCGGGAGGCAAACACCGCGGCGAAGGGCTTATTGTAGCTGACCACCAGGCCGTTCTTGCTCAGAATGAGGTAGCAGTCCGAGATCCAGTCCAGCACGTGCTGGGTGGCCACGGGGGTGATGTCCAGCAGGTTGAGCTTGTAGATGGCGATGCCGTTGAACAGTACCATCAGGGAGAAGGCCATGGGGGTGGCGGTGATGGGCAGGTTCCAGGGGGAGAAGGTGGCCAGCATGCTTACCGTCATGGGCAGCAGGCCCCCCAGGGTGAGCATGATGCACTGCTGAAAGTAGAGCTTGCTGGAATTTTTAAAGGCGAAGTGGAGCAGCAGCACAAAGGAGATCATAAAGCAGATGTAGCTGTGGGCTCCGGTGAAGAGGATGAAGGGTCCGAAAACGATCTCCGAGCGCAGGATGGAGAACTGCTGGTAGAGCAGATGGTGGTAGGGGTTGGTGAGGGCCACCAGGACGGCCAGGGCGGGCAGGATCAAAAAGGCGTAGCACCACCGGGGCAGGTGCTCATAGCCCTTGACGAAGGCCAGGGAGATCATGAAGTAGATGGGGGGGATCTCAATGCCCGCATAGGTGAGGGCGTCCAGAAACATCAGGGTGGTGGTCTGCTCCGGCGGAGTGACCCAGAGACACAGCATCAGAAAGGCCCAGAAGGACCACACCACCACCAGCCACAGGTACAGGTGGTTGAGCAGGGTCCGGGGCTTGGGGCTGTGCAGGCTCCAGAAGATGAAGACGACCAGCAGGGCCAGGCATAGGACAAAGATGATTGCCGACAGGTCGGAGACCATAGGAACACCTCTTTTTTTACAAGTCTGCTCCCTCAAAGCGGAAGGAGCGCAGCAGCTGACGGGGGGCGGGGATGGCTTCCTGGAACCCGGCCTGGGCCAGCTGGGTCTGGGTGCGGGCGCAGTCCACCGTGATGGCGGCGGGGGCGGAACGCAGACGGTTCCACAGCTCGGTGACCGGCGCCAGGACGCTGCTCTGAAGGTCCAGCGGAGCCTGGCGCAGCAGGTGGTCAAACTCCTCGTCGGAGAGGACCAGCAGGTCGGGCGTCACGGCCCGGAAGGCCTGCTCCGCCGTGGGGGGCTGGGGGCTCTCCAGATGGTAGGCGGTGAGGGGGGCCTCCCGCAGGGCCACCGCCGCCCGGGCGCACCAGTCCACCGGGGTCAGGTCCATGGGGAGGGCGGCCAGAGACTGGGGGATGGCCCCAAGGGCGTGCACGCCCCGGGCGGTGAGCCAGAAGGCGTTGGTTTGGGGATTTTTCTGGAACAGACCGTCCACGGCCCGGCCCACCAGACGGCCCAGACGGAAGATCCGGGCGGTGAGTCCCTGGCGGATGCCCTGGTATACGGCGTCCTCGGCCAGGAACTTGCTGCGGACGTACAGGTTTTCCCGCCAGTTCTGCCCAAGATCAAAATCTTCCTCGGTGAAGACAGCACGGTCCTCCCGGCCCACCAGGTGGTCGCCGGAGACGCTGGTGGTGGACATGTGGTACAGCCGGGCGTTCCCGGCCAGAGCCAGCTTCACCAGGGTGCGGGTGCCCTCCAGATTGGTGCGCAGCAGGGCGTCGCTGTCGGCGGCGTAGTGGCGCACATCGGCGGCACAGTGCCACACGGCATCCACACGCTGGGCCAGGGCCTGGAACGCCTCCTGGGACAGGCCCAGCATAGGCTGGTCCAGGTCGGCCTGGATGACCTCCAGGCGGTCCTCCGCGTCCATGACCCAGCCTGCGCCAAAGTACCAGCTCAGCGTGTCCTCCAAACGGAGGCGGCTGCCGTCCCGCATGGCGCACAGGATGGTTCCGGTGCCCGCCTCCAGCAGGGCCTGGAGGATGTGGGCGCCCAGGAAGCCCGTGGCACCGGTGAGCAGGACGGTGTCCATGGGACCGCTCTGGGGCGGCTGGAGCAGGGCGGGCACACGGCGGGACAGCTGGGCAGCGGGGGCGGAAATGAGGGTGCGGGCCTCGCTCTCCTGGGCCATGGGATGCCGGGGGTGCTGGGCAGCCAGCAGGTCGGCCTGAGCCCGGGGCGTGGGGTGCTCGTAGAACTGGGCCAGGGAGAGGATGAGGCGGCTGTTGTTGTAGTGACTCAGCACGCTCAGGGCGGCCAGGGAGGTGCCGCCCTGCTCGAAGAAGGACACGTCCGCGTCCACCTCCCGGCGGCTGAGCACCCTGCGCCACAGGGACAAGATCCATTCCAGGGAGCCGGGCTCCCCTTCCAGGGGAGTGGGATCGGGCTGAGCGGGCTGCTCCTGGGTGGGTTCCTCCGGGGCCGCTTCCGGCTGTGCGTCAGCGGTCTGGGTGTTTTCCCCGGCCTGGGCCATCTTCCCCAGCTGCCGCAGGCTGATTTTGCCCGTGGGGGTGCTGGGCATGGACTCCAGGGGGATGAGGTGGGAGGGAATCATGTAGGCGGGCAGCACCTGGCCCAGCAGGCGGCGCATCTCTCCCAACTCCAGGGGAACCTGGGGCGGGATGTAGTAGGTGAACAGCTCCATGGAGCCGTCCTCCCGGCGCACCGGCACCGTGGCCGCCTGGAGGGCGCAGCCCTGGGCCACCATGGCGCCGTTGATCTCGTCCAGCTCCACCCGCTGGCCGTTGAGTTTTACTTGGGCGTCCCAGCGGCCCAAAAAGTCGTAGGAGCCGTCCAGTCGCAGCCGGGCGATGTCCCCGGTGCGGTACATCCGCTCCCCGGGGAAGAAGGGGTCGGGGAGGAAGGAGGCCTGGGTGAGCTCGGGGCGGGAGATGTAGCCCTGGGAGACGCACTCTCCGGCCAGATACAGCTCCCCGGCGGCGGTGGGCAGCACGGGGCGCAGCTTCTCGTCCAGAACATACAGGCGGTTGTTGTCCATGGGCCAGCCCACATTCACATGGGCGCGGAAGTCGGCGCTGCGGGTGGTGTTGTACACCGTGCCCTCGGTGGGGCCGTACATGTTCACCTGCTTGGCGCCCGAGTGGGTCTGGGCGGTGCGCAGCAGGGTCTTGGTGAGCACCTCGCCCCCGTAGATCATCAGCTCCAGGTTGGAGGAGGCCCGGCAGAAGGCCTCGTTGGAGAACCACATCTGTACCCGGGAGGGGGTGGACTGGGTGATGCGCACCCCGTGGCGCTCAATGAGCTGGGCCAGCTTCCAGGGCAGCATCATCTCCTCCTCGTCGGCCATGACGATGGGCTTGCCCATGGAGAGGGGGATGACCACCTCGCCGTTGAACATGTCAAAGACCACGTTGGTGGTGCAGAGAATGGGGCCGTCGCTCTGCTCCAGAATTTTGCGGAAGGCGGAGACCATGTTGGCCATGGAGCGCCAGGCCAGCATGACCCCCTTGGGCTGGCCGGTGGAGCCAGAGGTGAAGAGTACCTCGGCCAGGTCAGTTTCATGGAGGGGAGCGGAGACAAAGCGCTCCTCCGCTGTCCCCTGGGTGGACACCAGGGTGCAGGGCAGGTCCTGGGGCAGCTGCTCCCGGGTGCGGGCGTCGCATAGAATGTGGGTGATCCCCGCCACGTCCACCATGTATTTCAGCCGCTGGGCGGGGTAGTGGGCCAGCAGGGGAGAGTAGGCCGCCCCCAGCTTCCAGATGGCCAGCACCGCCGCCACCAGGTCCACGCCCCGGCTCAGGGCGATGCCCACCCGGGTGCCCGGCTGGGCCCCCTGGGCCTTCAGCAGGTTGGCCAGCTGGCAGGCACGGCGGTCCAGAGCCCGGCGGGTGGTGGTCTCCCCGTGGAAGATCACCGCCGGGGCGTTGGGGTCCAGCTCCAGCTGCCGCTGGAACAGGGCGGGAACGGGCAGGTTCACAAAGGGAGAGACGGTGTGGTTGGGAATTTCAATGAGGTTGGTGCGGTCCTGGGGGGACAGGGCCTCCAGCTCCTCCAGAGGAGTCTCACCGGCTGAGAGCATGGAGCGCACCAAAGTCTCCAGGCAGCGGCCGAAGTAGGCCGCCGTCTCGTCCAGGAACAGCTGGGTGGCGTACTCCAGCTGCAGGCCGTAGCCCTCACTGTCCCGGAACAGCTCCACCCACAGCTCCATGCGGGCCGAGCCAGAAGGAGTGGGCAGATACTCCAGGGGCGCGCCCCCCAGGGTGAAGCTGCCCGCGTCCACCGGGCGCTGGGAGAAGATCACCTGGAACAGGGGGCTCTGGGTCAGGGTGCGGGGCAGGTCCAGGGCGGAGACGATCTCCTCCAGGCCCACCTGCTGGTGGTCCAGCATGCCGTTGACCTCCTCCCGCAGGGCGTCCAGATACTCCTTGAGGGTCAGCTGGCCCTGGGGGCGCAGGCGCAGCGGCAGGGTATTGATGAAGGGGCCGCACATTTCCCGGGTCTCGGGCAGCATCCGTCCTGCGGCGGCGGCTCCCACCAGAAGGTCCTCCTTCCCCGACAGCCGGGACAGGAGCAGACCAAAGGCGGCCAAAAACAGCATATAGGGGGATACGCCCGCTTGGGCGCAGAAGTCGTCGCAGGCCTGGGACAGTTCCCGGTCCAGGCGGTGGACCCGGGTGCGGCCCTGGTAGTCAAAGGTCTGGGTGCGGGCAAAGTCGCAGGGCAGCTCCAGAGGCTCGGGCAGCTGGGCGAGCCGTCCGGTCCAGTAGTCCAGCTGTCCCGGGTCGTGGGCGTGCCGGTCCAGATACCAGGCGTAGTCCAGATAGGTGAGGGTTTGCTCCGGCAGTTCCTGGCCCTGGTAGATGCGGTCCAGGCGCTGAAGGAGAATGGGGGTGGTGAGGCCGTCCGCCACCATGTGGTGCACATTCAGCAGCAGCACCCAGCGGCCGGGCAGCTCCTCCCACAGGCCCGCCCGCAGCAGCGGGGGCTGGTCCAGCTGGAAGGGGGCCAGGATGGGGGCCGCAGCGGCGGTCAGGTCCCCGCCCGCGGGGCGCACATCCAGATGGAAGTCCACCTGGGGGCGGACCCGGGCAAAGATGCCGTCGCTCTCCAGGGCAAAGGCGGTGCGCAGCATGGGCTCCTGGGCGATAAGGATGCGGAAGGCCTCTTCCAGCCGGGGAATGTCCGGGGTGGTCCCCAGGCGGAAGGCGGCGGGCATGAGATAGGTGCGGCCGGTGGAGTCCAGGTGGGACTGGACATAGATCCCCTGCTGAATGGGGGTGAGGGGCCAGCGCTCCTGGGCGGGCGCGGGGGTGAGATGGCGGGCGATTTCCCCGCCCTGGCGCTGGAGAAGGGCGCACAGGCGGCGGGGGGTGCGGCAGGCGTACAGGTCTCGCACCCGCAGGGCCTGCCCCGTGGCGTCGGCGATCTCGCTGAGGGCCTGCATGGCGTTGAGAGAGTTGCCCCCAAACAGGAAATAGTCGCTGTCCGCTTCCAGGTCCTCCCGGTCCAGCACCCGGCGCAGAATGTCCACTACCTGGGTCAGCAGAGGGCCTTCCCCCTGGCCCTGGGACTGGGAGTCAGGGGGCAGCTGGGGCAGGCGGGCAGGGTCCGCCTTGCCGTTGGGGGTGAGGGGGATGACATCCAGGCGGGCCACGGCGGCGGGCACCATATAGGCGGGCAGGTCGTTGGCGCACAGGGCCAGCAGCTCCTCCACGGGGATGGGCTCTGGGGCGGTGTAGAAGGCCACCAGGGCCTCCTGGCCGCCCACATTCTGTACCGTGGCCACCGCCTGGGAGACCTTGGGGTGGCGGCTCAGGCAGGCGGCCACCTCCTGGGGCTCAATGCGCAGGCCACGCAATTTAATTTGGCTGTCCAGACGGCCGCCCAGCACCAGGTCCCCATCCGCCGTCCAGCAGGCCCGGTCTCCGGTGCGGTAGAGCCGGTCTCCGGGCACAAAGGGGCTGTCCAGAAAGCTCTGGGCGGTGAGCTGGGGGGCATTTCGATATCCCCGGCCCACGCAGGGGCCGCCGATGTACAGTTCCCCAAAGACGCCCGCGGGCAGGGGGTTCCCCCAGGGGTCCAGCACATACAGCCGGCAGTTGTCCATGGGTTTTCCCGCCGTAATGCGGGAGGCGTGGTTCAGCTCCTTGAGACTCACCGCCACGGTGGTCTCAGAGGGGCCGTACTGGTTGAAAATCCGGGCCCGAGTACAGTCCTTCAGGCGGCGGAGCAGGTCGCCGGGGAAGGGCTCTCCGCCGCAGAGCAGGGTGTCCAGGCAGGCGGCCGCCCGGGCAAAGTCGGGCTGGGCCAGATAGGCCGCCAGGCGGGAGGGGGTGGTGGACAGGAAGCCCACCCCACGGTCGGCAATGAGCCGGGCCAGGTCCCGGGGGGATTCCAGCTCCCGGTCCTGGGGCAGCACGATGGTGCGGGCGTTGAGCAGGGCGGCGGCGCTCTCCAGTAAAAAGGCGTCAAAGCCCACGCTGCACAGGGAGAGAACCGCCCCTCCGCCGTAGACGCCTTCCATGGCCTGGGCCAGGTTCAGCAGGGCCCGGCGGGGGATCTCCACCCCCTTGGGCTGGCCCGTGGAGCCCGAGGTGTACACCACGTAGGCCAGGTCCGCCCCACTGGGAGAACAAGGCGGCTCCTGGGTGGGCGGGGGCAGCTGGTCCGGGTCCACAGTGGGCAGCAGAGAGGAGAAGGGGGCAGCCAGGGCAGGGGAAGCCACCAGGGCGGCGGCCTGGCTCTGCTCCAAAATGGTGCGCACCCGCCCCTGGGGCAGGTCGGGGGAGAGCAGCAAAAAAGCTCCTCCTGCCCGCAGAACTCCCATCATGGCGGCAAAGAGCCGGGGGGAGCGGGGCAGCAAAAGGGCAATCAAAGTATCGGGCTGGGTGCAGAGGGAGGAGAGGGCGGCGTGGAAGCGGGCGGCCTGCTCCTCCAGCTGGCGGTAGGTGACCGCTTCCTGGTCCTGGACCAGAGCGGCGCGGTGGGGGAACTGCTCCACACACCGGGCAAAGCGGGCATAAAGTCCTTCGGGGTCCAGGGGACGCCGGGAGGCATTGAAGGCATAGACCACCTGCTCCTCCTGTGGCGGAGTGAGCAGGGACAGCTGGCCGATGGGACGGTCGGGCTGGGCCAGGGCCTGGCGCAGCAGATGGACCAGGCAGCTGTGGAGGGACTGGATCTCCCCGGGGGGAAAGAGCTGGGTGAGATAGTCGTAGTCCACCAGATATTGCCCCTGGCCGGAGAGGTCGCTGAGATGGATGCACAGCTGTTCCATCTGATAGCCGCTGTAGTGCCAGCGGCCGGAGAAGTCGACGGGGGCGTCCTGGGGGGAGAGCAGCTGGCTGTTCTGATAGGACAGGGCGATGTGGAACAGCCGCTGGCCGTCCCCGCCCTGCTCCCGGGCCAGCTGCTGGATACGGGAGAAGGGGCAGCGCTGGTGGCGCAGCAGGCCGTACCAGGCATCCCCCAGATGGCGGCTGAACTCTTCAAAGGTCCAGTCGCCGTTCACCTCTCCCACAAAGGGGAGGGTGCTGACAAACATGCCGCTGGTCTGCTTGGAGCGGAAGTTCAGGCGGTTATAGATGGGGACGCCGATGGTGAAGGAGTTCCCCATTCCAAGGCGCTGGAGATAGATGGCCAGGGCCATATAAAACACGGAGAAGGGGGAGACGCGGTTTTTCAGGCAGAAGGCGGACAGGCTGCTGCTCACGTCCTGGGGCAGTTGGACAGAAATCCGCCGCCCCACGGGGCTGATGGCCGTGCCGCAGCCCGGCTTCAGGGAGGCGGGGGTGCTGGGCCGGGAGAGGACCTCCCGCCAGTAGGCCTCGTCCTTGGCCAGGGAGGGGGAGGCCAGGTAGCGCTGTTCCTCCTCCACGTGGCCGGCATAGCTGGGAATGGCGTCCAGCGAAGGCTCACGGCCCGCCAGCAGGTCCAGATAGGCCTGCCCCACCCGGTTGCACAGCAGGGTCTGGGTCCAGCCGTCGGAGATGAGATGGTGCATTTTCACCACCAGACGGCACCGGTCCTCCCCGGTGCGCAGCAGGACAAAGCGGCAGAGGGGAGCGTCCAGCATGGACAGGGGCTCCCGGGCGAAGGACTCCACCCAGCAGTCGGCTCCCTCCTCCTCCCCCAGGGAGAAGTCGTACACCGGAATGGGGACGGGCTGGTAAGGGGCCTCATACTGCATGGGGACCCCGTCCCGCAGGGTGATGCGGGTGTTGAGGGAGGGATCGGCCGCCAAGACCAGGTGGATGCTGCGCTGGAGGGCAGAGAGATCCACCGTGCCCTGGAGGTACAGGGTGGTGCAGATATGGTTGATGGAGGTGCCGGGGCAGGCCTGTTCCAGGGCCCAGATGTTCTGCTGGCTCAGGGAGAGGGGGAGGACCGTGGGCGTCATCGGTTCCAAAGAAATTACCACCTTCCGCGTGAAATCAAAACCGGGCCGGCAGGAGAGGGCGCGGCGGGACAGAAAACGGGAAGATTCCCAGGTTTCCCCGGCGCGGCCCGTAAAAAATGCCAGAAAACGGGAAGATTCCCAGGTTTCCCCGGCACGGTCCGTAAAAAATGCCAGAAAACGACAAAATAAGACAAAATGAAGTATAGCACGCTTTCCAATGTTTGTACACCGACACAGTAAAAAATTTTGCTGTTTTTTACAAAATTTCCTCCGACGGGTTACCGTATATCCCGGCGGTCCCACACATATAGATAGTGCGGAACTGCCAAAAATAGGAGCGTGTTGTGGGGATGAAGGAAAACATGGAGGAGCGGGCCTGCCGACTGGCCCTTTACATCATAGAAAACAAGGCCACGGTGCGGGCTGCGGCCAGACAGTTTCGGGTGAGCAAATCCACCGTACACACAGAGGGGACAAAATGGAGCGGCGGGGAGACTGCACAAGAAGGGCGGTCTCTCCGCCATTTAACTTATATGAAACACAAATTTGACATTTTCTTAACTTTCTTGTAAAATATTCAGCTGTTATCGAGAGAAAAATTTCGGCGGAAGAGGGCCTTCCGCCGCCGATACAGCGGAGGAAATCATGAAAGGAAGAATTGGAAAAGCCTTGCCCTGGGGCAAGGGTGCGGCCTGGGCGGCGGCGCTGGTGCTGCCTCCCATTACAGCCGCTTATTTCATGCAGCTGGCTTACGGCGTGGCGCCCTGGCAGATGGCGCCTCTGGCCGTGGTGGGCAACGGGGTTTGCCTGGGTGTTTTGTACTATCTGCTGTGCGCCCTCACCGGGCGCTGGGTGGTGGCCTGCCTGATCCTCCACCTGGCTTCGGGCCTGTGGGGCGCGGCCAACTACTTTGTCTCGGTCTACCGGGGCAACCCGGTCCTGCCCTGGGACCTCACCGCCCTGGAGACGGCGGCGGCCGTTTCGGGGACCTACGACTTTACTCCCACCCTTCCCATGGTGCTGGCTCTGGTGCTGCTGATGGGGCTGGGTATCCTGCTGGTGATGCGGCTGGGAACGGGGCGGATGCGCTGGGCCCTGCGGGGCGGGTGCCTTCTGGCCTGCGCCCTGTGTCTGACCCCGGTGCTCCACCCGGAGAAGCTGGCTTTCTTCGGCATCAAAACCGACGTGTGGGACCAGGCGGGAGCCTACCGCACCAGCGGCGCCATGGGCGCCTTCCTGCGCAACACGGAATTTTTAGAGGTGGAGAAGCCCGAGGGGCTCACCGTCCAGCGTCTGGCCCAGCTGCTGGGCCAGGAGGAGGACGGCACCGCCTCGGCCACCCAGGTGGAGGACCTGCCCAACGTCATCGCCATTATGAACGAGTCCTGGGCCGACTTTGAGGAGTTTGGCAACCTGGAGCTGAGCCAGAGCGTCAACGAGTACATCTCCACCCTGGACAACGCCATCTGGGGCCACGCCTACGCCTCGGTGTTCGGAGCGGGCACCAGCGCCAGCGAGTTTGAGTTCCTCACCGGAAACTCCATGGCCTTCCTGCCCTCGGGCAGCATCCCCTATCAGCAGTACATCCTGGACCGCTCTCCCTCTCTGGTGTGGCTCATGCGGGAGGCGGGCTACGAGACCCGGGCCTTCCACCCCGGCGAGCGCACCTCCTGGCAGCGGGACCAGGCCTACCCCCTGCTGGGCTTTGAGTCCTTCAAATGCGGAGAGGATATGGACGTGCCCCAGGAGATGGCCCACGGCTATGTCAGCGACAGCTCCGACTTTGACCAGGTCATCTGGGAGTATGAGCACCGGGACCCTGACCGGCCCCTGTTCCTCTTCAACGTGACCATCCAGAACCACGGCAGCTACACGGACAAGACCTACCCCGCCCAGGTCCAGCTCACCGACGAGCCCGGGGCCTACCCCATGGCGGAGCAGTACCTTACCCTGGCCCGGGAGACTAACCTGGCCTTCCAGAAGCTGGTGGAGTACTTCTCCCAGCAGGAGGAGCCCACCATCATCCTCATGTTCGGGGATCACCAGCCCTCGGTGGAGCAGGAGTTTTTGGACAAGGCCTACGGGGTGACCCAGGATGAGATGACCATGGAGCAGTACATGGACAAGTACCGGGTGCCCTATGTGGTGTGGGCCAACTTCCCCCTGGAGGAGGAAGAACAGTCCGGTGCTACCACCAGCCTCAACTTCCTGTCCCAGTACATTTTGGAGTACACCGGCGTGCAGAGCGACAGCTATTTCAGCTTCCTGGACCGGCTGCGCCAGACCCTGCCCGCCATCACCTTTGTGGGCTACCTGGACCAGGAGGGCAACGCCTACAGCCACCTGGAGACCAACTCGTTTACCTCCCTCATCGAGGACTATCAGTGCGTGCAGTATGAGCGCCTGTTTGGTCTGGAGGGAGAGGTCTGACCCTCGATCCGTTTTGGAAACCCCGCCTGTGCCGCTGCGCCGGGCGGGGTGATTTTTATGCGATAAACCTATTGACAAAGTAGGTAATTGAACGTATAATTCAACCAACCTAGTAAGTGGGTAATTAGGAGAAAACGCCTTGGGTCCTCGCAAGGACCCGCCGACTCAGTGAGGAGCTGCCATGCAGGTACATGTGACCAAACTGAATAGAGTCAACTTCCGCTTTGGGCGAATGTGAACCATGGGAACAGAGAGACAACCACCACGATCAGAAAGGATGATTCCCATGCAGAAGTACCGTTTTGAGACCCTTCAGCTCCACGCCGGGCAGGAGCAGCCCGACCCCGCCACCGGCGCCCGGGCGGTGCCCATTTACGCCACTACCTCTTACGTTTTTGATTCCTGCGCCCAGGCCGCGGCCCGCTTTGAGCTGCGGGAGGGGGGCAACATTTACAGCCGCCTGACCAACCCCACCCAGCAGGCCCTGGAGGAGCGCCTGGCCGCCCTGGAGGGGGGCGAGGCCGCCCTGGTCCTCTCCTCGGGGGCCGCTGCCATCACCTACACCCTCCAGGCCTTGGCCCAGAACGGGGGCCATATCGTGGCCCAGCAGACCATCTACGGCGGCAGCTATAACCTGCTGGCCCACACCCTGCCCACCCTGGGCATTACCGCCACCTTTGTAGACATCCACGACCTGGATGCGGTGGAGCAGGCAGTTCAGGAGAACACCCGGGCCATCTATGTGGAGACCCTGGGCAACCCCAACAGCGACATTCCCGACCTGGACGCCCTGGCCGATCTGGCCCACCGCCACGGGGTGCCCCTGGTGGTGGACAACACCTTTGCCACCCCCTTTCTCCTGCGGCCCCTGGAGCACGGAGCCGACATCGTGGTCCACTCCGCCACCAAGTTTATTGGAGGCCACGGCGCCGCTCTGGGCGGCGTAGTGGTGGACGGCGGGCGCTTTGACTGGGCGGCTCAGGGGGACCGCTATCCCGCCCTGGCCCGGCCCAACCCCAGCTACCACGGGGTGACCTTCACCCAGGCGGCGGGGAAGGCTGCCTTTGCCGCCTACCTGCGGGCGGTGCTGCTGCGGGATATGGGGGCCTGCATCTCTCCCTTTGCCGCCTTCCTCCTCCTCCAGGGGACGGAGACCCTGTCCCTGCGGGTGGAGCGCCACGGGGAGAACGCGGCCAAGGTGGTGGACTATCTGTCCAAGCACCCCCTGGTGGAGCGGGTCAACCACCCCGCCCTGCCGGACCACCCCCAGCACAATCTGTACCGGCGCTATTTCTCCCGGGGCGGCGGTTCCATCTTTACCTTTGAGATCAAGGGCGGGGCCCAGGAGGCCCACCGCTTCATCGACCAGCTGAAGGTCTTTTCTCTGCTGGCCAACGTGGCCGACTCCAAGAGTTTGGTCATCCACCCGGCCACCACCACCCACGCCCAGCTGACCCAGGAGGAGCAGCTGGCCCAGGGCATCCGGCCCAACACCATCCGCCTGTCCATCGGGACGGAACACATTGACGACATTCTGGCCGACCTGGAAAACGCCTTTTCCAGCCTAGGGCAGTAAAAGGAGAATTTTATGAGAATCTACGCAGACCATGCCGCCACCACCCGGATGAGCCCCGCGGCGGTGGGCGCCATGCTTCCATACCTGGAGGAGATCTACGGCAACCCCTCCAGCCTGCACACCGAGGGCCAGCAGGCCGCCCAGGCCCTGGCCCGGGCCCGGGAGACCGTGGCCCGCCATCTGGGCTGTACGCCGGGGGAGATCACCTTCACCTCCGGCGGCAGCGAGGCGGACAACCAGGCCATCCTCACCGCCGCCCGGCGGGGAGAGCGCCAGGGCAAGTGCCACATCATTTCCACCGCCTTTGAGCACCACGCCGTGCTGCACACCCTCCAGGCCCTGGAGAAGGAAGGATTTTCTGTGACCTATTTGGATGTGCACGAAAACGGCCTGGTCACCGTCCAGCAGGTGGAGGAGGCCATCCGCCCCGACACCTGCCTGGTGACGGTGATGTATGCCAACAACGAGATCGGCACCATCCAGCCCATTGAGGAGATCGGGGCGGTGTGCCGCAAGGCGGGGGTCCTCTTCCACACCGACGCGGTGCAGGCGGTGGGCCACCTGCCCATCCACGTGGAGCGTGAGCACATCGACATGCTCTCCCTCTCCGGCCACAAGTTCCACGGTCCCAAGGGCGTGGGCGCTCTCTACTGCCGCAAGGGCATCCTGCCCCAGAACCTCATTTACGGCGGCGGACAGGAGCGGGGCCGCCGGGCGGGCACGGAAAATATCCCAGCCATCATGGCCATGGCTGCCGCTCTGGACGAGGCCTGCCGGGACATGGAGGAGGAGAACCAGCGGGTGCTGGCCCTGCGGGAGCGGCTCATTGAGGGCCTTTCCGCCATCCCCCACGGCGAGCTCAACGGCGACCGGGAGCGCCGCCTGGCGGGCAACGCCAGCTTCTGCTTCGAGGGCATCGAAGGGGAGTCCCTGCTGCTGCTGTTGGACGACAAGGGCATCGCCGCCTCCTCCGGCTCGGCCTGCACCTCCGGCTCTCTGGACCCCAGCCACGTGCTGCTGGCCATCGGCCGCCCCCACGAGGTGGCCCACGGCTCCCTGCGCCTGACCCTGGGCCGGGAGAATACCCCCGAAGAGGTGGAGCAGATCATCGCCGCCGTCACCGAGACGGTGGACTATCTGCGCAGCATCTCCCCCGTGTGGCGGGACCTGCAAAACGGAACCAGAACCTATGTGATCAAGTGAGGGATTTGATATGGCACTTTACAGCGAGACTGTTATGGACCACTTCCGCAACCCCCGAAACGTGGGCATCATCGAAAACGCCGACGGCGTGGGCGAGGTGGGCAACGCCAAGTGCGGCGACATTATGAAGATCTACCTGAAAATTCAGGACGACGTCATTGAGGACGTGAAGTTTGAGACCTTTGGCTGCGGCTCCGCTATTGCCTCCAGCTCTATGGCTACCGAGCTCATCAAGGGGAAACCCCTCTCTGAGGCCATGGCCCTCACCAACCGGGCGGTGGCCGAGGCTCTGGACGGCCTGCCCGCCCACAAGCTTCACTGCTCCGTGCTGGCCGAGGAGGCCATCAAAAGCGCCATTCTGGACTACTACCAGAAAAACGGCATTGCCTACGACCCGGCCCAGTTCCCCGACTGCGGGCACTGTGACCACGGCTGCGGCAAGCACTAACAAAATCAAAGAGCCCCAAGGGCCCGCCGGACTCCGGCGGGCCCTTGCTTTTTCGGGATACTTGGGACAAGCCCTGCATACAGTGAAGGCAGGGAAGGAGGTGGGAAGGTGAAGGTTCGCGTTGAGATCCGCGACCCCAACCCGCCCGCTGTGACGGCGCGGCTCCTGGTCCAGGCCCTGATGGAAGTGAACTGGACCAAGGTGGAGCAGGCGCTGCGGGAGGAACGACCATAGGGAAACCGAGGGTTCCGCACAGGCGGGGCCCATTTTTAAAGGGAGGAATACGCCATGAGAATCGCCGCCTACTGCCGGGTCTCCACCGACAAGGAGGACCAGCTTAACAGCCTGGAGGCCCAGAAGGAGTTTTTTGCTCAGTACACCCGCCGCACCGGGGATACCCTGGTGGGGCTGTACGCCGACGAGGGGATTTCGGGCACCAAGGTGCGGAACCGCCGGGAGTTTTTACATATGATGGCCGACGCCAGGCGGGGGAGCTTTGACCAGGTGGTGGTGAAGGACATCTCCCGCTTTGCCCGCAACACGGTGGACCTGCTGCAAAATGTGCGGGAGCTGAAGGCCCTGGGCATCGAGACCCAGTTTTTGACCGCCAACATGACCAGCATGGGCAGCAGCGAATTTGTCCTGACCATTTTCGGAGCCCTGGCCCAGGAGGAGAGCGCCAACACCTCCAAGCGGGTGAAGTTCGGCAAAAAGCTCAACGGGGAGAAGGGCCGGGTGCCCAACCTGGTCTACGGCTATGACAAGCAGGCGGGGGACTACTTCCACCTGACCATCAACCCGGGAGAGGCCGCCGTGGTGGGGCAGATCTTTGGCTGGTACACCCAGGAGGGCTGCGGCGCGGCCCAGATCGCCGCTCGGCTCAACGAGAGGGGCATCCCCACCAAGCGGGGGTGCCGCTGGACCCAGAACGCCGTGTGCCGCATCCTGGCAAACCGGCTGTACATAGGAGAGGTCATCAACGGCAAGGAGGAGGTGGCCGACTTTCTCACCGGGCGGCGCAGGGCACGGGAAGAGGAGGCGTGGATGGTGGTGAAGCGGCCCGAGCTTGCCATCATCTCCCGGGAACTGTTCATTCAGGCGGAGGCCATCCGGAAGGAGCGGGGCCGGGCCTTTCAGGTGGACCGGGTGCGCCAGAGCAACAAGCACCTGTTTTCCACTCTCATTCAGTGCACGGCCTGCGGCTGGTCCTTCCGCCGCATGGTGCGCACCTACCGCAATACCTATGTGCGCTGGGGCTGCTCGGGGCACAGCGGCAGGGGGGCGGCCTGCTGCGGCAATGGAGTGACCCTGGAGGAGGGGGCGCTCACCGCCGCGGTGCAGGGGTATTTTGTCCGGGTGCTGGAGGGGGAACCGGGGGCCCTGACCTATGCCAGGCAGCTTCTGGCCCGGCGATATGGGGAGCGATACGGGGATGAGGGCCGGGAGAAGGAGGTGCGGGCCCGGCTGGGGCGGCTTCAGCGGGAGCGGCAGCGGTATGTGGAGCTGTACGCCCGGGAACTCCTCTCCCAAGCCCAGCTGGAGGAGAAGCTGGCGGGCCTGGGGCGGGAGATAGGCCGTCTGGAGGAGGAAGAGAAGGCCCTCTCCCTTGGGCGGCTAAACCCGGGGGCGCTGGAGGCGCTGCTGGAGCGCCTGTTTCCCACCGGGAGAAGCCTGGTGGATGTGGCCGCTATGACCAACCAGCAGCTCAAGCAGGTGCTGGAGAAAATACGGGTGTCCCCGGAGGGCCGGGCGGAGATCTGCTTGCGGGGGGAGAACGTTCCGGATTGTTACCACCAAACACAAGGACCTATCGGAGCGGCTCCCGGCCTTTAACCGGCCCTTGTATCTCCAGGCCAAACAGGTGCTGGAGGAGAACAAGGCCCAGCGGCACATCCGGGGGGGCCTTGCCACCCGGAGGAAATATAAGGGGGAATGAGGGGACGGGAGACATCTTGTCTCCCGTCCCGCTTTATGGTATGATGAGGAGAAAATATGGCTCCGTATGGGAGAAATCATAGATTTCCGGCATACACGCGAGAAAGGAACGACACCCATGAGCTACGCCGATCAGGTATTTATCCAGACCTGCCAGGACATCCTGAGCAAAGGAGTCTGGGACACCGACCGCCCCGTCCGCCCCCGGTGGGAGGACGGCACCCCCGCCCACACCATCAAGCTGTTTGGTGTGGTCAACCGCTACGACCTGCGCCGGGAGTTTCCCATCATCACGGTGCGCAAGCAGTTTTTGAAATCCGCCGTGGACGAGCTATTGTGGATTTGGCAGAAGAAGTCCAACGACGTTCACCAGCTGTCCAGCCACATCTGGGACGCCTGGGCCGATGAGAACGGCACCATCGGCAAGGCCTACGGCTATCAGCTGGGGGTGAAGCACCACTATCCCCAGGGGGATATGGACCAGGTGGACAAGGTGCTGTGGGACCTGAAACACGACCCCGGCTCCCGCCGCATCCTCACAAACCTCTATAACCACCACGACCTCAGCGAGATGGCCCTCTACCCCTGCGCCTATTCCATGACCTTCAACGTCAGCGGCAACACCCTCAACGGTATCCTGAACCAGCGCTCTCAGGATATGCTCACCGCCAACGGCTGGAACGTGATGCAGTACGCTGTGCTGCTGCATATGTTCGCCCAGGTCTCCGGCCTGGAGGCGGGAGAGCTGGTCCACGTCATTGCGGATGCTCACATTTATGATAGACATGTGCCCATCGTGGAGGAGATCATTGCCCGCAAGCCCTATGACGCTCCCACCTTTGTCATGGACAAGACCATCACCGACTTCTACGCCTTTACCAAGGACAGTTTCCGCCTGGAGGGCTATCAGGCCCACCCCCTGGAAGCGAAGATCCCCGTGGCGGTGTAAAGAGTTAGGAATTAGGAGTTAGAAATTAGGAATTGACCGGGAGGTACCGACATGAATCTGATCGTAGCGGTGGACCAGAACTGGGCCATCGGAAAGGACGGGGACCAGCTGGTCTACCTGAAGGAGGACTTGAAGCGTTTCCGCACCCTGACCTCGGGGCACACGGTGATTTTGGGCCGCAAGACCCTGGCCACCTTCCCCGGAGGGCGGCCCCTGAAGAACCGGCGCAACCTGATCCTTTCCCGCAATCCCCAGTTCCAGGCGGAGGGGGCAGAGGTGTTTGCCTCCGTGGAGGAGCTGGTGCAGCAGGCGGATGGAGACGCCTTTGTCATCGGGGGCGCTTCGGTGTATGAGCAGCTGCTGCCCTACTGCGACACTGCCTATATTACGAAAATCCACGCCGCCTTTCCTGCCGACACCTACTTCCCCGACCTGGACAAGTCGGAGGAGTGGGAGATCGTCGAGGAGAGCGAGAGCCTGGAACAGGACGGGATCGCCTACCACTATGTCACCTACCACAGAAAATAAGAAGAACCCGAAGCCTAGAGCTTCGGGTTCTTTTTTGCATCAAAAAACCGGCCTGGAACACCAGACCGGAGAATACTTGGTCTGCCACCCGGAGCAGGCCGATGCCCGGTCCGGGTGACAGTGAGGCGCGCAGCGCGCCTAAAAATCAGGTTGATCCGGTGCAGCCACCGGAGGCGCCTGGGTGGACAGAGGGCGTGCGGGACCCGCCGTCCGGGCGGTACAGGAGTGATACCGCCATCAAGAAAGGGGGAAAACATTGGATCCTTGATCCGAGAACAAGGATACCATATCCACAGAATAAATCATCAAAAATTTTGGACTAAACGGTGAATAAAATGTAAACATAAAAACAAAGGCCGCGCTCCACCGGGAGCGCGGTCTTTGTGTCATGAAATGGGTCAGCCGATGCCCAGCTCGGTCCACAGATCCTTATACAGGGTGTCGATGGCGGGGGGCAGGGCCTCGTAGGCCTCACAGCGGGCCAGAACGTCGGCGGGGGCGGCCATGATGGAATAGAGGTCCGGGTCCATCTCCTCCCCGTAGGTCTCGTAGTAGTAGTCGGGGTACTCTGCCAGAGCCTGGGAGTTGGGAGAGGCGTACCAGATGTAGTCCATGTTGGCCAGGCTGGAGCTGGTGGAGCAGATGAAGTTGATCCAGGCCTCGGCCTCCTCCTTGTGCTGGGCGTCGGCCAGCACGCACATGGCGTCCACAAACCAGTTGGAGCCGCTCTCGGGCACAACATAGGCCAGGTCGGGGTTATTCTCGTGCATGGAGAGGAAGTCGCCCGCATAGTACACGGCAATGGCGGCCTCGCCGGCCTCCATCTTGTCGTACACCTCGTCGGCCACGAAGGACTGGTAGACCCCGTCCGCCTTGGCCTGGGCCAGGCGCTCGTAGGCTTCCCGGATCTCCCCCTCGTCCTGGGTATTGATGGAGTAGTCCAGGCTCATCAGGGCGGTGGCCAGGGCGTCGCGGGGGTTGTTGATCATCAGCACCTGACCGGCGTACTTGGGATCAAAGAGGGCGTCCCAGCTGGTGATGGGCTCGTCCACCATGGTGGTGTTGTAGATGATACCCAGGGTGCCCCAGGTGTAGGGTACAGAGTAGAGGTTCTCCGGGTCGTAGGTGAGGTGCTGGTACTGGGGATCAATGAGCTGGAAGTTGGGGATGTTGTCAAAGTTCAGCTCGGCCAGCAGGCCCTCCTGGCGCATGCGGGAGACCATGTAGTCCGAGGGGACCACCACGTCGTAGCCCGAGCCGCCCAGTACCACCTTGGAGTACATGGCCTCGTTGTTTTCCGCGGTCTGGTAGTTGACCCGGATGCCTGTCTCCTCCTCAAACTGCTGGATCAGGGAGGGCTCGATGTTCTCGCCCCAGCCGCACACGTTGACCACCCGGTCGCCGCTCTTCTGGGACAGGACCACCAGCACCACTACCAGCAGGGCCAGGGCGCCGCCTCCCAGGGCGGTGCCCCAGCGGGAGGGTGCCTTTTGGGCAGCGGGATTTTTCAGAGCCTTCTCCTGGCGCATCTCCCGCAGGTTGACCACAATGAGCAGCAGCAGCACCGTGACAAACAGCAGGGTGGAGACGGCGTTGATTTTGGGACTGATGCGCTTTTTCGCCATGCCGTAGATGGTCATGGCCAGGGTGGAGGTGGAGGGTCCGGCGGTGAAGTAGCTGATGACGAAGTCGTCCACCGACATGGTGAAGGCGATGAGCAGGCCGTTGACGATGCCCGGCTTGATCTCGGGCAGCACCACCTTCCAGAAGGCGCCCATCCAGGTGCAGCCCAGATCCTGGGCCGCCTCCACCAGGTGCTTGTCCATCTGGTGGAGCTTGGGGCTCACCGACAAGATCACGTAGGGGATGTTGAAGGTGATGTGGGCGATGAGCAGGGTGCCAAAGCCCATGGCCAGCGCGGGCAGCTGAAGCTCGTGGCTGGCGTTGAACTGCTGCACAAAGGAGTTATAGCAGGCAAAGGCGGCCACAAAGAACAGGCACAGGCTCACGCCGGTGACGATGTCGGCGTTGGTCATGGGGATGTTGTTGATGGTCATGAGGGGGGTGCGCCAGCGGCGGCGCATGTTGTAAAAGCCGATGGCGGCAAAGGTGCCCGCCACAGTGGCAATGATGGCGGAGAGCAGGGCCACCAGAAGGGTGGTGTAAATGGAGTTGAGGATGATGCTGTCCTGCAAAAGCTCTCCGTACCAGCGCAGAGTAAAACCCTTCCACACGGTACGGCTGCTGGAGTCGTTGAAGGAGAACACCATGAGGACAAAGATGGGGGCGTACAGGAATACAAAGAGCAGGGCCATGGCGGCGCGGCTGCCCACACCGTTTTTCTTGTGTCTCATAGCATCACCGCCTGTTCTTCACCCTCGCCGAAGCGGTTCATGATATACATGCAGGCCACCACAATGACCATCATCACCAGGGCGATGGCGCTGCCCAGATAGGGGTCGTAGGCCGTGCCGGTGAACTGAAGCTCAATGAGGTTGCCCAGCAGCATCAGGTTATTGCCGCCCAGCAGACGGGAGATGGCAAAGGTGGACACCGAGGGGACAAACACCATGGTCACCCCGGAGAGGATGCCGGGCAGGCTCAGGGGGAAGATCACCCGGCGGAAGGTGGTCACCGAGTCGGCCCCCAGATCATGGGCGGCCTCCAGCAGGGAGTGGTCCAGCTTGACGATGACCGAGTAGATGGGCAGGATCATAAAGGGCAGGTAGTTATACACCATGCCCAGCACCACGGCGCCGGAGGTGCCGATGAGCTTGAAGTAGGTGATGTCGGTGGCCAGCTGCAGGCCCAGGGCGCTGTTTAGAAGGCCGTTGACGGCATTGACCAGGTCAAAGACGTGGAGAAAGGAGAACAGCCGGTTGAGAAGGCCGGTGTTTTCCAGAATAGACATCCAGGCGTAGGTGCGCAGCAGGAAGTTCATCCACATGGGCAGCATAATAAGGGCCATGGCGATGCGCTGGAACCGGGGCCCCTCCCGGGCCAGGAAGCAGGCAATGGGGTAGCCGATGAGCAGGCAGGCCGCCGTGGCCACAATGGCCAGCTGGAAGGAGCGCAGGAACACGATCCAGAACTCCCCCATGCGCTGGAAGTTGTCCAGGGTAAAGCCCCCGGCGGAGCTGGTAAAGGCGTAGCCCAGAATGAGCAAAATGGGGGCCACGGTGAACAGGGCCATCCATACCACGTAGGGCAGGGAAAACAGGGCCAGTTTATTCTGCTTCATCCCGCTCTTCCCCCTCCTCGTCCTCCGGCGTATACTCGGCGTCGCTGATCTCCTCGTACTCCTCGGAGTAGGAGGAGTAGTCGCCGAACATGCCGGAATACTGGCTCTTTTTCATGACGTGGATGCCGTCGGGGTCGATCTTGATGCCGATGCGGGAACCCACGGGGGACAGGTCGGTGGTCTGAATGAGCCATTTGAAACCGTAAAAGTCCACGATGATGTCGTAGTGGACCCCCTTGAAGGTGACGGCGGTGACGGTACCCTTCAGCTGGCCCTCGTTCTCGGGGACGATGTCCACGTCCTCGGGGCGGATGACCACGTCCACCGGCTCGTCCTTCTCAAAGCCGCTGTCCAGGCACTGGAAGCGGCGGTTGAAGATCTCCACCACCCCGTCGGCGCGCATGATGCCGTCGAGAATGTTGCTCTCGCCGATGAAGTCGGCCACAAAGGCGTTTTTGGGCTCGTTGTAGATGTCCTCGGGGGTGCCGATCTGCTGGATGCGGCCCCCGTCCATGACCACCACCGTGTCCGACATGGACAGGGCCTCCTCCTGGTCGTGGGTGACGTAGATGAAGGTGATGCCCATGGCCTGCTGGATGCGCTTGAGCTCGTTTTGCATGTCTTTCCGCAGACGCAGGTCCAGAGCGCCCAGAGGCTCGTCCAGCAGCAGCACCTTGGGCCGGTTCACCAGGGCCCGGGCAATGGCCACACGCTGCTGCTGACCGCCGGAGAGGGAGGTCACCGCCCGCTTTTCAAAGCCGTTGAGGTTGACCACGTGGAGCATCTCCATGACCCGCTCCCGGATCTCCTCCTCGGGGATCTTGATCTTCTTCTTGGTCTGCGGGTCCACCTTGGGGATGCGCAGGCCAAAGGCGATATTTTCAAACACGTTCAGGTGAGGAAACAGGGCGTAGCGCTGAAACACCGTGTTGATGGCCCGCTTGTGGGGGGGCACGTCGTTGATGCGCACACCGTCAAACAACACATCCCCCGAAGTGGGCGTCTGGAAGCCGGCAATGATGCGCAGTGTGGTGGTCTTGCCGCAGCCGCTGGGCCCCAACAGGGTGAGAAACTCCTGATCGTTGATATAAAGGTTCAAATGATCCAGGACTACCTCGCCGTCAAAGGACATGGTACAGTCAGACAGGCGGATCAATTCCTTGGACATATATCCTCCCCCATTTCTGAAGAAATTCCCTATCCTGATACAATGCCCGGGCGACTCCCTGCGGCGTCCCCGGGCATATGCGGATAGCAGATAAACTATATCTGTTTCCCCAAAGCTTGTCAATGGATTTTGTGGAAAAGAAAGGTGAAGTTTGGGGAAAATCAGGGCTTTTGGTCGGGAAGGCGGAAGTTGGGGAAGTACTCTCCCACAAAGTCCACATCCTCTACCTGCCAGCTGCGGCCGTTGAGATGCTCCAGCGGCCCGGCGTCGGTGGTGAAGCGGAACTCCAGGCGGTAGGAGTACAGGGCCTGGCCGTGGCGGCCGTATTTCCGGTCCTCCCGCTCCCGGCCGTACTTGCCGTCCCCCAGCAGGGGGTGGCCCGCGGCGGCAAACTGGGCCCGGATCTGATGGGTGCGCCCGGTGATGAGGTCGCACTCCACCAGGGACAGCCCGCCGTTCACCGCCAGGGTGCGGTACAGTGTGACGGCGGTTTTTCCACCGGGGACGGGGCGATTGTGGACAGAGACCTGCTTTTTGGCCTCGTCCTTTAACAGGAAGTTCTCCAGCTTGCCCTCCTTCCGGGGCATGACCCCGTGGAGCACGCACAGGTAGTATTTGTTCAGCTCCCGGTCCTTGACCTTCTGGTTCATCACCCGCAGGGCCTCGGCGGTCTTGGCGGCGATGACGATGCCCCCGGTGTTGCGGTCGATGCGGTTACAAAGGGCGGGGGCAAAGGAGTTCTCCCAGTAGGGGGACCACTCCTTCTTTTGATAAAGGTAGGCCTGGATGTGGGTGAGCAGGGTGTTGACCCGCTCGCTCTCGTCGGGGTGGACCACCATGCCGGGACGCTTGTCCAGCAACAGGATGTGTTCATCCTCATATAAAATATTCAGCTTGGGCTGATACAGGGAGAGAAAGGCGTTTTCCGGGGTGGGGCGCTGGAAGAATTCGTCGTTGATATAAAGCTGCAACACGTCCCCCACCTGAAGGCGCACATCCCGCTTGGAGCCCTTGCCGTTGACCTTCACCCGCTTGAGGCGGATATACTTCTGGGCCAGGGGAGCGGGGAGCAGGGGCAGGGTTTTGGCCAGCCAGCGGTCCAGGCGCTGCCCCGCGTCGTTTTTCCCAATGGTAAATTCTTTCATGGCTGTCATCCTTTGTCCAATGTGTCGTGACTTGTTAAGATTGCATCATAAAAAAATATGTTTGTCAACCAGAAAAAAAGGTTTGACATTTTCCTGAGGATTCATTATAATACTCTCCGTACCATTACGCGAGTATGGGGTCTTACCCCGGAAGGAGGCGGCCATGCGGCTGGATTTACGCAACGTCATCCACGTGCCTGGCGCGTCGAAAACCTTCGAATTTCAGTTGGACCTAAGCCAGCTGGAGTTTTATGGAAGAAAGCCCATTACGCGGCCCGTTTTGGCCCAGGGGAGCGTGGAGAACCACGCGGGCGCTCTGGTCCTGAACGGCACGGCCCGCTCCGAGCTGGACTTGGCTTGTGACCGCTGCGGGAAAGAATTTTCCCGGGAGAAGGTCGTTCCTCTGCATGCCCTGCTTGCCGATTCTTTGGAAAGCGAGGACAGTGAGGACGAGATCTATCTGTTGGACGGAAACGAGCTGGATTTGGACGAAGTGGTCACAACGGCCTTTGTCCTCGCAATGGATACAAAGAACCTTTGCTCAGAAGACTGCAAAGGGCTGTGCGCCAAGTGTGGTGCCGACCTGAACCTCGGCCCCTGCGGGTGCAGACCTGAAGTGGATCCACGTTTGGCGGCGCTTGCGCAGCTGTTGGATGATGAAGCTGAGTAGTCCAGAAGTGCTTTACGGCACGTAAACCGAAGGAGGTGTCACCAATGGCGGTTCCTAAGAGAAAAGTGTCCAAGGCCCGGCGCGATAAGCGGCGCAGCTCCCACTGGAAGCTGGAGACTCCCGGTATCGTGACCTGCCCCAAGTGCGGTGCCTATCGGCTGCCCCACCGGATGTGCAAAAATTGCCTGACCTACAACGGCCGTTCTTTCGGCCAGGTCGAGGCCCAGTGATTTGCGAAAAAGAGACTGCTGTGGTGACACAGCAGTCTTTTTTTATGCCCAGACATTCCCACTTGACTTTTCCCCGCCCCCTGCTATAATAATAGTACAAATGTTCTATTAAGGGGGGCAGCGGTATGGAGCTGCTGGAAAAACTGGAGATTTTAGCCGACGCGGCCAAATATGACGCCGCCTGCACTTCCAGCGGGCTGGACCACAAGGGGGGGCGGGGGGCTATGGGCAATACCACCGTGGCCGGGTGCTGCCACTCCTTTTCCGCCGACGGGCGGTGTATCTCCCTGCTGAAGGTGCTGCTTACCAATGTGTGCGTCTACGACTGCCAGTACTGTGTCAACCGCCGCTCCAACGACCCGCCCCGGGCGGCCTTCACTCCCCGGGAGCTGTGCGAGCTCACCATGGGCTTTTACCGCCGCAACTACATCGAGGGGCTGTTTCTCTCCTCGGCGGTGATGGTCAGCCCCGACTACACCACCGAGCGCATGATTCAAACCTTGCGCCTGCTGCGGGAGGAGTACCGCTTCGGGGGCTATATCCACGCCAAGGCCATCCCCGGGGCGGACCCGCTGCTCACCCAGCGGCTGGGGCTGCTGTGCGACCGCATGAGCGTGAATATTGAGCTGCCCAGCGCCCAGAGCCTGGCCCTGCTGGCCCCCGACAAGAAGAAGGAGGCTATTTTCACCCCTATGGCCCAGATCCGGGACGGCATCCAGGTCTCCCGGCAGGAGCTGAAGGTCTACCGCCACGCCCCCCGCTTCGCCCCCGCCGGGCAGTCCACCCAGATGATCGTGGGGGCCACGGGGGAGAGCGACCGGCAGATTTTGTCCCTCACCCAGGGGCTTTATGAGAAATACCGCCTGAAGCGGGTGTTTTACTCCGCCTACATGCCGGTGTCGGGCAGCCCGCTGCTCCCGGCGCCTGAGAATTTTAAGCCCCCGCTGCTGCGGGAGCATCGGCTGTACCAGGCGGACTGGCTGCTGCGCTTTTACCACTTCCGGGCGGAGGAGCTGCTGGACGAAAACCAGCCCGACCTGGACCCCCGGCTGGACCCCAAGTGCTGCTGGGCCCTGCGCCATCTGGACCAGTTCCCCGTGGAGGTGAACCGGGCCGACTACGAGACCCTGCTGCGAGTGCCGGGCATCGGGGTGAAGAGCGCCCGGCGCATCCTGGCCGCCCGGCGGTTTGGACCGGTGAACTTTTTGGGGCTCAAGCGCATGGGGGTGGTGCTGAAGCGGGCCCAGTATTTTCTCACCTGTTCGGGGCGCATGGAGCAGGGGTTGCGGGTGCGGGAGGATGGCATCCTGCGCCACCTGCTGGCTCTGGAGGGACGGGGAGAGGACCCGGGAGAGCAGCTGTCTCTCTTTGACGAGAGGGGGCGCACAGGATGAAGTGGACCCAGGTCTCCTATTTGTACGACGGCACCTTTTTCGGTTTTCTCACCTGTGTGTTTGACAGCTACCAGTACCGGGAGGAGCCGGCGGATTTTGTCAGCTTTGACCGGGCCTGCGCCTCCTTCTATCCCCAGCGGGCGGTGGAGACCCGGCGGGAGGACGCCCGGCGGGTGTACCGCTCCCTGGAGGAGAAGCTGGGCGGGGAGGGAAAACGGTGGCTGGTGCGGGGGTTTCTGACCTGCCTGCCGGAGAAGGAGCTGTGGCTGTGGCGGTTTCTCCGCCTGGGCTATGCCCAGGGGCCCGGATTTACCCGGAACCTGGCCGACCCGGTGGTGTGCCAGATCCACCGGGCGGTGCGCCACCTGGAGCATGAGGCCCACCTCTACACCGGCTTTGTCCGCTTCTCCCAGACGGAGGGGGCTCTGGTGGGACAGATCACCCCCAAAAACCGGGTGCTGCCCCTGCTGCGGGGGCACTTCTGCGCCCGGTTTCCTCAGGAGCGATTCCTCCTCTATGACAAGACCCACCGGGAGGCCCTGGTCCACCAGCCTGGGCGGTGGGCCATCGTGCCCATGGACAGCCTGGAGCTGGACGCCCCCGGATCGGAGGAGGCGGCCTACCGCAGGCTGTGGCGGAAGTTTTACGACACCATCGCCATTGAGGGGCGGGAGAATCCACGCTGCCGCATGACCCAGATGCCCAAGCGGTACTGGGCGGATATGACGGAATTTCAGACAGACGAAAAAACGCTTCCCGGTCGGTGACCGGGAAGCGTTTTGTTACTTAGGAGTACGGAAGGCGAAGAAGCGCTGTCCAAAGTAGTTGAGCAGGACGAAGAGTCCCGAGCCAAAGAGCATGGTGAGGTTGCCCAGCAGTTGGCCCCCCAGTCCCATGCCGCCCAGGGCCCAGGACACGGCGGGCTTGGCCAGACCGTAGGCCAGCAGCCAGCACACCGAAATGTTGATAACAAAGCGCAGCACCACGCCCGCCCCCTTTTCCTGGTTGCGGAAGGTGAAGTGCTTGTTGAGAAAGAAGCTGACCACGCTGCCCACAATGTAGTTGGCGGCGGAGGAGATCCAGTAGCCCGCGTCGCCCCAGGTGTGGAGCCCGGCCAGGTTGTACAGGCCGAACATCACCCCGTAGCCCACCAGGGTGTTGACGATGCCCACCAGAATGAAGCGGAAGAAGGTGGGGTCCAGAAGCTGCTTGATTTTCTCTATCATGGCCGCTTCTCCCCGCAGTCCTCGGAGATGATGTACCGGGGCCGGTCCTTGATCTCCTCATAGATCCTGGCGATATAGTAGCCGATGATGCCTAGGCAGATCATCAGGATGCTGCCAATGAGCAGCAGCAGGAGGATCACCGTGGTGAAGCCCTCCAGGGCCTGTCCGCTGATCTTCTGCCACAGGGACCAGCAGCCCAGTACCAGGGAGCAGAGAAACACCAGCACGCCCAAAAGGGTGATGAGGTGAAGGGGGGCGGTGGAAAAGGCGGCCAAATTGGTCACGGCGTACCGGGTGAGGGAGCGCAGGGACCACTTGGACTCCCCCGCCGCCCGGGGCTGGACCTCGAACTCCACCTGGGCGGTCTCAAAGCCGATCCAGGAGGAAAGGGCCCGGAAGAAGGCGTTTTTCTCCCGCATGGCGATGAGCACGTCCACCGCCCGGCGGTCCAGGAGCTTGAAGTCGGAGGCCCGGGACATGTCGATCTGGGTGGCCTGGCTGATGAAGTGATAAAAGGTGCGGGCGGCCAGGGTGTGCAGGGGGCTCTCCTTGCCCCGGCTCACCTTCACGCCCTCCACCACCTGGTAGCCCTGCTGCCACAGGCGGTACATCTCCACCACCTTTTCCGGCGGGTGCTGCAAGTCGCAGTCCATCACCACGCAGCAGTCCCCCGAGGCCTGGGCAAGGCCCGCGAAGATGGCCGACTCCTTGCCGAAGTTGCGGGAAAAGCGGATGCCCCGCACCTGGGGGATCTGGGCGGCCTGGTCCTGGACGGCCTGCCAGGTGCCGTCCTTGGAGCCGTCGTTGACAAAGATCAGTTCGTGGGGGATGTCCGCCTGGGCCAGGATGGTGTGGATGGTGCGGGCGGCCAGGGGGACGGAGGCCTCCTCGTTATAGGCCGGCAGGACCACCGACAAAAGCCCGCTGCGGGGCGTTTCCTTGGTGTGCATGGATTCATCTCCTGTTTTCATAGGCGATCTCAAACTCGCTCTTGGGGGTGTACTCCTCCTGGATCTTCACCACCACCCGGCCGTCCAGCACCGCCACGCTGCCGTCGGCGGGGTACAGGGGCATGTCCCGGAAGGTACGGGTCTTGGACACCGAGAGCATCATCTCGTCCTCGGGCTCCTCAAAGGGTACGTTGAGCCAGTCGTTGAGATAGTAGTAGATGTGCTTGTTCAAAGTGGCCACCGTGGCGGTGGGGGCGCTGTAGTGGTCGATGAGGGCGTAGCTCTCAATGTTGGCGGAGAGCTGGTCGGTGGAGATGGCGCCGATGATGAGCACCTCCATCCCGGGCTCGTAGCCGGGGCAGCTCTCAATGCGGGAGACCAGGCGGGTGGCGTAGCTGAGGGTGGCGCGGTGGGCCTGGTCGCAGGCGGTGTAGAGGAGGTTATTGATGTTGGCTCCGTACAGGATGAGGCTGCAGAGGCAAAGCGACAGGGCGGCGGAGGCCACCTGTCCGCCCCGGGGACGGGGCAGCAGACTCAGCCCCAGGTCGCACACCACCAGCACCGCCAGATAGATCACCACATAGGCGTACTTCATAATGGGGGTGGCGTCGGAGTAGGGGGAGATGATCTGGGCAAAGCCCACCGCCAAAGGCATCAGGGCGGCCATGACCAGAGCGCCCACAATGCGCCAGGGCTGCTTGTACAGTTCCCGGCGCACCACCGCGGCCACCACACAGATGGCGGCCAGCAGGACAGCCGCCGCGTCCAGCACCGCCATCACCGGGGAGGTGAGGGCGCTGGAGGAGCCGGGCAGGAAGAAGAAAATGATGACCTGCTTATAGGTGGTGAGGATCAGCCGGGGCAGCTGGGCGATGGGGTAGCCGCTGCCGGCGTCGCTCATGCCCAGGTAGTCCAGCAGCTCCAGTCCTTTCACCGTGAGGAACAGCTGCAAAATACCGTAGTACAGCGCCGCGCCCACGGCCAGATATACCACCAGGCGCACCCCCAGAAGGGCTGTCTCCTTAAAGTTAGAGCGGGAGCTGAGGCACTCCCGCAGCACCAGCAGCACCGACAGGGAGATGGCCACGGCGGCGTAGGCCTGGTAGATGCCCATGGACAGGGCCAGCACCAGGCTGCCCGCCAGGGTCCACCAGCGGCCCCGCTTGGCCAGCCACAGGGAAAGCACCGCCAGCAGGATGGCCAGGGCATAGGCCGAGGCGGTGAACATATAAAGGAAGGTGTAGCCCAGGCAGGGGAAGGCGGCCATGAGTACCCCGGCAAAGGCGGCCAGGGACCGGCTGCGGATGCCCAGCACCCCTACCGCCAGGGCGGCGGCCAGGGAGAGAAACACCATGGACAGCAGTCCAATGAGGGCGGGCATCTGGGTAAAGCCGTTGAGCATGGAGGCGTAGTGGAGGAACCACCGCCCGGATACCGTCATCTGCTGGGGGTCAAACACCCGGCTCAGGCCGTCGGAATTGGGAATGATATTGGTAAAGGCGAAGATGTGGATGAGATATCCGGAAATGAAGCAGGACAGAAAGGCCCACTTGCGTGCAGCGGGCAGGGCCTGCCAGTATTTGCGCAGGGTACGGTCCAGGGGCATGATGATTCCTCCCATAGCGGCGCCCGCAAAACCTGGGTACGGACGCAGGATCCAAGTGAAAAGGGTTACAGAATATTATACGAAATCTGCCCTGGAATTGCAAGACTGGGGATGGACGGGGGAGCGGGGCGGAATGGAAGGAGATTTCCAGCCTGAGGTGGGGGAATTGTGCGCTCTTGCCCTTGAAATGGAAAGAATTCTATTGTAGAATAAACAGAACCATTGATAATATGGGCAGTGTGACCCTTTTGAGAGGAGAAGGACCATGAGCAGGACGGTCATCCGCACGGTAGACCCCCGCAGTCCGGCCCAGCGGGCCGGGGTGCGTCCGGGAGAAAAGCTGCTGGAGATCAACGGCCACCCCATTGTGGATGTGCTGGACTATAAATTTTACAGCTACGATCCCCGGCTGGAGCTGGTCCTTCAGACCAAGGAGGGGGACAAGCGCACCCTGCGCCTGAGAAAGGGCGAGGGCGAGGATTTAGGTCTGGAGTTTGAGACCTATCTCATGGACGCGGCCCGCTCCTGCGCCAACAACTGCATCTTCTGCTTTGTGGACCAGATGCCCCCGGGCATGCGGAAGAGCCTGTATTTTAAGGACGACGACGCTCGGCTCTCCTTCCTTATGGGCAACTACCTCACCCTCACCAACCTCTCGCCCCGGGAGGTGCAGCGTATCATCGACCTGCGCATCTCTCCCATCAACATCTCGGTGCACACCACTGACCCGGCGCTGCGCTGTGAGATGCTGAAAAACCGCCGGGCCGGGGAGGCCATGGATATCATGTCCCGCTTTGCCCAGGCGGGTATCCGCATGAACTGCCAGATCGTCTCCTGTCCGGGCATCAACGACGGTCCGGCCTTGGCGCGCACCCTGGAGGACCTGAGTCGGCTGGCCCCCTCCGTAGAGAGCGTGGCCATCGTCCCTGTTGGGGTCACCAAGTACCGGGAGGGGCTCCATCCCATTGAGCCCTACACTCCGGAGCAGGCCGGAGCGGTCATCGACCAGGTGGAGGCCTTTGGGAGAGAATCCCTGCAGCGGGCGGGCACCCGCTTTGCCTGGTGCAGCGACGAGTTTTATCTCATCGCCCGGCGTCCTCTGCCGGAGAAGGCCTTCTATGAGGATATGAACCAGCTGGAAAACGGCGTGGGCATGCTGCGCCTGCTGCTGAGCCAGGCGGACATGGCCCTGGAGGACCCGGTGGAAAGCGACCGGCAGCCCCCCTTCTCCATTGCCACCGGCGTCTCCGCCGCCCCCTTTATCCAGGAGATCGTCCAAAAGGCCAAGGAGCGCCACCCCGGCCTGGAGGGCTGGGTCTATCCCATCCGCAACCGCTTCTTTGGAGAGACCATCACCGTCTCCGGCCTGGTCACAGGCACAGACCTCATCGCCCAGCTGAAGGGGAACCCCCTTGGGGAGCGGCTGCTCATCCCCTCCAACATGCTGCGGGCTGGGGAGCGGGTCTTTTTGGACGACGTCACCGTGGAGGACGTGGAGCGGGAGCTGGGCGTGCCCGTGTTCGCGGTGGACGCCGAGAGCGGCTTTGACCTGGTGGACGCCATTCTGGGCGCGGAGATCCCCCAGGACGCTCCCCTGTGCCTGCCCCCGGAAGAGGAAGAATACTACCGCTATAACCCCGCCCCCTGAGTGCGCGGGGAGAAAGAGAGTGTGAATATGAGACCTTTGGTTGCCATTGTGGGCCGGCCCAACGTGGGCAAGTCCATGCTGTTTAATAAGCTGTGCGGGCAGCGCCTGTCCATCGTGGAGGACACCCCCGGTGTCACCCGGGACCGGCTGTACGCCCAGTGCGAGTGGAGAAACCGCACCTTTGATATTGTGGATACCGGCGGCATCGAGCCGGGCACCGACGACCAGATCCTGTCCTTCATGCGGGAGCAGGCCGAGATCGCCATTGCCACCGCCACCGTGATCGTCTTTGTCTGCGACGTAAAGACCGGCATGACCGCCTCCGACCAGGACGTGGCCAACATGCTCCTGCGTTCGGGCAAGCCTGTTGTCCTGGCGGTGAACAAGGCCGACCAGGTGGGCCGGGAGAACCCCGACGTGTACGAGTTTTATAACCTGGGCCTGGGCGACCCCATTGCCGTCTCCGCCGTCCACGGCCACGGCACCGGCGACCTGCTGGACGCCTGCTTTGAGTACTTCCCCCCCGAAGAGGAGGAAGAGGTGGAGGACGACGTCATCAAGGTCGCCATCATCGGCAAGCCCAACGTAGGAAAATCCTCCCTGGTCAACCGCATCCTGGGCCAGGAGCGGGTCATCGTCTCCAACGTGGCGGGCACCACCCGGGACGCGGTGGACAGCTACTACGAGAACGACAAAGGTAAGTTCCTCTTCATCGACACCGCCGGTATGCGAAAGAAGTCCAAGGTGGACGACCGGGTGGAGAAGTTCTCCGTGCTGCGCTCCACCATGGCCATCGAGCGCAGCGACGTGTGCCTCATCCTCATTGACGCTCAGGAGGGCGTCACCGAGCAGGACACCAAGGTGGCCGGTATGGCCCACGAGGCGGGCAAGGCCTGCATCATCGTGGTCAACAAGTGGGACGCCATCGAGAAGGACGGCAAGACCATGGACCACATGCGCAAGGACGTGATGCGGGACCTCAGCTACATGACCTACGCTCCCATCGTCTTCATCTCCGCCCTCACCGGCCAGCGGGTGGACCGGCTGTTTGAGCTCATCACCTACGTGAACAACCAGTCCTCCATGCGCATTACCACCGGCATGCTCAACAACGTCCTGGCCGACGCCACCGCCCGGGTACAGCCCCCCACGGACAAGGGCCGCCGCCTGAAGATCTACTATATGACCCAGATCGGCATCAAGCCGCCCCACTTCGTGTGCTTCTGCAACGACGCGCGGCTGTTCCATTTCTCTTATCAGCGTTACCTGGAAAATCAGATCCGGGCCACCTTTGGCCTGGAGGGTACCCCCATTCGTCTGACCATCCGGCAGAAAAGCGATAAGGAGTGATCGTTGTGGGCTTATTTTATGGTATCTACGACTGGGAAGTGCAGTGGTGGGGATTTGCCGCGCTGGTAGCAGTGGTGGCCTATTTCTGCGGTTGCTTTAACGGTGCGGTCATTGTCTCCAAGTATATCCTGCGGGATGACGTTCGCAATCACGGCAGCGGCAACGCGGGCCTGACCAACTTCTACCGTACCTTCGGCGGTCCCCTGACCCTGGTGGTCATCCTCACCGATGTGCTCAAAGCCGTGGTGGCTATCTTGTTTGGCGTGTGGATCGCCAAGATGATCGTGGTGGGCGACGGCTTTACCGGCATTGTTCTGGCCCGGTACTGGGCCGGTCTCTTCTGCCTGCTGGGCCACATGTTCCCCTGCATGTTCCATTTCAAGGGAGGCAAGGGTATCCTCTCCGGCGGCGCCATCGCCATTATGATCGACTGGCGCATCGCCCTGGTGGTGTGGGGCGGCTTCCTCATCCTGGCCATCCTCACCAAGTATGTGTCCCTGGGCTCCTGCTGGGCCGGGGCCAGCTTCCCCTTTGCCACCTGGTTTGTGTATCACAACGTGATCATCACGGTGCTGGGTGCGGTGATCGGAATTCTGATCCTGTACATGCACCGGGGCAACATCCACCGTCTGCTCACCGGAACCGAGAACAAGTTCAGCCTGCATAAAAAGAAATAGACCGCGCCCGGCACGCTCCGGGGCGAAATAATACAAGGAGGCGTCTATCCATGAAGATTACCGTCATGGGCAGCGGCGGCTGGGGAACGGCCCTGGCCCTGCTGTTGGTGGAGAACGGACACGACGTGACCCTTTGGTCCCACAACCCCGCCAAAGCCCGGCAGATGGAGGAGACTCTGGAGAACCCCATGCTCCAGGGGGTCCCTCTGCCCAAGGAGATGAAGTTCACCCATGAGCTGGACCAGGTAGGGGAGTGCGGCGCGGTTCTTATGGCCACGCCCTCCTACGCCGTGCGGGAGACGGCGGCCAAGCTGCGGGGCAAGATCGCCCCGGGCACGGTGGTGATCTCCGCGTCCAAGGGCATTGAGAAGGAGAGTTCCCTGCGCCTGTCTCAGATCATCGAGCAGGAGCTGGAGGGCAAGTGCCCCGTGGTGGTGCTCTCCGGACCTTCCCACGCTGAGGAGGTGGGGCGGCACATTCCCACGGGCGTAGTGGCTGCCGCCGACCAGCTGGAGCACGCGGAACTGGTCCAGGATCTGTTTATGAATCCCCGGTTCCGGGTGTACACCAGCGACGACCGGGTGGGCACCGAGATCTGCGCGGCCCTGAAGAATGTCATCGCCCTGTGCGCGGGATGCAGCGACGGCATGGGCGGCGGCGACAACACCAAGGCCCTGCTTATGACCCGTGGTCTGGCCGAGATGGCCCGCCTGGGTGTGGCCCTGGGAGGGCGGAAGGACACCTTTACCGGTCTGGCCGGTGTGGGCGACCTCATTGTGACCTGTACCTCCATGCACTCCAGAAACCGCCGCTTCGGCATTCTGCTGGGCCAGGGAAAGCCGGTACAGCAGGCGTTGGAGGAGATCGGCGCGGTGGTGGAGGGCTACTACGCCGCCGCCAACGCCAAAACCCTGGCGGAGAAGGTGGGGGTGGAGATGCCCATTACCCAGGCAGCCTATGAGGTCCTCTATGAGGGACGGGACGTGAAGTCGGTGGTGGCCGACCTCATGAGCCGGGCCAAGCGCTCCGAGCTGGAAGAGTCTTGCTTACTTTTTTCGTGACGCGCTTTCTTGAAAGAAAGCTTAGCAAAGAACTTCCTGCGAAACTTCGTTTCGCCTCTACGATTTTAGAAGAGGGTGCTGAAAAGCACCTTCTTCTTTTTTACAACTCGGGTTGTGGACGGGGAGGAAAGCTTGGCAAAGGACTTCCTGCGAAGCTTCGTTTCGCCTCTGCAATTCAAGAAGAGGGTGCTGAAAAGCACCTTCTTCTTTTTTTACAGCTTGGGTTGAGGACGGGAAGGAAAGCGTAGTAAAGAGCTTTCCGGGAAGCTGCGTTTTGCTTCTGCCATGCAAGGGGAGGGTACTGAGAAGTATCCTCCCCTTTTGATATTTGCGCACCCTTTGTTCTTCCTGGGCATAGCATGGGGTAAATCGGGGCGGGCCTGCCCGCCCGAAGGGAGGAGCCTATGGAAGGAAAAGGGACCTTGTTGGTCCGTGTGTATACATCCAGAGCCCAGCTTCCCGTGGCCGGAGCCACGGTGGTGGTGACCCAGCGGGACAAGGGAGGAAAGTATAAGCTGCTTTCCGTACAGTCCACCGATTCCAGCGGGGCCACCCGCCCGGTGGAGATCCCCACCCCGCTGCTGGGGGAGAGCACCCACCCCGGGGCGGTCCTGCCACCCTTTGCGGTATGCGATGTCTGGGCGGAGCATCCCGGCTTTGCCATGCTGCTGGTGGAGGGGGTCCAGATCTTTGATGGGGTGGAGACCCTTCAGAGCATGGAACTGGAGCCTCTCAGCCAGGGCCAGTCCAGTCTGATTCAAAATGACTTCCGGGGGATTCCCGGGCAGAATTTGTGAGGTGGGCCATGGCAGTTTCTGTGACCCCCTATATTCCCAGCACCATTACGGTCCATCTGGGCCTGCCCGACCAGGCGGCGGAAAACGTCACCGTCTCCTTTCCGGAGTATGTCAAAAATGTGGCATCCAGCGAGATCTATCCCACCTGGGAGCCTGCGGCCATTGAGGCCAACGTACTGGCCATCATTTCATTTGCCCTCAACCGAGTGTACACCGAGTTTTACCCCAGCCGGGGCTATGATTTTCAAATCACCTCCACCACGGCCTACGACCAGAAGTTTATCCGTGGACGAAACATCTTCGAGAACATCAGCCAGGTAGTGGATGAGATTTTCAACGACTATATCCGCCGGGCGGGCTTTGTGGAACCCCTGGCCGCCAAGTTCTGCAACGGCACCACAACCAAATGTGACGGTCTGTCCCAGTGGGGCAGCCAGGAGCTGGCCCTCCAGGGCTACGGCCCCATGGAGATTTTGCGCTACTACTACGGGCCCTGCATCGAGCTGGTGGAAAATGCCCCGGTGCGCACCCTGGGCCAGTCCTATCCCGGCAGCCCCCTGCGCCTGGGAAGCAAGGGGGAGGCGGTGGTGGTGGTGAAAACCATGCTCAACCGCATCTCCCAAAACTATCCTGCCGTGCCCAAGCTCTTTCCCGTGACCACGGTGTTTGATGAAAAGACCCAGTCGGCGGTAAAAACCTTCCAGCGCATTTTCAATCTCACCCCCGACGGCATTGTGGGCAAGGCCACCTGGTATAAGATGGTCTATCTCTATGTGGGCATCAACCAGCTCTCGGAGCTGGTCAGCCAGGGGCAGCAGTTTGAAACCTTCTCCTTCCAGTATCCCGGCCTTCTGCGCCAGGGGGACCGGGGGGCGGATGTCAGTGTGCTGCAATATATGCTGGCCCTCACGGCGGAATTTAACGACGCCCTGACCCCGGTATCGGTGGACGGCATCTTTGGAAAAGACACGGCCCGGGCGGTGCGGGAGTATCAGCGCTGGGCCGGGCTGGACGTGGACGGCATCGTGGGCCCCAAGACCTGGAATTCCCTCTACCGGCTTTACGCTGGGATTGAGCGCGACCTGCGCAATGACGACATCCGCTTCCCGGATGACGATGAAGTGCAGGCACAGGGGGGCTACGGCACCACCAGCCGCCAGAGTCAGTTCCCCGGGGAGGAGCCCAGCCTTGGGTCATCGGATCATCAGAAGGAGGGAAAGGGATGATAAATCGGGAGAAAGAACGGGAGATCCTCTCCAACCCCATACGGGACCTGCAATTCATGCTGGGGCGCTTGGCGGACCGGTATGACTTTTTACCGGCCCTGTCTCTGGACGGCCTGTTTGGGGAGGAGACCCTGGAGGCGGTGCTGCTCTTTCAGCGGGAGCTGGCGCCCCCGGTCACCGGAGTGGTGGATGAGCGGACCTGGAACGCCATTCGGGACGAGTGGATCAAGCTGGAGCGGGAGACCGCCCCGCCCCGGGCTCTGAGGATTTTCCCCGGCGAGGGGACCCAGGCTATTCCCGGCGCGTCGGGCAACTATATGATCCTGCCCCAGACCATGTTTCAGGTGCTGCGGCAGAAACTCAGCGGCATTCAGGAGGACGCCGCCGACGGCGTCCACGGAAAATCCTCGGTGGAGAACACCATGTGGCTGCAAAAGCTGGCCCAGCTGGAGCAGACCGGCATCATGGACCGGGCCACCTGGGATATGCTCAGCCGGTTGTATGAGTTGTTTGTAACCCGGGAATAAAGGGCAAAGGCGCCCCGTTTT
>USCO01000002.1 GCA_900553135.1 uncultured Eubacteriales bacterium | reverse complement strand
AAATTATATTTAGGAGTACTTGATAAATATTCATTTCCTCTAACGACATGTGTAATATTCATTAAGTGATCATCAATGACATTAGCAAAGTTATATGTAGGATAACCATCACTCTTTAATAAAATTCCTTCGTCTAATAAGGAATTTTCGTATTCAATAGTGCCATAAACTGCATCATTAAATGTAGTTGTTCCAGTTTTATTAATAGTTTGACGAATGGTATATTTTTCATTATTTGCAATTCTTTTTCTAGCTTCTTCAATTGAAATATTTTTACATGGATCATCATATAAATAATTTTGGTTTTCTTTAATCGTATCTTCACTACAAAAACAATAATGTCCATAACCTAAATCAACTAATTTATGGGCATATTTTTGATATATTTCTAGTCTTTTTGATTGAATATATGGTCCTACATTACCTGGTTTTAATGGTCCTTCATCATATGTTAAACCAGTATCTTTTAAAACATCATAAATAAGGTCAATAGCACCACTTACTTCACGTTCTTTATCTGTATCTTCAATTCTTAAAATAAACTCGCCGTCAAGATGTTTAGCGATTAAGTAACTATATAATGCAGTTCTTAAATTTCCTATATGCATATAACCAGTAGGGCTTGGAGCAAAACGGGTTCTGATTTTGTTCATTTTTAAATTTTCTCCTTTAAATTATTTTAAAAAGTGATATAATAATTATACATTGGGGTGTAGCCAAGCGGTAAGGCAAGGGACTTTGACTCCCTCATTCGCTGGTTCGAGTCCAGCCATCCCTGCCAGCGTATTGCATGCCCTGCATGTTCACATAATATAGATATCCTATGACCCGTTAGCTCAGTCGGCAGAGCACCTGCCTTTTAAGCAGGGTGTCCGGAGTTCGAATCTCCGACGGGTCACCAAAAATCCCGAATGCGAATGCGTTCGGGATTTTTACTTCTTACTTCTTCCTGATTCACTCTTCCCTTTCCAAACTGTCCTCGGGATTTTTGGAGGGAAGAAGTAAGAGGGAATAGGGAATAAGTAAGGAACGGGGTGCAAATATGGATAGTCCTCTTCTGACCAAGTCGAAATCCTTTGCCTTAGAAATTATCAAAGTATGTAATGAGATTAAGGCTTCAAAGCGAGAAAGTGTGCTGACAAATCAGCTTATCCGATCTGGTACCAGCATCGGAGCCAATATTCGAGAAGCCTTCTATGGTCATGGTCGAGCTGATTTCATTGCTAAACTCCAAATTGCCCTAAAAGAATGCTCAGAGAGTGAGTACTGGCTGGAGTTGTTGATTGAAAGTGGGTTTTATGGAGACCGTTCCACTTTGGAGCGATGCGTTGAATTGAAGAAGCTTTTGATCGCCTCTCTGAACACAGCAAAAAAGAATCTAAAATAAGGACCTACATTTGTTCTTCCCCGCCGGAGCAGGCCCACTGCTCCGGCTTTTTGCGTCCATTTCAGGGCGGCGGCCGGAGCTTTTTCAGGGGAGCAGCGGCGGCGGCCGGAGGAAAGTTCGGACCTAAATGTTACAGAAGTATTAAATGAATTTCGGAGTATTTTCAAAATTAAAAACCGCTTTTTGTGCAAATATACAAGGAAACAAGCCTAAAATAGGGAGATAAAGGGAAAAATGATTGCACGAATCCTACAAATTGTGAATGAACTCTTAACTTTTTATTAAGACTCACGAAACAATCTTGTAATATTTAAAAACCGTGCTATGATAATGCAAGCTCCAATCGTGGATTGGACTGGATGTAACTTCAACGACGAACTTTATCAAGGTGATTGACATGACTATGATTCGAATGGTAGAAGCCTTTAACCTGTTTTTGGCTGTGCTGTTCACCGTGGCCTATTTTTATCAGCTGGTCTATCTGGTGATCGGCCTGGTGCGCAAGCACCGCCAGAGCACCGACCGGGATGCGGTGATCCACCGCTATGCCGCTGTGATCTCCGCCCGCAACGAGTCGGGAGTGATCGCAGAATTGATCCAATCGCTGAAAAACCAGAATTACCCCAAGGACTGCCTGGACGTCTATGTGGTGGCCGATAACTGCACCGACAACACCGCCCAGGTTGCCCGGGACGCCGGCGCCATCGTGTATGAGCGCTTCAACCAGAACAAGAAGGGCAAGGGCTACGCCCTGGATTACCTCTTCCGCACCCTGGCCCACGAGGGCAAGGACACCTACGACGGCTACATGATCTTCGACGCCGACAATCTGGTGGACCCCAACTTCACCGCCGAGATGAACAAGGTCTTTGACAGCGGCGACTACGGCGCCATTACCTGCTACCGCAACTCCCGCAACTTCGGTGCCAACTGGATCTCCTCCGGCTACGGCATCTGGTTCCTGCGTGAGGCCCGCTTCCTCAACTTCCCCCGTATGCTCCTGGGCACCAACTGCCACGTCTCCGGTACCGGCTTCCTCATCAATGCCGATGTCATCCGGGAGAACGGCGGCTGGCCTTACCACCTGCTCACCGAGGATATCGAGTTCTCCGTGGGCTGCGCCCTGAAGGGCCGCCGCATCGGCTACTGCGACAAGGCTGTCATCTATGACGAGCAGCCCACCACCTTCCGCCAGTCCTGGGATCAGCGCCTGCGCTGGTCCAAGGGATTCTATCAGGTCAATGCCAATTACAGCACTGCCCTGACCCGCGGCTTCCTGCGCAAGCCTACCCGCAAGTCCTGGTCCTGCTACGACATGTTCATGACCGTGGCCCCCGGCATGCTGCTGACCATGGTGATGCTGGCCTTCAACGTGGTGCTGTGCGTGGCCTGCTGGGGCCAGCCCGCCTACATCACCGAGCGCATCCTGGAGGTCGCCGGCAGCTTTGCCCTCTCCACGGTGGTCAGCTTCTATCTGGGCCTGCTGCTCTACGGCGCCCTGACCGTCATCAGCGAGTGGAAGCAGATCCAGATCCCCACTCACAAGAAGCTGCTGTACATGTTTACCTTCCCCATCTTTATGTTTACATACATCCCCATCTCTCTGGCCGCTCTGGTCCAGAAGGTGGAGTGGAAGCCTATCTACCACACCGGCGGCCAGAAGGCCCTGGGCAAAGGCTAATGAATCTCACCCCGCGGCTATGCCGCGGGGTGTCTTTTTCTGGAAACTAATTTCGACGCCCTCCGGGAAAAAGCCTTGACAACGGGGCCCGAGTGGGCTAAACTAAAAACGATATGGGCCGTCACAACGGAGACCATGCAAATACTGACCACCCGCCTCGCCGGGTTAAGGCCATACGGACAGCCGGGTCAACTGCCGAAGGCAACTGAGATGTTGCCATTATTGATTGAGTTAAAAGCTCAATTTTATAAGTTGGTTACTTTATAACCAGTATGCCGCGGGCATATCAACTTGTAAAACGGTCAATAAGAGTAGTCAAAGTTTGTATTTGCTATCGCTCTGTAAAACGCCCGTACGTCCCGGGAAAAGGGGATGAGTGTCCCCGTATCTCTTTGCCGACTGGCGAAATCACGACCTGTTACAAGCGGTATGCGCAGCATACCGCTTGTTTTTTTATTCTTCGACAAGGGGGAGGAAGGCTTTATGGCGGAAAAACTGCGGCTTTACGGCTTCAATAACCTGACCAAGGCCCTCAGCTTCAATATCTACGACGTGTGCTACGCCAAGACCGCCCGGGAGCAGCGGGACTATATCGCCTACATTGACGAGCAGTACAACTCCGAGCGTCTGACCAATATCCTCACCACCCTGACGGATATGATCGGCGCCAAGGTGCTGAACATCGCCAAGCAGGACTACGACCCTCAGGGGGCGTCGGTGACCATTCTCATTGCCGAGGGTTCCATGGTGCCTGTGGGGGATACCCAGCTGGCCCACCTGGACAAGAGCCATGTCACCGTCCACACCTATCCGGAGTATCATCCGGAGACCTGCCTTGCCACCTTCCGGGTGGATATCGACGTGGCCACCTGCGGGGAGATTACCCCCCTGTCCACCCTGGACTACCTCATCGGCTCCTTCGACTCGGATATCATCACCATGGACTACCGGGTCCGGGGCTTTACCCGGGACGTGAACGGCAAGAAGCTGTTTATGGACCACACGGTGCGCTCCATCCAGGAGTATATCGACCCGGCCATTCTGCGCCTGTACGACACCGTGGACATCAATGTATACGAGGCCAACCTCTACCACACCAAGATGATGCTCAAGGACATCAATTTGCAGAACTACCTGTTCAAGACCGATGCCTACGAGCTGCCTCCCAAAGTGCGGCTGGAGATCATGGACAATATCCGCCGGGAGATGATCGAGATCTTCAGCGGGCGGAACATCTATTGAAAGAGGTGAGAGCAACGCTTCAACAGGACCGCGCGCCCATCTATGAGGCGCTGGAAGAATTTCGAAAAAGAAGGGTCGTTCCCTTTGACGTCCCCGGCCACAAGCGGGGCCGGGGCAACCCCGAGCTGGTAGAGCTGCTGGGGGAGAAGTGTGTGGGGATGGACGTCAACTCCATGAAGCCCCTGGACAACCTGTGCCACCCGGTCTCCGTCATTCGGGAGGCCGAGGAGCTGGCCGCCCAGGCCTTTGGAGCCGCCCACGCCTTTTTGATGGTAGGGGGCACCACCTCTGCGGTGCAGAGCATGGTGCTCTCGGTGGCCAAGCGGGGGGACAAGATCATCCTGCCCCGCAACGTCCACCGCAGCGTCATGGGGGCTATGGTGCTGTGCGGCGCCGTCCCCGTGTATGTGAACCCCGAGTGCGACGACCGCCTGGGCATCCCTCTGGGCATGCGCCTGGAGGAGGTGGAGCGGGCCATCCTGCAAAACCCCGACGCCAAGGCGGTGCTGGTGAACAACCCCACCTACTACGGCATCTGTTCCGACCTGAAGGGCATCGTGGAGCTGGCCCACCGCCACGGAATGCTGTGTCTGGCCGACGAGGCCCACGGCACCCATTTTTACTTTGGCGACAACCTGCCCATCTCCGCCATGGCGGCGGGGGCGGACATGGCCGCCGTCTCCATGCACAAGTCGGGGGGCAGCCTCACCCAGAGCTCCCTGCTGCTGTGCGGCCCTGCCATGCAGGAGGGCCACGTGCGCCAGATCATCAACCTGACCCAGACCACCAGCGGCTCCTACCTGCTGCTGTCCAGCCTGGATATCTCCCGGCGCAACCTGGCTCTGCGGGGCCGGGCCGCCTTTGAGCGGGTGTGCGCCCTGGCCCAGTACGCCCGGGACGAGATCAACGCCATCGGGGGCTACTACGCCTACTCCCGGGAGCTGGTGAACGGGGGCAGCATCTATAATTTCGACATCACCAAGCTGTCGGTGAACACCCTGGACGTGGGCCTGGCCGGCATCGAGGTCTATGACCTGCTGCGGGACGAGTACGACATCCAGATCGAGTTCGGCGACCTGGGCAACATCCTGGCCTACCTGTCTATTGGCGACCGGCCCCGGGAGGTGGAGCGCCTGGTGTCCGCCCTGAGCGAGGTGCGCCGCCGCTTCGGCAAGGACAAGGCCGACCTCATGAAGCAGGAGTACATCGACCCTCAGGTGGCCGTCTCCCCCCAGGACGCCTTCTACGCCCCCAAGGAGTCCCTGCCCATTGAGCAGACCGCCGGGCGGGTGTGCAGCGAGTTTGTCATGTGCTATCCCCCGGGAATCCCCATCCTGGCCCCCGGCGAGCGCATTACCCCCGAGATTTTGGACTATATCCGCTACGCCAAGGACAAGGGCTGCTCCATGACCGGACCGGAGGACCCCGATATCCTGCACCTGAACGTCTTGAAAGGAGGGGTGTGACCCATGGATCTTTGGTTTTCCGAAGCCCACTCGCCCAATGTAAAGCTGTCCATCCGGGTGGACAAGCAGCTCTACAGCGGACAAAGCGAGTTTCAGCGCATCGACGTTTTTCATTCCCCGGAGTTTGGCCGCTTCCTCACCCTGGACGGCTACATGATGCTCACCGAGAAGGACGAGTTCATCTACCACGAGATGATCACCCACCCCGCCATGGCGGTGCATCCCCACGTGCGGGACGTGCTGGTCATCGGCGCGGGAGACGGCGGCGTTATCCGAGAGCTGTGCCGCTACGACGACATTGAACACATCGACATGGTGGAGATCGACCCCCAGGTGGTGGAGGTCTGCCGGGAGTACCTGCCCAAGACTTCCTGTTCTCTGGACGACCCCCGGGTGACCATCCACTATGAGGACGGCCTGAAGTTCATCCGCCGAAAGGTGGACTGCTACGACCTCATCATCGTGGACTCCACCGACCCATTCGGCCCCGGCGAGGGCCTGTTTACCCGGGAGTTCTACGGCAACTGCTCCAAGGCCCTGCGGGAGGACGGCATCATGGTCAATCAGCATGAGAGCCCCTTCTACGACGAGGACGCCATGGCCTGCCAGCGGGCCCACAAGCGCATTGTGGAGTCCTTCCCCATTGCCAAGGTGTACCAGGCCCACATCCCCACCTATCCCTCGGGCCACTGGCTCTTCGGCTTTGCCAGCAAGAAGTACCACCCCCTGCGGGATTTGGACGAGGCCCGCTGGAACGCCCGCAAGCTCCCCGCCTGGTACTACACCACCACCCTGCACAAGGGCGCGTTTTACATCCCAGCCTATGTAGAGGAGTTATTAAAGCATGTTGAAGCCGCAGATTGACGTTTATATGGGCTGTGACGCCCCCTTTGAGGAGAGCACCACCGTCCTCTTCGGCGCTCCCTTTGATTCCACCACCTCCAACCGCCCCGGCACTCGCTTCGGTCCCTCCGCCCTGCGGCGGGAGTCCTACGGCCTGGAGCTGTACAGCCCCTACCAGGACAAGGACCTCAGTGACTACGCCATCCTGGACAGCGGCGACCTGGAGCTGCCCATGGGCAGCAGTGTCCTGGCCCTGGAGGCCATTCAGGAGAGGGCGGCGGAGATCCTCTCCGCGGGCAAGCGGCCCTTCCTGCTGGGGGGTGAGCACCTGGTGACCCTGGGCGCCTTCCGGGCGGTGTTTGAGAAGTTCCCCGATGTGCACATCATCCACTTTGACGCCCACACCGACCTGCGGCAGGAGTACCTGGGCGTGGAGCTGTCCCACGCCTGCGTCATCCGCCGCTGCTGGGATCTCACCGGAGACGGGAAGATCTTCCAGTTCGGCATCCGCTCGGGAGACCGGGAGGAGTGGCGCTGGGGCCGGGACCATGTGTCCACCCACCCCTTCGACCTGGACACCCTGGAGGAGACGGTGGCAGAACTGGGCGACAAGCCAGTCTACTTTACAGTTGACCTGGATGTCATGGACCCCTCGGTGTTCCCCGGAACCGGCACCCCCGAGCCCGGCGGCGTGACCTTCGAGGCCCTGCGCAAGGCCGTGACCCTGGTGTGCAGCCGCTGCAATGTGGTGGGCTGCGATGTCAACGAGCTCTCTCCCCCCTACGACCCCAGCGGCGTGTCCAACGCCGTGGCGGCCAAAGTGGTGCGTGAGATGCTGTTGGCCCTGGAAAAGTGATTCCATATTCTAATATTTTAAGATAAAAATACGGGAGGTAATTGCTATGAGCAAGGTTCTCATTATCGGATGCGGCGGCGTGGCCGGCGTGGCCATTCACAAGTGCTGCCAGAACAGCGAGGTGTTTGAGGAGATCTGCATCGCCAGCCGCACCAAGTCCAAGTGCGACGCCGTGAAGGCTCAGCTGGAGGGCAAGACCAAGACCAAGATCACCACCGAGCAGGTGGACGCCGACGACGTCAATCAGGTCATCGCCCTCATCAAGAAGGTGCAGCCCGACCTGGTCATGAACATCGCCCTGCCCTATCAGGACCTGACCATCATGGACGCCTGCCTGGCGTGCGGCGTCAACTACATGGACACCGCCAACTACGAGCCCGAGGACATCGACGACCCCGAGTGGCGTGCGGTCTATGAGAAGCGCTGCAAGGAGGAGGGCTTCTCCGCTTACTTTGACTACTCCTGGCAGTGGGCCTACAAGGAGAAGTTTGAGAAGGCCGGCCTCACCGCCCTGCTGGGCTCCGGCTTTGATCCCGGCGTGACCCAGGCCTACTGCGCCTACGCCCAGAAGCACCTCTTCGACCAGATCGACACCATCGACATTCTGGACTGCAACGGCGGCGACCACGGCTACCCCTTCGCCACCAACTTCAACCCCGAAATTAACCTGCGTGAGGTGTCCGCCCCCGGCTCCTACTGGGAGAACGGCCACTGGGTGGAGATCCCCGCCATGTCCATCAAGCGGGAGTACAACTTCGACCAGGTGGGCGAGAAGGACATGTACCTTCTGCACCACGAGGAGATCGAGTCCCTGGCCAAGAACATCCCCGGCGTGCAGCGCATCCGCTTCTTCATGACCTTCGGCCAGAGCTACCTCACCCACATGAAGTGTCTGGAGAACGTGGGCATGCTGTCCACCACCCCCATTGAGTTTGAGGGCCACCAGATCGTGCCCATCCAGTTCCTGAAGGCCCTGCTGCCCGATCCCGCCTCCCTGGGTCCCCGCACCGTGGGCAAGACCAACATCGGCTGCATCTTCACCGGCAAGAAGGATGGCGTGGAGAAGAAGGCCTACATCTACAACGTCTGTGACCACCAGGAGTGCTACAAGGAGGTGGGTTCCCAGGCCATCAGCTACACCACCGGCGTGCCCGCCATGATCGGCGCCATGATGCTGCTCACCGGCAAGTGGAACAAGCCCGGTGTGTACACCGTGGAGGAGTTTGATCCCGATCCCTACATGGACGCTCTGAACAAGTGGGGCCTGCCCTGGCAGATCAACGACAACCCCGTGCTGGTGGACTGATGAAGGAGTTTACTTCCCTGCCCACCCCCGCCTTTGTGGTGGATGAGGGGCTTTTGGAACGAAACCTGGAGATCCTCCAGGAGGTGGCCCGGGCCTCCGGCGCCAAGATCCTCCTGGCCCAGAAGGCCTTCTCCATGTTCTACGCCTACCCCATGATCGCCCGGTATCTGGCGGGCAGCACCGCCAGCGGCCTTTACGAGGCCCGGCTGGGGAAGGAGCACTTCCCCGGCGAGGTCCACGTCTTTTCTCCCGCCTACCGGGAGGAGGAGTTTACCCAGCTGCTTCAATACGCCGACCACTTTGTGTTCAACTCCCCCAAGCAGCTGGAGAAGTACGCCCGGCGGGCCCGGGAAGCGGGCAAGCAGGTGGGCCTGCGGGTGAACCCCGAGTGCTCCACCCAGGAGGGGCACGCCATCTATGACCCCTGTGCCCCCGGCTCCCGGCTGGGCACCACCCTGGCCAATTTCCGGCCCGAGCAGCTGCCCCTGCTGGACGGGCTTCACTTCCACACCCTGTGCGAGCAGAACTCCGACGACCTGGAGACCACTCTGGTGGCCTTCGAGGAGAAGTTCGGCCCCTATCTCAAGGGCCTGAAGTGGCTCAACCTGGGGGGCGGCCATCACATCACCCGGAAGGACTACGACCGGGAGAAATTGATCGCCCTGGTACGGGGCCTGCGGGAGCGCTACGGGGTGGAGGTCTACCTGGAGCCCGGCGAGGCCGTGGTGCTCAACGCCGGCTTCCTGTATACCCGGGTGCTGGAGACGGGACACAACGGCATGGATGTGGCCATTCTGGACACCTCCGCCGCCTGCCATATGCCCGACGTGCTGGAGATGCCCTACCGTCCGCCCCTGGCGGGCAGCGGCCAGCCCGGCGAAAAGCCCTACACCTACCGCCTGGGCGGTCCCACCTGCCTGGCGGGGGACATTATTGGGGACTACTCCTTTGACCACCCTCTGGAGGAGGGGGACGTGCTGGTCTTTGAGGATATGGCCCTGTACACCATGGTCAAGACCAATACCTTCAACGGGATGCCTCTGCCCGCCATGCTGTGGCGCACCAAGCAGGGGGAGTACCAGACCGTGAAGGAGTTTGGATACCAGGACTTCAAGTCCCGCCTGTCATAAGAACAAGAACACCCCCGGAGCTGTGCTCCGGGGGTGTTTTTTGCAAAAAAAGCCCCGAGGGCGTACCCTCGGGGCCAAAGTCAAAGAAAGGGAAACCGGGAAACTCAGCGGTGAGCCAGAACGGGGTTGACGCCCACCTTCTTGCCCTCCTGATAGACATAGAAGCCAGCGCCGGACTTGCGGCCCAGGTAACCAGCGGAAACCATCTTGCGCAGCAGGTGAGCAGGACGGTACTTGGTGTCGCCCAGGTCGATGTAGAAGGTCTCCATAACCTCCAGCAGGATGTCCAGGCCGATCATGTCCGCCAGAGCCAGGGGGCCCATGGGGTGGTTACAGCCGCGGAGCATACCCTCATCCACGTCCTCCACGGTGCCGATGTCCTCGTCCAGAACCTGAACGGCCTCGTTCAGCATGGGCAGCAGCATACGGTTGACGATGAAGCCGGGCTTATCCTTGGCCAGGATGGGACGCTTGCCCATCTGCTTGCCCACCTCGGTGACGGCGTCGATGGTCTCCTGGGAGGTACGCAGACCGTAGACGATCTCCACCAGGCTCATCACAGGCACGGGGGAGAAGAAGTGCAGGCCGACGACCTTCTCAGGACGGCTGGTAGCAGCGGCCAGGCTGGTCATGGAGATAGAGGAGGTGTTGGAAGCGAAGATGGTGCGGCTGTCGCAGATCTTGTCCAGCTGCTGGAAGATAGCCTGCTTGGCCTCCAGGTTCTCGTAGATGGCCTCGATGACCAGATCCACGTTGGAAGCCACGTGCACGCTGACGGAGGTGGTCAGGCGGTCCAGGCAGGCCTGCTTCTCCTCGGCGGTCATACGGCCCTTCTCCACTTCACGCTCCAGGCGCTTGCTGATGCCGGCCACTCCCCGCTCAAGGGCGGCCTTGCTCTGATCGTTGAGGATGACCTCGTAACCGCGCTGAATGGCGGTCTGGGCGATACCGCTGCCCATCAGACCGGAGCCCACGACAAAAATTTTGCGGATTTCCATGTTGATCTCCTTCTCTAATGAAATTCCGGGCATTTCCACCACCAAAAGCGGTTTCGGCGGAAACCGTTATGGTACATTTTACCACAAAAACTCTGGCTTTGTCTATAAAAAGCCGCTCAAAAGCCAAAATTTGCAGGTGGGGAAAAACCGGTTGGCGGAAGGGGGCGCCGGCGGGCGCCGTCCTTCTCTCTTGACAAATTAACTATAACGTCAAACCGCCCCAGCGTCAACCGGGGCAAGAAAGAACGTTACGAAACCGATATAAAATCATAACATATGCAAAAAATCACCCCGTCGGGGGAGGGGCTGCTCTTGTCTTTCCCCCCGGGGACGAGTATAATCAATCGGGAAGGAGAGGAGTGTGGGACCGTGAAAAACGCCGCAAAATGGGCAGCCCTGTGGGCGCTTTTGGTCCTGCTGCCGGCAGGCTGCGCCGGGGGAGAAGCCGACAGCTCCCAACCCCGCCAACTGGGAGAGGAGATCTCCACGGCCTGGTTCACCTTCTCCGTGGAGGAGGCCGCCTGTACCCAGGAGTACCAAGGCTACTCCGCCCAGCAGGGGGAGACCCTGGTGGTGGTGGAGCTGTCTCTGAGAAGCCGCTATGACCAGGCCATCCCCATGTTTGATACGGATTTTCAGCTGTCCTGGCAGGGTATGGAGCCCCAGGACCAGCGCTGTATGCCCGTGGAGCACTACTGCCAGGAGCAGCTGCCCACGGAGTATGAATTGCAGCCCCGGGAGACCCTGGACGGGGTGGCCGTCTACGAGATCCCGGAGGAAGCCCGGGACCTGGTCCTCACCTTCCAGGAGGTCTTTGACGACGGGACCCAGGAAGGAAAACTGGGAGAGACCTATACCGTAGACCTGTCCCAGGCGCAATGAATGGAAAAAGGAGAAACGTTCATGTTGTTTGATACCCATGCTCATTATGATTCCGGAGCCTTCAACGCCGACCGCATGGAGGTGCTCTCTTCCATGCCCCAACAGGGCGTGGGCCTCATTTTAAACCCCGGCTGCGAGCTGGAAAGCTCCCGCACCGCCGTGGAGCTGGCCGAGAAATTCCCCTTTGTCTACGCCGCTGTGGGTGTCCACCCCTCCGACTGCGGGGAGTGGCAGGACAGCTGGCTGGAGGAGCTGAAGGCCCTGGCCGCCCACCCCAAGGTGAAGGCCATCGGCGAGATCGGCCTGGACTACTACTGGAAGGAGAACCCGCCCCGGGAGTTTCAGCAGATGGTGCTGCGCAAGCAGCTGGAGCTGGCCCGGGAGCTGGACCTGCCCGTCATCATCCACGACCGGGAGGCCCATCAGGACTGCCTGTCCATCGTCCGGGAGTACCCCGACGTGCGGGGCGTGTACCACTGCTATTCCGGCAGCCTGGAGGATGCCAAGGTGCTGGTGAAGCTGGGGTGGATGCTCTCCTTCACCGGCGTCATCACCTATAAAAACGCCCGCAAGTCCCTGGAGGTGGTGGACTGGCTGCCAATGGACCGCATCATGATCGAGACCGACTCCCCCTACCTCACCCCCGAGCCCTTCCGGGGCAAGCGCAACGACTCGGGGAAAGTCCACCTGGTGGCCGAGAAGATCGCCCAGGTGAAGGGGCTGGACACGGAGGAAGTGGTCCGGCTGACCATGGAAAACGGAAAGCGGTTTTTCCGCATCGATCAGGAGGGATAAGGTATGACCATCACCTATGAATACGAGGGCGCGCTGTACGTGAACCTCACCAACAAATGTAACTGCAACTGCAACTTCTGCCTGCGCCACGGCAAGAAGGAGGGCTCCATCTATACGGAGGACTCCCTCTGGCTGGAGCGGGAGCCCACCCGGGAGGAGGCGCTGGAGAATTTCCTCACCCGGGACGTGTGTTCCTACCGGGAGATCGTCTTCTGCGGCTACGGGGAGCCCACCTACCGCATTGACGATATCATCTGGCTGGTGGACCAGCTGAAGGAGCGCTTCGGGGACAAGCTGCCCCCTGTGCGCATCAACACCAACGGCCACGCCAACCTCATCCAGGGCCGGGATGTACTGCCCGACCTGAAGGGCCGCATCGACACCCTGTCCATCTCCCTCAATGCCAACAACGCCCCTGACTACGTGGCCCTGTGCCACCCCATCCAGGGGGAGGCGGCCTACCAGGCCATGCTGGACTTTGCCCGGGAGGCCACCGCCTACGTGCCCCACGTGGTGTTCACCGTGGTGGACCAGGGCACCGCCCCCGAGTCCATTGAGGAGAGCCGCCGCATCGCCGAGAGCCTGGGTGTGAAGCTGCGGGTACGAAGCTTTATTGACTCCTAAATGAAACAAGAAAAGGAGCGCCGTAAGGCGCTCCTTTTTTATGCTCTGAAATCGGGAAAGGGTCAGGCGGCCCCCTCCAGCTCGGCCAGGGCCTCGCTCTCGCTGTCGGCGGAGAAGCAGAACCGCCCCGCCCAGTCATAGACCTCTACATGTCCCCGAACCCAAATCAAGCTGTAATCCATTGCTTCTGCGCCTCCCTGTTTGGTTTGATGGACTGATCTTACCAAAGGATCAGTCCCATAAACAGGACTTTTGCGCAGCCTTAGGAAAAGTGAGGCGGGTGTTCAAACACGGCAGGCAGGCGGTGGGCGGGCATGGGCCGGGCCAGTAGAAAGCCTTGCAGCCAGTCCACGCCCTCCGTGTGCAGAGCGTCGGCCTGGTCGGGGGACTCCACCCCTTCCACCAGCACCTGGGCGCCCATCTCATGGAACAGGGTGGCCGCGCCGTGGATCAGGCGCAGCGCCTTGGGGTCGGCGGGGTAGCGGCTGAGCAGGCTGTGGTCCAGCTTGATGCACTGGAAGGGCAGATTCCGCACGCAGGAGAGGTTGGACCAGCCGGTGCCGAAGTCGTCCAGGTAAAACCGCACCCCCTGGGCGGCCAGCTCCCGCATGACCTGGGCGGTGCGCTCCATGTCCTGGGAGAGCACCCGCTCGGTGATCTCGATCTTCAGGCGGGAGGGGGCGACCTGATACCGGTCCAGCATGTCCAGTACCCGGCGGGGCAGGTCCTCCTGGGAAAACTGCTCCATGGAGAAGTTCACCGATACCGTCTCCAGGCCGGGGACCGTGCCCCTGCTGAGCAGGCGGCAAGCCTCCTCCAGGACGATCCAGCCCAGGGCGTCAATGAGGCCGGTCTCCTCGGCCAGGGGGATGAACCGGCCGGGAGAGACGGGGCGGCCCTCCAGGTCGTTGAGACGCAGCAAGGCCTCGGCGGAGGTGAAACGGCCCTTGGCGCAGTCAAAAATGGGCTGGTACCACACGGCAAAGCGCTTTTGGGCGATGGACAGGCGTACCAGCTCCTCCAGGCGCTTGTGCTCGTCCAGCCACTGGGTGACCTGGTGGTTGAAGATCACCTGGGGCTGGTCGGGGTTGTGGGTGAGCTTGGCGGCGCACTCCACATACTCCCAGGCCCGGGGAAGGTCCCAACCCTCCTGGCCGGTGCAGACCAGCTGGGCGAAGCGGGCGTGGAGCCGGACCGGCTGGGTCTGCCACATCTGGGGCTGGTCAAACTGGTCCCGGATGGTGGACAGACAGCTGGAAGCCTGGTGGGGGGCCAGATAGGGCAGCAGCACCACAAAGTCCACGTTGCCGAAGCGGAAGCAGCGGCCCTGGGGAAAGAGCCCCTCCAGGGTGCGGCCGGTCTGGGTCAGCAGCAGATCTCCCGTGCGGTGGCCCAGACGCTGATTGACCCCGGAGAAGCGGCGCAGGGAGACCAGCACCAGCTGAAAGTGCTGCTGTCCCGCCAGCAGCAGGGACAGCTCGTGGTAGAGCCGGTTGCGGGTCCCAAGACCGGTGAGACTGTCCAGCTGGGAGCGGCGGCTTTGCAGGCAGATGAACAGCAGCAAATTGGTAAAGGCCATCATGGTGCCGTTGAGGGTGAGCCAGGGGCAGCGCAGCTGAAGGGCGGCCAGCAGAAACAGCAGCAGGGGCAGCACCCGAAAGGCCTGCACCGTGGCGGGGGTGACGCTGGCCCGGTGGCGCAGAAAGCACAAAATAGCAAGGCCCAGCTGAATGACCATGAGCAGATAGGGGACTGCGTTCAGGGGCCCACGGTGATAGAGATACAGCCGGTCAAAGTAGAACAGCAGACCGGTGGACAGATTGACCAGCAAAAGCACCACAAAGACCAGGTTCAGGGTTACCAGAAAATACCGGATGCGGCGCAGGCCCCGCCGGTCAAAGATATACTCCAGGGTGAGCAGCATGAGATAGTAGGACAGGCAGGAGCAGGCCAGGGCGGAGACCAGAAAGTAGAGGGAGCACAGCAAAAGGGACAGCACCGGCAGCTTCTGGAGATGAACGATAGCCCCCACGCTGAGCAGATTCAGCAGAATGGAGAGGATGGGCAGCAGCAGGCAGCACTGATAAAGCCTGGGGCGGGGAGCCACCGTCAGGCGGCGGTCAAAGGAGTAGAAGGAAAGGGCCAGCAGCAGGAGCAGGGAAATGAGCTCCGCGGTCAGCGAGCAAGCAAGCAAAGAGAACCCTCCTTGGGGAACGACCCGTATGGTGTAACAGTATAGCCGGAATTGTATCACAGGTTTTCTCAGTTGGGAAGAAAAACCAAATCAATTTTTAAAAAATCCTAAAAAATAAAACGGATGTTTCCATTCCAAAGGGGCAAAAAAGTCCCGGCAGCAGAGAGAAACCCTCTCTGCCGCCGGGTGTTGAAAGGAAGGATACGCAAATTACTTCTTCTGGGCCTCGCCCTCGGGGAAGATGATCCTGTTGACGAAGAAGAAGATGACCATGGAGATGCCGCCGTTGAGCACCACGGTGCCGATGTTGTAGATGAAGGGGGGCACAAACAGACCGGCCACCGCCATCCAGATGCAGTTGATGGAGTTGACGATGCAGGTGATGATGCAGAAGGCAATGACATACCACAGGATCTGGTAGGCCAGATTCCCCTTGCTGCGGAACACCAGGTTGCGCTGGAGGGGGAAGTTGATGCACTCGCCGATGACCATGGCCACCATGTAGGCGCAGAAGTAGGGCAGGCCGCCGTGGTCCACGTCATAGCCCAGGATGTTCCACTGGAAGGTCTCACCGAAGAGGGTGATGGGAATACCGGGCCAGCCGAAGTCCACCATGGGCAGACCGGCAAAGGCGGCGGGGAGGAAGGTGAGCAGGATGTACTTAAACACCGTGATCACGTTGCTGACGATGACGAACAAGCCGCCCTCCCGGATCCATTTGGCCGCGGCGGGGTGCTTGGCTGCGAAGTGATTCCAAAAATTCAAAGCCGTTTGCTCCTTTCCTTGCGGAGTTTGCCGTTGGCGAAGAAGCCGCCAATGACCTTGCCCAGTCCGCGGAAGAAGTGGCCGTTGCAGATCTCCAGAACGGAGGCGGCCATCTCGGTGGAGGCCAGGCCGTTGCTCATCTTGGCCAGGCCCCGGAAGGGCATGTTGTGGATAAAGAGAACGTTCAGGTTGGGCGCACCCTTGGCCTCACTGCTGCGCTGGATGGCGGCCAGGCGGCCGGCGGCAAAGCGGGCCACCAAGCCCTTGGCGTAGCTCATCTGCAGCAGGCTGTCGTTCATGCCCAGAGGGGCGGAGCGGTCCCACTTGCTCTGGGGGATGGGACGGCCCAGAAGGGTCTCAAACTGCCCGTCAGGGACATTCTCCACCTGGGCGGAGAAGTAGCAGGACAGCTCTTTTGCGTCATAGGGGATGGGGGCGTCGGTGCCCTTTACCTCCACCTCGCCGGTGAGGCGCACGTCCTCGGCGCTGGCGGCCACCATGAGCTGGTAGCGGCCGCTCTCCACCTCCCAGCGGTTGGTCTTCACGTTGAAGTAGCGGAAGGCCTTGTCGTCCAGGGGAATGGTCACCTGGCGGCTCTCGCCGGGCTGCAGGAAGACCTTGGCAAAGCCCTTGAGCTCCCGGGCGGCCCGGAAGATCTTGCTGTTGGGCAGGGCCACATACAGCTGGGCCACCTCGGCGCCCGCACGGTCTCCAGTGTTGGTCAGGGTAAAGGTGACCTCCTGATCGGAGACGGACAGGTCGGAGTACTGGAAGGTGGTGTAGCTCAGGCCGTAGCCGAAGGGGAAGCACACAGGCTTCTGGGCGGAGAGGTAGTAGCGGTAGCCCACGAAGATGGACTCCCGGTACTCGGCGGTGAGCTCCCGGCCGGGGAAGTAGTTGCAGTTGGGGGTGTCCTCATAGGTAATGGGGTAGGTCTCGGCCAGCTTGCCGGAGGGGTTGGTCTTGCCGGTGAGCAGGTCGGCCATGGCGCCGGCGCCGGCCTGGCCCCCCAGATAGCCGTGGATAAGGCCCTTGCACTGGTCCAGCCAGGGCAGCTCCACAGGGGAACCGCCGGAGAGGACCACCACCACGTTGGGGTTGACGGCGGCCACCGCCTGCACCAGCTGATTCTGGTTTTCGGGCAGGTGCATGTGGGAGCGGTCCATACCCTCGCTCTCAAAGATCTCGGGCAGGCCCAGATACAGCAGCACCACGTCGGCGGTGGAAGCCAGCTGCACGGCGGCCTGCTGCAGGGCCTGGTCCTGCTTGCCGCTGCGCAGATAGCCCTGGGCGTGGCCCACCACGTCCAGGCCGGACTCCTTCAGGCAGTCCAGGGGCTTGTCCAGCTTGGTGGGGTTGACCAGAGAGGAACCGGCGCCCTGATACCGGGGCTCCAGAGCCATGTCGCCGATGACGGCCACACGGGTGCCGGCGGCCAGAGGCAGGATGCCGTCCTGGTTTTTCAGCAGCACCGCGGTCTGGGCGGCGGTGACCCGGGCGGCGTCGTGGTGGGCCTGCTGGTCAAACTCCTTCTTGCCCTCCTGGGTGGCCTTGGCGGTGGAGAGGATCACGTCCAGCAGCTGATCCACCCGCAGGTCGATCTCCGCCTCGGTGATGCGGCCCTCCTTCAGAGAGGCCAGCACCTCCCGGTCGCTGTCGCCGATGGTGCCGGGCATCTCCAGGTTGCTGCCCGCCTTCAGGCCCTCGGTCTGGCTGTTGCATCCGCCCCAGTCGGTGACCACAAAGCCGTCAAAGCCCCACTCGTCCCGGAGGATCTCGGTGAGCAGGTGGGCGTTCTCGTTGGCGTAGGTGCCGTTGACCTTGTTGTAGGAGGACATAATGGACTTGGGATGGCCTTCCTTCACGGCGATCTCAAAGTTGGTGAGGTAGAGCTCCCGCAGGGCCCGCTCGTCCACCACGCTGTCGCAGGTCATGCGCAGCAGCTCCTGGCTGTTGGCGGCAAAGTGCTTGGGGCAGGCGGAAATGCCGTTTTCCTGCACACCGCGGATGAAGGCAGCGGCCATTTTGCCGGAGAGATAGGGGTCCTCGGAGTAGTACTCAAAGTTGCGTCCGCCTAGGGGGCTGCGCTTGATGTTCAGGCCGGGGCCCAGCAGGACGTTCACCTGGAGACAGGCGGCCTCCTTGCCGATGATCCGGCCGGCCTGGGTGGCCAGCTCCGGGTCCCAGCTGTTGGCGATGCCGGCGGCGGTGGGGAAGCAGGTGGAGGGCTGGCTGGCGTTGAGGCCCAGATGGTCGCCCTCGCCCAGCTGCTTGCGCACCCCGTGGGGGCCGTCGGACAGGAACATGCTGGGCACCCCCGCCTGCGGGAAGGGATAGGTGCTCCACACGTCCCGGCCGGAGAGCAGAGCCACTTTTTGCTCCAGCGTGAGCTGATCCAGGATATCTTGGTGTTTCATGGTCGATCTCCTTTTCTCAATTGCGGTGTCTGCTGCCTGTGGAAACAGGCGCAGGTGCCCGAAGGAACGGAGAAGGCCCCCGCGCCAGGCGGGCGGGGGGCCTTTCCCTGATGGTTTGGTTTAGGCCTGAGCGGAGGTATCCTCCAGCTTCTTGGCCTTCTTGGCGATGGCAACGGCGCCGGCCAGCAGCACGACGGCGACCACCACATCGATGGCGATGGCGGCCATCTGCCAGCCCTGGAGCCCGCCGCCGGACAGGTTGGCGGGATCGTAGGCACGGGAGTTCACAGTGGTATACAGGATGTTCTTACAGGCCTGACGCATGGCCAGCACGGAGGTGGCGCTGGTGGTGTCGGTGACATGGTTGGTCTCGGTGTCATAGGCGACCAGCATGCAGTCGGTGCCGCCGCGGATGGCCTGGTCGGCATCCATGTAGCCATACACGCCGAAGTAGTCGGTGAGGACGAAGCCCTCAAAGCCCCACTCGTCACGCAGGACGTTGTTGAGCAGCTCGTCACAGGCGCCGGCCCAAACGGTGCCGATGTAGTTGAAGGAGGACATGACCGCCTGGCAGCCGCCGTCCTTCACGGCGATCTCGAAGGGCTTCAGGTAGATCTCACGGATGGCCTGCTCGTTGGACCAGGTGCACAGCATGCCGCAGCGGTTGGTCTCCTGGTCGTTGAGGGCGAAGTGCTTCATGTAGGCGTACACGCCGTGCTCCTGAGCGCCCAGGATGGCGTTGGCAGCCATGTTGCCGCCCAGCACGCCGTCCTCGGAATAGTACTCGAAGTTACGGCCGGCGAAAGCGGAACGGTGGGTGTTCATGGCGGGAGCGTACCAGTCGGCCATCTTGCCGATGCGCTCACCGAAGGAGTTGGCCAGATCCACGTTCCAGGTGGCGGCGATCATCACAGCGGCGGGGAAGCCGATGGAGCCCTTGCCGGTGAAGTTGTTGTTGATGGAGGCAGGGCCGTCGCAGTCGATGGTCTGGACCTTGCCGATGCTGTTGGCGGGGGAGGTCTGGTAGCCGCCGATGGCGATGAGGGTGTCCATCTCAGAAACGGTCAGCTGATCCAGCAGGGAATCCCACTGGGGATCGTCGTAGTCCACGCCGCGCAGGTCCTCCAGCTTCAGGCCGTTCTTGGCGCCGGTGGTGGGCATCACGTCGTCGGGATTATTGAACTGGTTGGGGTCGTAGTTGCTGTTGTTGTAGAAGGTGGCCTTGGTCTCCTCATCCATGGTGAAGTTGGTGGGAGCGGCGGTAGCCTCGTCGTAGTTGGCAAAGCCGTTGGCGCGGCTGAGGTAGGTCACGTCGCCCTCAGCAAAGGCGAACTGGTTGGAAGCGGCCGCGGCGTCGGTGGAGCGGGGGCTGTTGTCGCCGTAGGTGATGGTGGCGGGAACATTGTAGGTCTGGGAAGCGATGACGTTGTGGGCGTCGGAGTTGATGGAGATGGCGTAGTCGCCGGCCTCCAGCACGTAAGCGCCGGCACCGTAGGTGTCATAGGAAGCCATATCCTCCACGTCGAAGGAAATGGTCAGAGTCTGGGAAGCGCCGGGCTCCAGCATGTCGGTCTTGTCGAAGGCGATGAGGTTGGCGCTGGCCTTCTCAATGCCGCCGTTGGTGTAGGGGGGATTGTAGTAGACCTGGACCACGTCCTTGCCGGCCACATCGCCGGTGTTGGTGACGGTGACGTCGAAGGTGATGGTGCCGTTGCTCTCAGAGATGGTGCCCATCTCCTGGGTGAAGGTGGTGTAGCTCAGGCCGTAGCCGAAGGGATACTGCACGGTGGTGTCGTAATCGATGAGGCCCTCGGCAGCGGCGGTCTCATAGAACTTGTAGCCAACATAGATGCCCTCAACGTAGTTGACGAAGGAGGGAACCGCGCCGTCCACGGCGAACTCGTCCATGTTGTCATAGAACATGCTGCCGAAGTTGTTCCAGTTGGGGGTCTGGGTCAGGTCGTAGACATAGGTGTCCACCATCTTGGCGGAGGGGTTCACCTCGCCGGTGAGGATCTCACCCAGGGCGTTGAAGCCGGTCTGACCGGGGCCGGCCATGACCAGAGCGCCCTTGATGGAGTCATACTGGTCCAGCCAGCCCAGCTCCATGGGGTTGGCGGCGTTGATGACCACGATGACGTTGTCAAACTCGCTGGTGACGCGCTCCACCATGGCGATCTCGCGGTTGCTCAGCTCCAGGTAGTGCTTGCTGGCGTCGCGGTCGTCGTCCTGGGAGCTGATCCGCACACCGGAAGCGCCCCAGGTGCCGCCCTCTTCAAAGGTGTCCTCGCCGTCGTAGCTGGTGGGCAGGTCGGCGCCCTCGCCGCCGGAGCGGGAGATGACGATCAGAGCGGTGTCGGAGAACTCCTTGGCGTTCTCGAAGATGCCGGCGGCATCATACTCGTCCATGGTGGGCTCGGGGATGGTCCAGTCCTGGCCCCACATGCCCACGGTGGGACGGGTGTCACGGAACTGGGTGTAGAAGTCGGTGATGGTGGTGTTGTACTCGATGCCGGCGTTGCTCAGGCCCTCCAGCAGGGAGACAGTGGGATAGGAGTCGGACAGGCCGCCGGAACCGGTGCCGCCGTAAACGGGGTTGGTGGAAGACCAGCCGAAGACATTCAGCTTGGTGTTGTTCAGGGGCAGAGCGCCCTCGTTCTTCACCATAACGATGCCTTCCTCGGCAATGGTCTGGCACAGCTCATTGGCGGAAGCGGCAGTCTCGTCAGTGACGGAGCCGTCGCCCATGGCCAGGGAGATCATGCTGCTCATGGGACCAAAGCAGATGAGGTTCACGGTGACGGCGATGGCCAGCACCATGGCCAGGGCGGCCTCGCCCCGGATCAGGAACTTCTTGGACCGGGGCATTTTGCGGCAGGCGATCATGGCGGCGATGGCCACGACCAGCACAACAGCAAGCCCGATCAGGTACGGTTTGCAGGTGTTCAACACGGAGATGACGTCTTCAATGTTGATGGCAAGCATTTCATTCTTCCTCCTGTCGTATTTGGGAGAGCGCACACAAACGTCCCTCCCGAATCTGCCAGAAGTTTACCACAATTTAACCCCCATTTTCCGAAGAGGGCACAAACTGCTGTCTTTTCAACGCAAACTGCAAAAAATGTTGTAATATTACACAAAAAACCTCCCCGCCTGTTCAGCAATCTAAACAAGCGGAGAGTTCTGCAAGCAGAAATTTTTTCCGTGCTTAGGGTTGTGTCAGGGGAAAGAGCAGGGTGAGCTGGAACCAGTCCTCCCGCACCTGAACGGACATGGTGCCGCCGTAGCGCTGGGCGGTGTAGCGCATGCTTTTCAGCCCGTAGCCGTGGTACTCCCGGTCGGCCTTGGTGGTCACGGGAAGGCCGTTTTCAAAGGTGGGGGGATTGGGACAGTAGTTTTCACATTGGATGACTAAAAAGTTCTTTTTCGCGTAAACTTCCAGGTGAATGAGCCGCTTTTCCTTGTCGGGAATGGAAAGCTCGCACTCGATGGCGTTGTCCAGGGCGTTGCCGAACAGGGTGCAGATGTCCATGATATCCATAAAGGCCAGGCGGCTTCCGTCGGCCACACAGGTGAGCTTGATCTGGTGCTTGGCGCAGTAGAGACTCTTGCCTGTGAGCACCGTGTCCAGCACCGAGTTGCCCGTCTTGTTCTGGGCCTCGTAGTGGCGGATCTCCTCCTCCATTTTGTCCAGAAAGGCGGCCCGGCGCTGGGGGTCCTCCTCGGCCCGGAGCACGGCGATTTGGTGCTTCAGGTCGTGGTACTTGCGGTTGATGACGTCAATGGACTCCCGGGATTGGCGGTATTGCACATACTGGTTCTGGAGAATATTCTGGATGGCGGCCAGTTCCCGCCGGGCGTGGAGCTCGTAGAGCTGCATGTGGTAGGCGTAGAGGATCACCACGCCGGCCAGGTCCACCAGGGTGCGGATATTGAAGATCTCCTGGCGGAAGGAGGAGGAGAAGGGGGTGTTGGCCGAGACAAAGCTGAGGTTGCTGATGAAGAAGGCGGACAGACCCATGGCGGCGGCAGACGCCAGCTCCCGCAGAGTCAGGCTGGGCAGGGGCTTTCCGTCAGAAACCTTCCGCTCCAGGCGAAAGACCAGGAAAAATACCCCGCCGTATACCGCCACCAGAAACAGGCCGGACAGCAGAGGGGAGTCCAGCCGGGTCTGATAGACGAAAAAGGCGTATAGCTGCCACTCCAGGGAGGCGGCAAATTCCGCCAATAGGAAGGCCCGCACGGTGCAGTATCCCGCCCACACCAGGCTGGTGCGGCCGCAGAAGTACAAAAAGCAAAACATCAGCCCCACCGCCGCGGCCATGGCGGGCATCCAGAAGGCCACCGCCAGGGAGCCGGTGAGCTCCAGCCACAGGCCCTGCACCAGCAGAGCCACCAGAGCGGCCAGCCAGAACCGGCGCCCCGAGAGCCGCCGGGGGTACTGGCTCAGGTAGAGCATACAGCCCCCCCACTCCGCCAAAGCAGTAAACAGGCGGGGCATGGTTTCATCCATCAACGGGGGCCACCTCCCATGTGAGCGGCCAGAGCTTCCAGGAAGGGGGCCTTCCGGGAGCGGCTGATGAGCAGGCGCTCCCCGGCCACCAGAGCGCAGTTGTCCAGTACCCCGTCCACGTGGTCCAGATTCAGCAGATAGCCCTTGTTGCTGCGGAAGAAGGGAGCCCCCTCCAGGGTCTCCTCCGCCTCCTTGATGGTGCCCGAGCTGACGTAGGACTGGGCGGCAGTGTGGTAAATGAGCCGGTGGCCCTGGCTCTCCACATAGGTGATATCCTCCACCGCCAGCTTCATGGCCCCACCCTTGATGGGGATGGAGATGAAGCGGCGCTCCCGGCGGCGGATACGGCTGATGGCCCGGCCGATGCGCTGGGCAAAGGTGGCGTAGCCTACAGGCTTGAGCATGTAGTCCAGGGCGTCCACCTCATAGCCCCGGATGGCGTATTGGGCCATGTTGGTGATGAAGATGATGACCACTTCCGGGTCGGTGCGGCGAATGAGCTCGGCGGTGGACATGCCGTCCATAAAGCGCATCTGGATGTCCAGCAGGATGATGTCGAACTGGCCCTGATACTGCTCCAGCAGGTCCTCGCCGTCGGCGTAGTGGGTAAATTCCAGGCTTAGGTTGTTTTCCCCGGCGTAGCGGGCCACGTAACCCTCCAGTTGACGGGCCCAATCCAGGTCGTCCTCAGCCACCGCGATCCGAATCATTCCTGTCTCCTCCTCTCCCTGGAAAATCTTTGGTTCTAATATAACAAAAAAATAGTCTGCGGTAAAGTGTGAGACAGAAGGCAGGATATTTTTCTTCCCTGGATATTGACAATCTCTTGGGGAAAACGTACTCTTGAACTGACTCTAGGATAACCAGAAAAGGGGAGATCAATTATGAAGAGACGTGTGGGTATCCTCACCTCGGGAGGAGACTGTCCGGGCCTGAACGCCACCATCCGCGGCGTGGCCAAGGCGCTGTACCAGCGCTTTGGGGAAGATGTGGAGATCATCGGGATCTCCAACGGTTATTCCGGCCTCATCAACGGAGAGTGGCGGGTCATGCAGCCCCGGGAATTCTCCGGCATCCTCACGGTGGGCGGTACCATTCTGGGCACCAAGCGCACCCCCTTTAAGCTCATGCGTGTGGTGGGCGAGGACGAGGTGGACAAGGTGGCGGCCATGAAGAAGAACTACGCCGCCATGAAGCTGGACTGCCTGCTGTGCCTGGGCGGCAACGGCACCCATAAGACGGCCAACCTGCTGGCCGAGGAGGGCCTGAACATCATCGGCCTGCCCAAGACCATCGACAACGATATCTACGGCACCGACGTCACCTTCGGCTTCCACTCCGCCGTGGACATCGCCACCGAGGCCATCGACCGGGTCCACACCACCGCCGGCAGCCACAGCCGCTGTATGCTGGTGGAGCTCATGGGCAACAAGGCCGGCTGGCTCACCCTGTACGCGGACATCATCCTCATCCCCGAGCGGCCCTACACCATTGAAAAGGTGTGCGCCGCCATTGAGAACCGGGCCAAGCAGGGCAAGCACTTCTCCATCCTGGCGGTGGCCGAGGGTGTCTACGACATCAAGGAGTCCCGCATGAAGAAGAAGGAGCGCATGGCCAAGCGGGCCGAGGAGGGCATCACCACCGCCACCAACCGCATCGCCCGGCAGATCGAGGAGATGACCGGCTTTGAGACCCGCACCTGCGTCCCCGGACACATGCAGCGGGGCGGCAGCCCCTCCCCCTACGACCGGGTGCTGGCCACTCAGTTCGGCTCCTACGCCGCCAAGATGGTGGCCGACGAGAACTTCGGCATCACCGTGGCCATGAAGAACAACCACGTGGGAGAGAATAAGCTCTGCGACATCGCCGGTAAGAGCCGCCTGGTGCCCGACGGCCACGGCATGCTGGAAGTGGCCCGGCGCATGGGCATCTCCCTGGGCTGAGGTCCAAACCGGACCGGGGCGCATAGAATGGTCCGGGCATCCACGCCCGGAAGGAGGGAGCCATATGGGCTCCGGTATGAGATGTATGCTGCGGGAGCTGCTGTGCGTCAAGAGCATCGTGACCCTGCTGCTGACCCTGATCTTCGGCCACATGACCGCGGTGGGCCAGGTGGACAGCCAGGATTTTCTCACCATTTTCTCTGTGGTCATTGCCTTTTATTTCGGCAGCCAGACCCAGGGACGCACCCCGGACAATAACCCATAGAAGAAAGCTGCCCCGGACTTCCCAGCGGAGGTCCGGGGCAGTTTGTTTAAGATTGAAGATAGGCCTGGCGGGTGTTCTCCTCAATGCGGGAGAGCATCTCAAAGAGCACGGTGGCCTCTTCCTCCGAGAAGCCCTGGCGCAGGGTCTCGAAGAAGGCGGCCTGCTGGGCCTCCCCTGCAGCTACCACCGGGGCGGCCGCGGGCAGGACGGTGAGGTGGATGAGCTTCTTGTTGCCGGGGTGGCGCACCCGCTGCAAATACTCCCGGCATACCAGGCGCTCCACCGCGGCGGAGACGTGGGACTTGGTGAGCCGGCGGACCTCCACAATGTCTTTGGCGGTGTCCAGATGAGGGTGGTGGGCCAGGAAGAGCAGCACGTCCAGCTCGATCTGGGTGAGCTGATACTGCTCCAGTACGGGGGCCTGCATTTTATGGTAGAGCAGCTCCATCATACGGATGTGAGCAAAAAAGTCCCAAGCCATGGGAAAAACCTCCTTATGTTGCCAGCCTTTCCACGACTATATCAAGGAAGCAGGCCTGTGTCAAGGGAATGGGAGCGGGGATCAGGGGGCTGTCATGCCCAGGGGCTGGGTGACCTCCTGGGGGGTGTGGAATTCCACCACGCCCCGGGATGCGGGGGCCACCTCGGCCTCGTCAAAGACCAGGGTCAAGTCGCCCTGATCGTCCCAGTAAAAGCTCTGCTGGGGGTCGATGGCGGCAAAATCCTCGGGGAAGAAGTCGGGTTCTCCCTCCATCTGCCGCAGCACCTCCTGGGAGAGGGGGGTGACGTAGTCGGTGCCCTGGGGGAACAGGTCGGACAGGGTGACCATCTCGCCGGTGGTCTTGTCAATGTGGTAATAGCGCACCATCTCGTGGCCGCTGGCCTGGACCTGGAGGGCGTTGATGCGCAGGGTGAACCAGGTATCGGTGTCGCAGGTCACCTCATAGCTTACGTCCAGACCCTGGTATCCCTCGCCAGTGTCCTGGATGTCCTGCTGGAACTGGGTCAGCAGGCGGTCGGTGTACTCCTGCACAGCCTCGTTTACCGCGTCGCCCCCGGGGCCGCCCTGGGAGACGGAGGGGATGGACACCGAGGCAAAGCTGTGCCCGTCGTCATAAAAGTAGTTGCGCAGGGTGACCACCCGGACGATGGAGCCCAGCACCGGGATCTGCTCCATGGCCGCCTGGGCGGAGACAGACACATTGGGCAGCAGGAGAATCAGGGCCGCGGCGGCTCCCGCCGTCCAGCGCAGGGGGTGAAAGACCCGCTTTTTTCGGGCAGGCTGGGCCTCCAGCTCCCGGCAAAGAGCCTCCAGCCGCTGGGAAAACTCCTCAGGCAGGGGAAAGGGCTCCTCTTTGGCCCGCTGTTTTAACTTTTCATCCAATGGGTCCATAGTCAATCCTCCGTTAGAAGTTTCCGCAGCTGGTCGCGGGCCCGGGAGAGCCGGGTTTTCACCGCGCCCTGGGACAGATTCAGAATTTGGGCGGTCTGGGCGACGGTGCAGTCCTCGTAATAGAACAGCGTCACCACGCAGCGCATGGGCTCGGGGAGAGCCAGCACCGCCTGCCACAGGCTGATGGACTCAGTGGGGTCCTGGCCTGGGGCGGTGAGGGTGTCCTCCACGGCAGACAGCTCCACCGTGCGCCGCTGGCGGCGCAGCTGTTCATAGCAGGTGTTGACCAGAATGCGGAGAAGCCAGGCTTTGAATTTTTCCGGCTCGCGCAGCTGCTCCCGGTGGGCAAATGCGGCGCAGATGGCCTGCTGTACCGCGTCCTCCACGTCCTGTGGGTTGGAGAGCAGGGAACGGGCGGTGCGGTAAAGGGCGGCCTGATGCTCCATGACCAGGGCGGTGAAGGTCTGGGGGTCAAGGGTAAAGGTGCTCATAAAGGGAAAGGGCTCCTTTCCGGGATGATCAAACGATCATTCATTAAGATGGATGGAATGGGGAAAAAGTTTCAGCCCGGGAATCAATTTTTCCGGGACAGAATGGGACTTTCCTTTTCCGGCAAAATGATGTATCATGGGGAATAACTACCCGGGCAAGCCAGGTGGAAAAATCCGAACCGACGAGAGCGAGGGATCAGGATGGAATCCAAGAACAAAATGATCATGGCCGTGGTGCAGGAGGATGACTACGACACCACAGTGAGCGAGCTGAACAAGCAGGGCTTTTTTGTCACCATGCTCAGCTCCACGGGAGGCTTTTGGAAGAAAAAGAACATCACCATCATGCTGGGCGTGGAGGCTGACAAGCTGGAGCAGGCCCTGGACATTTTGAAGCGCTGCGCGGGCAAGCGGCAGCAGACCATCTACTCCAACGTGGCCATGCCCACGGGCAGCCAGTACGCGGCGGCCATGCCCTCGGTGCCGGTGAAGGTAGAGCTGGGCGGCGTGACCGTGTTTGTGATGGACCTGGAGAAGCTGGAAAAGTTTTAATCCGGGAAAATCATCCCTGCGACAGAGTTTGCCTTGACAAATCCGGCGGGGATATGCTACCATCCCACTACAAGTAAGGGAGTAGTCGGCGCGGCTGTCCGCGTAACAAGGTCAACATACTGAGGTCGTGGGGACCTCTGGCTTTGTTTTACATGACGAGACTTATCTGCCAAGAGCGGATAAGTCTCGCTTTTTTTGCCCGCCGACGGGGAGGAGAAACAAATATGAGCATTTGGGAACTGTTTATCATTGCGGTGGGCCTGTCCATGGACGCCTTTGCCGTGTCCGTGTGCAAAGGACTGTCCGCCGGGCGGGTGACCATGGGCCACGCCCTGACGGCGGGGGTGTGGTTCGGCGGCTTCCAGGCGCTGATGCCCTTTTTGGGCTGGCTGCTGGGGGTGCGCTTCCAGGGGTTCATCTCCAGCGTGGACCACTGGATCGCCTTTGGGCTGCTGTGCCTCATCGGCGGCAACATGGTGCGGGAGTCCCGCAGCCAGGAGGAAGAAGAGGTAGGGGCCTCCTTCGGCTTTGCCGCCATGCTGCCCCTGGCGGTGGCCACCAGCATTGACGCCCTGACCGTGGGCATCACCTTCGCCTTCCTGCAGGTGGAGATCGTCCCGGCGGTGACCCTCATCGGCCTGACCACCCTGGTGCTGTCCGGCGTGGGTGTGAAGGCCGGCGGCCTGGTGGGGGAGCGGGGCAAGTCCCGGGCGGAGCTCATCGGCGGCCTGGTGCTGATCCTTATGGGCTGCAAGATCCTGCTGGAGCACCTGGGGCTCTTGGGCTGACATTCCATGCCATGAAGAAAAGGAAGAGGAGAGTCGTCGGAAGGATGACTCTCCTCTTTTCTTGTACCCGAAAGGGGGAATGGTGGATTTGTCAGGGCTTTTTTCCTGCTTTTCTGATGAAAACGGTGCAGCTTTTTGGAAGTGGAAGTCCTAAGTCTGGAACTCTTTTCTTGAACCGCAGAGGCGAAGCGGAGCTTCGCAGAGTGCTTTTTTGCCTACTTTTTTCACGAAAAAAGTAGGTTAGCCGCGGTTCTGGGCCTCGACGAGGCGGACGCCGCAGTACTTCTCCCGCAGCTTGGGCTTTTCGATCTTGCCGGTGGGGTTGCGGGGCACGTCGGCGAAGATGATCTTCCGGGGCCGCTTGTACCGGGGCAGATCGGTGCAGAACTGGTTGATCTCGCTCTCGGTGCAGGTCATGCCGTCCTTCACCTGGATGATGGCCGCGGCGATCTCGCCCAGGCGCTTGTCGGGCAGGCCGATGACGGCCACGTCGTGGACCTTGGGATAGGCGGAGAGGAAGTCCTCGATCTGAACGGGATAGAGGTTCTCGCCGCCGGAGATGATGACGTCCTTCTTCCGGTCTACCAGGAAGTAGAAGCCGTCCGCATCCTGCTTGGCCATGTCGCCGGTGTGGAGCCATTTACCCTGGAGCACAGCGGCGGTGGCGTCGGGATCGTGGTAGTAGCACTTCATGACGCCGGGGCCCTTGACGCACAGCTCGCCCACCTGGCCCTGCTCCACGGGATTGCCCTCCTCGTCCACAATCTTGACCTTCCAGCCGTAGCCGGGGACGCCGATGGCACCCACCTTGTCAATGTGGTCCATGCCCAGATGGACACAGCCCGGGCCGGTGGACTCGGACAGGCCGTAGTTGGTGTCGTACTTGTGGTGGGGGAAGTAGCCCATCCAGTGCTTGATCAGGGATGGGGGCACGGGCTGGGCGCCGATGTGCATGAGCCGCCACTGGCTGAGCTGGAAGTCCTCCAGCTTCAAGTCTCCCCGGTCCAACGCGGCCAGAATGTCCTGACACCAGGGCACCAGCAGCCACACGATGGTGCAGCGCTCCTGGGAGACGGCGTCAAAGATGGCCTTGGGGGAGTTGCCCTTCAGCAGCACCGCCCGGCTGCCGGTGAAGAGGGAGCCGAACCAGTGCATCTTGGCGCCGGTGTGGTACAGGGGCGGGATGCACAAAAACACGTCCTCGTGGGTGGTCTCGTGGTGGATGGCCTCCATGCGGGCGGCCTGGAGGAGACAGCGGTGGGTGAGGAGAATGGCCTTGGGGAAGCCGGTGGTGCCGGAGGAGTAGTAGATGGCGCCGTCGTCCTCGTCGTCCACCAGTACCTTGGGGGCGGCGGAGGAGCAGTTGGCGGTGGCCCGGTGGTAGTCCTCGGCAAAGGAGGGGCAGGTGTCGCCCACAAAGAAGAGCAGCCGCTCCGCGCCGATGGAGGGCACCACATCCTCCACACGCCCAATAAACTCGGGGCCGAAGAACAGCACGTCGGCCTCGGCCAGCTTGACGCAGTATTCGATCTCATCGGCGGTGTAGCGGAAGTTCAGGGGGACGGCCACCGCGCCCGCCTTTAAAATGCCGAAGTAGATGGGCAGCCACTCCAGGCAGTTCATCAGCAAAATAGCCACCTTCTGCCCCTTGCGGATGCCGCGGCCCAGGAGCATGTTGGCCACCCGGTTGGCCTTCTCATCAAAGACGGACCAGGTGATCTCCCGGCGGTAGGGGGCGGTAGAGGTGGGCTGGATCAGTTCATATTCCTTCCAGGTGACCCGCTGGGTCTCCTGAATTTCGGGGTTGATCTCCACCAGGGCGATCTCATCGCCGTAGAGCTTACTGTTGCGCTCCAGCAGATCGGTGATGGGCATTGATGACTCATTCCTTTCCCAAAAAGGGGGACAGAGCCCCACGAGTGATTTCTGTCTTTAAACCGTTAAAGTATCATACTCCAGAATCCTGGGAAAGTCAAGGGGCAAGGGGGGAAAGAAGGGGGATTTTTCCGGCGGAAGAAAAAATCGGAGAAAAGAGAAATTCCCTGTTTACCTTCACGCTTTAATGTGTTAACATATTTAGCAGAGTCACAGGACAGGTCCCCGTGACCTGAAAGAAAGGAGATGTCCTATGGCAAAGGCAGAGCGGAAAGAGCGCAGCCTGGCCCTGTACGAGACCATTCTGAAGCTGAAGGATCTGGAGGAGTGCCAGCGGTTTTTTGAAGACCTGTGCACCCCCACCGAGCTTCAGTCCATGGAGCAGCGATTTGACGTGGCGGTCTATTTGCAGCAGGGCCTGGTCTATCTGGATATTCTGGAGAAAACCGGAGCCAGCAGCGCCACCATCAGCCGGGTGCGCCGGTCCATGCTGGAAAACGGCGCGGGCGGCGTGGTACGCGACATTATCGTCCGGGAGGGACTGGACAAACAGGACCCCTAACCGGAGCATTTTTTGAGGAAAGCAGGGAAGAACCATGAAACAACTGATGCTGGGCAACGCTGCCGCTGCCCGGGGATTGTATGAGGCGGGATGCTGTGTGGTCTCCAGCTATCCCGGCACCCCCAGTACCGAGATCACCGAGGAAGCTGCCAAGTTTGACGAGATCTACTGCGAGTGGGCCCCCAACGAGAAGGTGGCCATGGAGACCGCCTTCGGCGCAAGCCTGGCCGGCAAGCGCTCCTTCTGCGGCATGAAGCACGTGGGTCTCAACGTGGCCGCCGACCCCCTGTTCACCGTCTCCTACACTGGCGTGAACGCGGGCATGATCATCGCCGTGGCCGACGACGCGGGGATGCACTCCTCTCAGAACGAGCAGGACTCCCGCCACTACGCCATCGCCGCCAAGGTGCCCATGCTGGAGCCTTCCGACTCCGCCGAGGCCCTGGCCTTCACCAAGCTGGCCTATGAGATCAGCGAGGAGTTCGATACCCCCGTCATCCTGAAGATGTGCACCCGGGTGTCCCACTCCCAGTCCATCGTGGAGACCAGCCCCCGTCAGGAGGCCCCCGCCCACCCCTATGAGAAGAACATCGCCAAGTATGTGATGATGCCCGGCAACGCCATCCGCCGCCACCCCGTGGTGGAGGAGCGCACCCGCAAGCTCATCCAGTACGCCGAGACCGCCCCCATCAACCGGGTGGAGATGGGCGGCACCTCCATGGGTGTCATCACCTCTTCCACCTCCTACCAGTATGTGAAGGAGGTCTTTGGAGACAGCGTGTCCGTGCTGAAGCTGGGCATGGTGAATCCCCTGCCCGTCAAGCTCATCCTGGACTTTGCCAGCAAGGTGGACAAGCTGGTGGTCGTTGAGGAGCTGGACTCCATCATTGAGGACCACTGCCGCAAGCTGGGCCTGAAGGTGTGGGGCAAGAACGTGCTGCCCCTGGAGGGCGAGTTCTCCCAGAACCTGGTGGCTCAGAAGCTGGGCGGTCCCGTCCACAGCGGCGTGGCCCTGGACGACGCCATTCCTCCCCGTCCTCCCGTCATGTGCGCCGGCTGCCCCCACCGCGGACTGTTCTACACCCTGAACAAGAATAAGTGCACCGTTATGGGCGACATCGGCTGCTACACCCTGGGCGCGGTGGCCCCTCTGGCCGCCATGGATATGACATTGTGCATGGGCGCTTCCATCTCCGGCATCCACGGCTTCAACAAGGCCCTGGGTCAGGAGAGCGAGGGCAAGACCGTGGCCGTCATCGGCGACTCCACCTTCATGCACTCCGGCATGACCGGCCTGGCCAACATCGCCTACAACCAGTCCAACTCCACCGTCATCATTCTGGATAACTCCATCACCGGCATGACCGGCCACCAGCAGAACCCCACCACCGGCTACAACATCAAGGGCGACCCCGCGGGCAAGATCGACCTGGAGTCCCTGTGCCGGGCCATGGGCTTCAACCGCGTCCGGGTAGTGGACCCCTACAACCTGAAGGAGTGCGACCAGGCGGTGAAGGAGGAGCTGGCTGCCAACGAGCCCTCCGTCATCATCTCCCGCCGGCCCTGCGCCCTGCTGAAGTACGTCAAGCATAATCCTCCCCTGAAGGTGAACACGGACAAGTGCATCGGCTGCAAGAGCTGCATGAAGATCGGCTGTCCCGCCATCTCCATCAAGGAGGGCAAGGCCCATGTGGACAACACCCTGTGTGTGGGCTGCGGCGTGTGCGAGCAGCTGTGTCCTGTTGCGGCTTTTGAGAGCACCGGCAAGGAGGGTTAACCATGGAAACGAAGAATATTATGATCGTGGGCGTGGGGGGCCAGGGCTCCCTGCTGGCCAGCAAGCTGCTGGGCCACCTGCTTATGGAGCAGGGCTATGATGTGAAGGTGTCCGAGGTCCACGGCATGTCCCAGCGGGGCGGCAGCGTGGTCACCTACGTGCGCTACGGCGACCGGGTGAATTCTCCCGTCATCGACAAGGGCGAGGCCGACTTTATTGTCTCCTTTGAGCTGCTGGAGGCCGCCCGTTGGCTGGAGTACTTAAAGCCAGACGGACAGATCGTCACCTCCACCCAGCAGATCGACCCCATGCCCGTCATCACCGGCGCGGCCCAGTATCCCGAGAACCTGGTGGAGAAGATGAAGGCCAAGGGCGCCAAGGTGGATGCCCTGGATTGCCTGGCTCTGGCTGAGGAGGCCGGCAGCAGCAAGGCGGTGAATATTGTGCTGATGGGGCGGCTGTCCCACTACTTTGACCTGCCCGAGGAGGCCTGGCAGGCCTCTCTGGAGGCCATGGTGCCCGCCAAGTTCCTGGAGCTGAACAAGAAGGCCTTCCAGTTGGGCAAGAACGCCTGACCTCCGCTTTCTTGAAAGAAAGCTTGGCAAAGAACTTTGTGCAAAGCTGCGCTTTGCTTCTGCCGTTGACAAGATGGGCGGAGGAAGGGCGCGAGACATTGAAATAAAAGAACGACCATTGATTTCTGCGTGAAGCATAAGAGAGGGATGATTCCAGTGCAACGGTATTATCAGCCCGAGATCGAATGCGCCTCTCGGGAACAGATTCGGGCCTGGCAGGATGAGCGCCTGGTGAAGCAGGTGCGTCACGCCTATGACCACGTGCCCTATTACAAGAAGCTGATGGACGAAAAGGGCGTGCGCCCTGAGGACATCAAGTCGGTGGACGACCTGCACAAGCTGCCCTTTACCTACAAAAAGGACCTGCGGGACACCTACCCCTATGGCCTGTTTGCCGTGCCCATGAAGGACGTGGTACGGCTGCACGCCTCCTCGGGCACCACAGGAAAGCAGATCGTGGTGGGCTACACCCGGGAGGACCTGGATATTTGGGACGATATCGTGGCCCGTCAGCTGGTGGCCGTAGGCGCCACCGAGGAGGACAAGGTCCATATCTCCTACGGCTACGGCCTGTTCACCGGTGGTCTGGGACTCCACGGCGGCGCCACCAAGCTGGGCGCCACCGTCATCCCCGTCTCCTCCGGCAACACCCAGCGCCAGATCACCATTCTCCGGGACTTTGGCTCCACCGTGCTGTGCTGCACCCCCTCCTATGCCGCCTTTATCGGCGAGACCCTCCATGAGATGGGCCTCACCGGCAAGGACATTCCCCTGAAGGCGGGCATCTTCGGCGCCGAGGCCTGGAGCGAGGAGATGCGCCAGGACATCCAGGAGAAGTTGGGCATCAAGGCCTACGACATCTATGGTCTGACCGAGATCATGGGTCCCGGCGTGGCCTACGAGTGCTCCGAGCAGAACGGCATGCACGTCAACGAGGACCACTTCATCATCGAGATCATCGACCCCGAGACGGGCGAGGTGCTGCCCGAGGGCCAGCAGGGCGAGATCGTTTTCTCCTGCATCACCCGCCAGGCCTTCCCCCTGCTGCGTTATCGCACCCGGGATATCGGCGTGATCCACCGGGGACAGTGCTCCTGCGGACGTACCTTCGTCAAGATGAGCAAGCCCATGGGCCGCAGCGACGATATGCTCATCATCCGTGGTGTCAACGTCTTCCCCTCTCAGATCGAGACGGTGCTGCTCAACCACGGCTATCCCGCCAACTACCAGATCATCGTGGACCGGGTCAAGTCCACCGACACCCTGGACATCCAGGTGGAGATGACTCCCGAGATGTTCACCGACAACCTGGGCGAGATCGACCGCCGGCAGAAAGAGCTGGTGGAGGGCCTGCGCTCTCTGCTGGGTCTGGCGGCCAAGGTCACGCTGGTGGCCCCCAAGTCCATTGTCCGCAGCGAGGGCAAGGCGGTCCGGGTCATCGACAAGCGGAAGATTTAAGGAGGGCTGACCATGAGCATCAAGCAGATCTCCATTTTTGTGGAAAACAAGCCCGGGGCCCTGTATGGGCTCACCGGGGTGCTGGCTCAGAATCGGGTGGACCTGCGGGCCCTGTCCCTTGCCGAGACCAGCGAGTTTGGCATTGTGCGCATCATCGTAAACGACGTCTATCAGGCCACCACCGTCCTCAAGGACGCGGGCTATGTCCACAACCTCACCCCCGTGGTGGCGGTTGCCATCCCCGACGTGCCCGGAGGCCTGAACCGGGTGCTCCAGGTGCTGGCCAACGCCAACATCAATGTGGAGTATATGTACGCCTTCCTGGGCGGCAAGCACTCCGACGGGGCCTACATGATCTTCCGTGTGGCCGACGCTGAGGCCGCCGAGCAGACTCTGGCCCAGCGGAACATCAAGACTTTGGAGCAGGACCAGGTGCAGGGGCTGTGACCCCAGACCGGGACTGCCCGGTGGAAGGAAACAAAACAGGGACCCCTTCTTTTGGAGAAGGGGTCCCGTTTTTTATCCAGAGCGGGGAAAGTTTCCACACAAAGAGGGCGCAAAGTGGAAAAACCCGGGGCCTGCACAGCAGGTCCCGGGTTTTGTTATTCGTGATCCAGCAGTCCCTGGAACTCCTCGTCGTCGGGGTTGGTGAACACCTTGGCGAACACCTCGCCCTGCATGGTCTCGTGGGCCAGCAGGTACTGGGCGGTGAGCTCCAGCTCCTTCCGGTGCTCCTCCAGGATGCGGTGGCAGGTGGCGTAGGCCTGGTCCACAATGGACTTGACCTCCTCGTCAATGAGTCCGGCCACTTCCTCGGAGTAGCTGCGGGCCTGGGCCATGGTGCGGCCAATGAACACCTCGTCGCTCTCGTTGCCGTAGGCGATGGTGCCCAGACGGCCGCTCATGCCGTACTTGGTGACCATGCTCCGGGCGATGGAGGAGGCCTTCTGAATGTCGCTGGAGGCGCCGGTGGAGATGTCTCCCAGCACCACTTCCTCAGCCACCCGGCCGCCCAGACACACGGCGATGCGCTCCTGCAGCTCCTGCTTGGACAGGTAGGAGCGGTCCTCCTGGGGCAGGGAGATGGTCATGCCGCCCGCGCCGCCCCGGGGGATAATGGTGATCTGATGCACCGGGTCCTGGGTGGACAGCTCGTGGATGACCACGGCGTGGCCCGCCTCGTGGTAGGCGGTGAGCCGCTTGGCGTGGGGGGTGATGACCCGGCTCTTCTTCTCAGGTCCGGCAATCACCTTCATCATGGCCTCGTGGAGGTCGGCCATGGCGATGTAGCGCTGTCCGCCCCGGGCAGCCAGCAGGGCCGCCTCGTTGAGGAGGTTCTCCAGATCGGCGCCGGTGAAGCCTGCGGTGGCCTTGGCCAGGTCGCTGAGGGACACGTCCTCGGCCAAAGGCTTCTTTTTGGCGTGGACCTTCAAGATCTCCTCCCGGCCCTTGATGTCGGGCAGGCCCACATAGATCTGCCGGTCAAAGCGGCCGGGCCGCAGCAGGGCGGGGTCCAGAATGTCCTGGCGGTTGGTGGCCGCCATGACGATAACGCCCTCGTTGCCCGCAAAGCCGTCCATCTCCACCAGCAGCTGGTTCAGCGTCTGCTCCCGCTCGTCGTGACCGCCGCCCAGGCCAGCGCCGCGCTGGCGGCCCACGGCGTCGATCTCGTCAATAAAGACAATGGCGGGGGCCTCCTTCTTGGCCTGGTCAAACAGGTCCCGGACACGGCTGGCGCCCACGCCCACATAGAGCTCCACAAAGTCGGAGCCCGAGATGGACAGGAAGTGGACCCCGGCTTCGCCCGCCACCGCCTTGGCGATGAGGGTCTTACCGGTGCCCGGAGGGCCCACCAGCAGCACGCCCTTGGGGATGCGGGCGCCCAGGGCGGTGAAGCGCTGGGGGTCCCGCAGAAATTCTACGATCTCCTGCAGCTCCGCCTTCTCCTCGTCGGCACCTGCCACGTCGTGGAAGGTGACCTTCTTGCTCTGGTCGGAGAGGGTGCGGGTGCGGGCGTGGCCAAAGCGGGAGGGCCCGCCGCCTCCGCCGCCGTTGGCGTTGTTCTGCCGCAGGTACATCAGGTACCAGAAGCCGCCCAGGGCCAAAATCACAATGAGATAGGGCAGGAACTGGTACCACCAGGCGTTCTGCACGCCCACGGGGTAATCATAGTCCTCGATGATCCCCTGGGTGCGCTGCTCGTCGATGAGCTGGTGCAGGTCGTTGTAAAACACGTCGAAGCTGGCCAGCTCGTAGGTCTGAGTGTAGGTTTCGTCGCCATCGCCCCGCAGGACCATGGTGAGCACGTTGTCCTTGACCGAGAAGGATTTCACCTTCCCCTGTTCAAAGAGAATACGGACCTGATTATAAGAGGGATCGTCGGCCCGGTACATCTGCTGCAGGGAGTTCACCGCAAAGAGCATGAGCAGGATAAGCAGCAGGTACAGGGCCAGGTCCCGGGCACTGAAACGCTTCAAGGGACTCACTTCCTTTCCGGCGGACTGAAACTGGCGCGGGGTCCGCCAACCGCCGCGTCTGTGTCAGAGGTCAGCCGCCGTAAACTTCCGGCTTCAGGATGCCGATGTAGGGCAGGTTGCGGTAGTGCTCGGCGTAATCCAGGCCGTAGCCCACCACAAAGGCGTCGGGGATGGTGAAGCCGGAGTAGTGGACCTCCACGGGCTTGACCCGGCGGTCGGGCTTATCCAGCAGGGTGCACAGGCGGATGGAAGCGGGGGAGCGCTGCTCCAGGAGCTTCAGCAGGTAGCTCAGAGTGTTGCCGGAGTCCAGAATGTCCTCCACCACGATGATGTGCTTGCCGGAGATATCCCCGGACAGGTCCTTGGTGATCTGCACCTGGCCGGAAGAGGAGGTTCCCTTGCCGTAAGAGGAGACCGACATAAAGTCGATGGTGCAGGGCAGGTCGATGTGGCGGCACAGGTCGGCCATAAAGACGAAGGAGCCGCGCAGCACGCTGATGAGCACGATCTCCTTGCCCTCGTAGTCCCGGGTGATGGCCTGGGCGATCTCATCCACCCGCTGCTCCAGCTGCTCCTTGCTGAACAGTACCTCCTGAATGTCCTTCTCTAACATGAAATGATCTTCCTTTCCTCACATTTGGGGTGTATTTTTTGAAACATCCGGCTGCAAGGCCGGGAAATTCCGGTTTTCTGGGGAGAAAAAGCGGATGTGCCAGCACAGCTCTCCGGGCTTGGGGGTCAGGGTTTCCTGGGGCCCCAGGCCTGCGGCGGCGGCCACCTGGCCGTCCTGCTCCAGCACGGGGAGAAAATCCCGGCAGGAGGCGGGGATGTGCAGGTCGATCATCCATTTTTTCAGCGTACGGGTCCTGCGTCCGGGCAGACGCAGGGTGTCCCCGGTGCCGCGGCGGCGCACCAGGGGCTGGGGAACGGCGCGCTGGGAGAGAAACATCTCCCAGGGGCCCTGGATTTCCCCCTGATAGACCGCCGGGGAACAGGCGATCTGGAAATCCCCCGCCCGGGTCTCTCCCGACAGGGTGAGGGGAACGGGCTGGATGGGGGTGGGGGGCCTGCGGCTGAGCACCAGGCGGTGGTAGCACCGCCGGGCGGTGAGTCCCCCGGGCAGGTCCAGCCGGGCGGAGGGAGAACCCTCCTTGCGGCACAGGGCCACCAGTCCCTCCAGATGGGCGGCGGAGCAGTCGTCGTTGCCACGGGTCATGCGCCCCACCAGAATGCGCACCGCCCGTATGGCCAAAGGCTGGGGCAGGGCGGCGATATCTCCGGCTGGGAGGGAAAGCGCGCCCTCCGACTCCTCCAGGTTTGTGAGCGCGGCCTGGGCCTGCTGGGTGAGATATTCCTCGTCCTCCCGCAGGCGCTGGGCGGTGTCCGCCAGACGCAGGGGAAGGCCGGGACAGACCGCCTCCAGCTCGGGCAGTACCCGGTGGCGCAGGCGGTTGCGGGTAAATTGATCGTCCCGGTTGGAGGAATCCTCCCGCCAAGGAAAGCCCCGGTAGCGGAGGTAGTCCTCGATCTGGCTCCGGGTGGTGGTGAGCAGGGGCCGGATCACATTGCCCCGCTGGGGGGCGATGCCGGTGAGCCCCCGCAGTCCCGTGCCTCGCACCAGGTGCAGCAGCATGGTCTCGCCGTTGTCGTTGGCGGTGTGGGCGGTGGCGATGAGGTCGCAGCCAGCCTTTTTGGCGGTCTCCGCCAGAAAGGCGTAGCGCATCTCCCGGGCGGTCTCCTCCAGACCCTGGCGGCGTTCTCTGGCCCGGGCGGCCACATCCCCCCGGCCGGAGAAGAACTCCACGGGGGGCAGCTCCTCCACGCTGCCGTCGGGCAGAAGAATTTTCTCCCCGGAGCAGCACAGCGCGAGAAAGGTACGGACAAATTCCTCGTCCCCGTCGGACTCCTGTCCCCGGAGACAGTGGTTATAGTGGGCGGCGCACAGGGTGAAGCGCAGCTCCCGCCGCAGGCAGTAGAGCCGGTGGAGCAGGTACAGGGAGTCCGCCCCGCCGGACACGGCGCACAGCACCCGGCTCCCCGGAGGGATCAGGCGGCGTTGTAAAATAAATTCCCGCATTGGGTCGGACATAGCTTACCTCCGAAGGGGTCAATATTCCTCGTGCTGCCACTCCATGTTGCCGAAGGTAGTAAACTCGGGCAGCCACTGGAGCTCCACGGTGCGGGTCTCGCCGTGGCGGTTTTTGGCGATGATGCACTCGGCCAGATTGGGGTTGGGGGTCTCCTTGTCGTAGTAGCCCTCCCGGTAGAGGAACATGACGATGTCGGCGTCCTGCTCGATGGCGCCCGACTCACGCAGGTCGGAGAGCATGGGCCGCTTGTCGCTGCGGCTCTCGTTGGCACGGGAGAGCTGGCTGAGGCAGAGAACGGGGACGTTCAGCTCCTTGGCCATGATCTTCAGGGCGCGGGAGATGTCGGAGACCACCTGCTGGCGGTTTTCGCCGGAATACTGCTTGCCTCCGGCGGACTGCATCAATTGCAGATAGTCGATGATGACCAGGCCCAGATCCTCCACCCGGCGGCACTTGGCGTTGATGTCGGCCACGGTGACCGAGGAGTCATCGTCAATGAGGATCTTGGAGCGGTTGAGGGAGTCGGCGGCCACAGCCACCTTTTCCCAGTCCTCCTCGGTGAGCTTACCTGTGACCAGCTTTTTGTTGTCCACAAAGCACTCGCTGGAAATAAGACGCAGGGCCAGCTGCTCCCGGCTCATTTCCAAAGAGAAGAAGGCCACGGTTTTGCCCGACTTCTTGCCCGCCTCCAGCAGAATGTTCAGAGCCATGGAGGTCTTGCCCATACCGGGACGGGCGGCCAGGAGGATGAGGTCGGACTTGTTCAGACCGGAGATGGCCCGGTCCAGGTCGGTGAGACCGGTGGACAGTCCGGGGATGGCGCTGTCGCTTTCGGCCAGCTCGGTGAGCCGGTCGTACACGTCAATGAGCACCGCGGAGATGGGGGTCAGTCCCCGGGCGGCCCGGCCCTGGCGGATGGCGTAGATCCGCTGCTCGGCGGCCTCCAGAATATCCTGGCCCGTCTCGGTGCCTTGTTGGATCAGAGCGGTGAGATCCCCCGCTGTCTCGGCCACCCGGCGCAGCAGGGTCTTGTCCTTCAAAATGCCAATGTATTCCTTCACATTGGCGGCGGTGGGGGTGGTGTCCATGAGCTGCAAAATGTAGCCCCGGGAGGTGTTGTCGTCATAGACCCCGTTTTGCTTCATGTTCTCCAGCACCGTCACCGGGTCGATGGTGAGGGAGTAGTTGAACATGGAGTAGATGGTCTCGTAGATCTCCCGGTTCTGCCGCACATAGAAGTCGTCGGGCCGCAGCTGGTCGATGACCTCGGGCACACAGCGGGAGTCAATGAGCATGGAGCCCAGCACCGACTGCTCCGCCTCCACCGAGTGGGGCAGCTGTTTGAGTAAAAGTTCTTCGTCCATGGGCATGCCCCCCGTTCAAAAGAGTCAGTGGAAAAGGCAACATGCAGAATGCTGCCATTCTGCATGTTGCTCGTATGGGTTAGGCCTCCACCACGTTGACCTTCAGGGTGCCCACAACTTCGTAGCCCAGCTTGGCTTTATACTGGTAGCCGCCGCAGGCCTTGATGGGCTCGTCCATGACGATCTTGGTCTTGGCAATGTTCAGCCCGTGCTGGGCGGCGAGGGCCTCGGAGATCTCCTTGGCGGTGACGGCGCCGAAGAGGCGTCCGCCTTCGCCGGCCTTGGCGGAGATGGTCACAGACAGACCCTCCAGCTTCTTGGCCAGGGCCTGAGCCTCCGCCTTCTCGGCGGCCTGCTGGGCCAGACGGGCCTTCTCCTGCTGCTTCATGGTGTTCACGTTCTCCGCGGTGGCGGGGACAGCCAGCTTCTTGGGCAGCAGGAAGTTGCGGGCGTAGCCGTCGGATACCTCCACCAGCTGGCCCTTCTTGCCCTGGCCCTTCACGTCTTGCTGTAAAATCACTTTCATGGTCGTTTCCTCCGAATACTAGTAGTAATAATAACGCAGAATGTTCCATTCTGGAGTCGAAAAAGGAGGGGGACTCCTTATTTCTCAAGATATTGGTCGATGGCGCGGCCCAGCTCCAGGGCCACCTGCTCCAGACTCTTGTCGGGGATCTGGCCTCCGGCCGCCGCGGCGTTGCCCCCTCCGCCCAGCTTCTCCAAAATGACCTGGACGTTGGTGTCGCCCATGGAGCGGGCGGAGATGATCACCCGGTCTCCGTCGGGGTAGAGGACGAAGGAGGTGTCGATGCCGATGATGTTCAAAAGCTCGTCGGCGGCCTGGGCGGCGGTGATGCGGCTGACGGTGTGGTCCACCACAGCCACGGCGATCTTGTCCCGGTAGAGCCGGGCGTTCTGGATGATGGAATACTTGGCGATGGTGCCCTTCAGGTCGTTCTGGAAGAGTTTCTTTACCTCGGCGGTGTCAGCACCCGCCCGGCGCAGGAAGGCAGCGGCCTCAAAGGTGCGCCCGCCGGTGCGCATGGTAAAGTTCTTGGTGTCCAGCACGATGCCGGCCAGCAGGGCCTCAGCCTCCACCCGGGTGAGATCGGTGGGGTCGGCAATGTACTGCAAAAGCTCGGTGACCAGCTCACTGGCCGAAGAGGCGTAGGGCTCGTGGTAGTTGAGGGCGGCCCCTTCGATGTATGTAGCAGCCCGGCGGTGGTGGTCGATGACGGCCACCCGGTTGCAGGACTCCAGCAGCTCCAGGGACTGGACCTGCTCGGGACGGTTGGTGTCCACCACCACCACCAGAGAGCGCTTGTCTGCCATGAGCAGGGCCTCCTGGGTGGAGAGGAAGCAGTCCTGATACTCGGTCAAATGGCCCAGCTTATCCAGCAGCACCTTGGCCGGGGGAGAGCCGGACTCCCGGATGATGTGGGCGGGGACGCCCTTCTTCCGGGCGATGGCGCACACGCCTGCCGCGGCGCCGGCGCAGTCGTTGTCAGGCACCTTGTGGCCCATGATAAACAGGCGGGAGGAGTCGGCGATGAGGGAGGACAGGGCGTTGGCCATGACCCGGCTCTTCACCTTGGTGCGCTTCTCCGTCTCCTTGGAGCGGCCGCCGTAGAATTCAAAGGTGAACTGGTTGCGCACCACAGCCTGGTCACCGCCCCGGGACAGGGCCATCTCAATGGACAGGTTGGCAAACTGCATCAGCTCCTGGTAGGAGGAGCCGTCCTTGCCCACGCCGATGGACAGGGTGGCGGCAATGCCGCTGGGGTTGACCACCTGGCGGATGGTGTCCAGAATGTCGAACTTTTTCTCCACAAAGCGGGTGAGGAACTGCTCCTCAAAGATGTAGTAGTACCGGTCCCGCTCCACCCGGCGCAGCATGCCGTGGGTGTCGGCCACCCAGGCGTCCAGGCGGGAGTTGATCTCGGAGTAGATGGCGGAGCGCTCGTTCTCCGTGAGGTTTTTCATCAAATCCTCGTAGTTGTCCAGCAGCAGCACCGCCATCACCGGCCGGGTGGCCTGGTAGCGGTCCCGAATCTGGCACAGCTGGGTCACGTCCACCCAGTAGGTGGTGGCGAGGAAACCGCTGCCCTTGTCGCTGGTGCGGACCAGATGGCCGTAGACGAAGAAGCGGCGGCCGCAGAAGGAGACCTGGTCGGGACACTCGGTTTTGCCCTCCAGCAGCCAGCGGGTGTCGAAGTTGGGCACCACGGAGGACAGCTTGGCGTCAAAGAGGTGCTCCCGGTCACCGGTGAGCTGAAGGAAGCGGTCGTTGCTCCAGATGATGTCGTCGCTCTCGGGGCGGAAGATCACCATGGGCAGGGGGGAGTTCACCATGGTGTCCTTGGTGGCCACGTCCACATTGCCCGTGATGTTTTCGATGTAGCGGGTGATCTCCTTGCGGCGCTTGTGGCCGCTGGCCCGGCTGTACAGCAGCAGGATGACCACCACCACGCCCTCCACCGCGGCCAGAGGCAGGGAGAACAGGGCGGAGGCCAGGGTAAAGAGGATCAGACACACAAAATACAGCTGAAAGCTGGGCTGGAGCAGCTGTGAAAATTTTCGGTTCAAAACAATGCCTCCCTTCCACAGAAGAGAACAAAATGAAGAATGGACGCCCGAAGGCGTCTATGGTACGCAGGGGACTGCCCTGGGAATCAGAGCCGAAACCCGGCGCAAAATTCATTACGAATCATTATATCAGATTACCTTAAGAAATACAATCAGAAATCCGGCTTCCCCGCCCCAAAGGCGGAAAAATGCCGGCGGTTCCGGAAAAGCCCGGCCGCCGGCAGGGGGGCTAAAGCTGCATCAGCCACAGGATCAGGCCGTAGAGGGCGGAAGCCGCCGTGCCCCACACGATCACAGGGCCTGCAATGGAAAAGAGCTTGACACAGGTGCCGCAGGTGAGTCCCTCGCTGCGAAACTCCAGAGCAGGGGAGACCACCGCGTTGGCAAAGCCCGTAATGGGCACCAGGGTGCCCGCCCCGGCGTGCTTGGCCAGGGTGTCGAACAGCCCCAGGCCGGTGAGCAGAGCGGCCAGAAAAATCAGGGTCACCGACACGGCGCTGCCCGCCAGCTCGGCGCTCAGCCCCATGGACTGGTACAGCTCCAGCAGCACCTGACCCAGCAGACAGATCCCGCCCCCCACGCAGAAGGCCCAGAGAAGATCCCGGGCCAGGGGAGAGGGGGGCGCCTGCTGTTTGGTCAGGCGCTGGTAATCCTCGTTGCTCATTGACATTCCAAAACACCTCCCAGCGTCAGGGTTAGTCTGTCCAGCTTCCCGGCCCGGTATCCCCAGGAATAGGAACGGATCTTTGGGCATAGAACAGATTTGGGAGGTGTGCACAATGGTATATGGAAAGGGACGGCTGCTGGCAGGCTTTCTTTGCGCGGCATTTTTGGGAGTAGTGCTCCATTTTTTGTACGGATGGTGGCCAAACGGGGTGACCGCCATGATCTCGCCCCTGGGGGAGAGCATTTGGGAGCACGTGAAAATTTTGTACTGGCCCTATCTGGCCGCGGCCCTGGTGCTCACCTGGGACCGCCCTGGCGCGCTGAAGGGGTGGAGCCTGGTGCTGTGTCTCATGTGCGGGGCCATGCTGGCGGTGGGCTATCTGGTCCACATCGTCATGGGCTACAACGCCCTGTGGGTGGACCTTCTGCTGTACTTCGGCCTCATGGCCCTGGGTTTCTGGGTGCCCACCAAGATGAGCGGCCCCTTCCGGGGCATCCGGTGGTGGCTGCCTTTGGTCGGGGTGGTGGCCCTGGGCATTCTCATTGTGGTCTTTACTCTGTGGCCGGGGGAGGGGTTGCTCTTTGCTGACCTGTCCGCCGCCCCCAGTTGGGCGGAGCTGCCCTGTTGAGAAAAAAGGGGATATTTGCTATACTGGACCCACAAACAGCATTACCAAAGAGAAGGGAGAGGGTCCCATGGTGGTCTACGGCACAAGGGCTCTGGAGCGGAAGGAGCAGGCCTATGAGCTGCTGCGCCTGGGCGCGGCGGAGTTCTGGGGCATGGAGGAGCTGCCCCCCCTGGAGCGGGGGGAGCGTGGAAAGCCCTGGATGCCCCAGCTGCCCAACCGCCATTTCAACCTGAGCCACAGCGGGACCCTGGCCCTGTGCGCCCTGTCCGCCCAGCCGGTGGGGGTGGACATCCAGGTGGTGCGGGTGTGGCGGGACAGCCTGCTGGAGCGCTCCTGTACCACCCGGGAGCGGGCCTGGCTGCGGGAGCGGGGAGACCGTCCCGAGGACTTTGCCCAGCTCTGGGCCCTGAAGGAGAGCATGGGCAAGCAGAACGGCTACGGCCTGCCCTATCCCCCCTCCCGCCTGGAGACGCCGCTGCCCCCCAGTGGGGAGCCGTTCCGGCCGGGAGAGGTCTACACCGTGGGGCCGCTGTACCTGTCGGTGTACCAGGGAGAGGGCTGGCGGGGGGCGGTGTGCGCCATGGAGACTCCGCCGGCGGAGATCCGCTGGGTAGACGGACTTTGAAGGGGTCAGGGCTAAAAAACTACTTTACAACGGGCCGAAAGTTTGCTATAATAGCGGAGCAACTTAAGAGATGCGCCCGTAGTTCAATGGATAGAGCGTCAGATTCCGGTTCTGAATGTTGGGGGTTCGAGTCCCTTCGGGCGTACCAGACCAGGATAGATCATCAGGTCTATCCTGGTTTTTTATTTTCTTAGCGATTGCACTTAACGCCAATCAGGCTTCGTGCCCTGCACTCGCCTTCTTGGGAAGGGACCCGCAGGGGAAAAACGTGCCGCAGGCACATTTTTCGCCCTACGGCTTCGGGCGTACCAAAAGAAAGACACGACGAAAGTCGTGTCTTTCTTTTTGCCCTTTTCCATCCCTGGAAAATGCGGTCCGGGAGGGCTGGGAAAGCCCAAACTTTTGGCGAAGAAAAATTGACTTTTTTGCGGAAAGTGGATATAATAAAAAAGATTTTCCCGAAAAGGGTTGCGGTTTTGCAAAAGGCCGCAACCTTTTGTATGTGATGCACAAATTTTCCTGGGGACTGGGGAGAGATTTTTCCCCTCCGGTCCGCGGGGCGTTTTTTGTTTTGGAGGTTCCTGATGAGTTTTGTACTGCCTGAATACCGCCATCCGGATTTTGCCGCCCTGGGCCTGGACCAGGCTCCCGACGTGACCCTGGTCCCCGCCCCTGCCGACGGGGTGATGCCCGATGACTACCACGCCACCACTATGTTCCCCGAGTACTTCCGCATCAATGGCCGCTGGGAGCTGGCCCGGGACAGCCGCATGGACTGCGTGGCTGTGGTCCGGGAGGACGGTCTGGCGGTGGTGGAGTTCCGCAACGTGCGCAAGGGCGACCTGGTGGCGGTGGGCCGCCGGGAGGACGGCTCCCAGGGCATCTACGTCTACCCCAACGGCTTTGAAGAGGAGGGGGAGGAGAGCGAGACCTTCTCCTTCCGCCAGGGCCGCAGCCGGGAGACCGCCTACACCCGGGACTACGACCAGCTGTGCCAGCTGCTGCGCTACGAGCGGGACCACGGCAACATCCTGTGGGTCATGGGCCCCGCCTGCACCTTTGACGCCGGCGCCCGCCGGGCCTTTTCCCGCCTGGTGCGGGAGGGCTATGTCCAGGGACTGATGGCGGGCAACGCCCTGGCCACCCACGACCTGGAGGCGGGCCTCATGGGCACCGCCCTGGGCCAGGATATCTATACCCAGCGCTCCATGCCCAACGGCCACTACCACCACATCGACACCATCAACAAGGTGCGCCAGGCCGGGTCCATCCGGGCCTTTGTGGAGGGAGGCGGCGTCTCCGACGGCATCATGTATGAGTGCGTACAGAAGGACGTGCCCTATGTGCTGGTGGGCTCCGTGCGGGACGACGGCCCTCTGCCCGATGTGTACGGCGACGTGTACCGGGGCCAGGATGCCATGCGGGACCTGGTGCGCCGGGCCACCACCATCATCTGTATGGCCACCACCCTTCACACCGTGGCAACGGGAAACATGACCCCCTGCTACCGGGTGGTGGACGGGAAAGTGCGTCCCCTTTACTTCTACTCGGTGGATATTTCCGAGTTCTCGGTGAACAAGCTGCGGGACCGGGGCAGCCTGTCGGTGCGCACCATCGTGACCAACGTGCAGGACTTTATGGTCCACGTGTGCGGCGGCCTGTGCGGCGAGACTCGGGAGGAAATCTTAAGAAACGCTTAAAAATCCCGGGCGCGCTTGCGGCGTCCTCTGTTTGGTGCTATAGTGAACCTAGACAGATTCTGGATGAAGATTCAGCTCTGTTTTGGACAAAGCCACGTACCGCCCTGCGGTGCGCACCAAATTAAAGGAGTGATCGCCCATGAAACGAGGATTATCCATCTTACTGTGCGGCAGCCTGATGGCAGGGATGCTGTGCCTGCCCTCCATGGCCGCCCAGCCCGATCTGGCGGCTCAGAAGCCCGCTCTTCAGGGCGACTTCTGGGTCATGGTCAACGGGGAGTACGTCACCTTTCCTGACGCCGCCCCCAAGAGCCTGAACAACCGCTCCTTCCTGCCCTTTGCAGCGGTGTTTGAGCAGCTGGGCTTTGCCCAGAAGGATATGCACTGGGATCAGGCCACCCAGACCGTCACCGCCACGAAGCCGGACATGGACTACACCAATGTCCACGGCGAGGCCGCCGTGGGCGACATGACGGTGGAGCTCACCCTGGGCAGCACCACCATGAAGCTCTGGTATGAGGGCGACACCATCGGCGACCCCCACGGAAATCAGGCCCAGGTGGTCCAGGACGTGAAGATGGACGTGGCCCCCTTCGCCGACACCGCCATCGGCCGCACCTATATCCCCCTTGGCCTGGTGGCCGAGGCCCTGGGCTACCGGGTCGGCTGGGACCAGACCAATCAGACCGTCATTGTGGACGATGTGAAGAGCATCCTGGCCGGGAATCAGGAGACCTATGAGCTCATGGACCAGCTCATGGATTACAGCCGCACCTTTGCCGGGAAGAATTACAAGGTCACCGGTGACTACGCCATGGACATGAAGATGAACGGCACCTCTCAGAGCGCCGGATTCCAGAAGATGGACATGGTCTTTGACCTGGACGGCACCTACACCATGTTCACCCAGGGCAACACCGCCTTCCAGTATGACACCGACCTGAAGATGGACTTCACCGTCAACATGGACGGCTCCGACGTCACCAACGCCATGCTCACCTAGGCCGGTGTGACCGAGAATCCCTTCCCCATGGATGTGACCATGGAGATGCGGGGCGACCTGGCCGACGGAAATATGTACTTCCGCAGCAAGGCTCTGGCCGGGCTGCTGGGCCAGGCCGATCTGGAGAACGCCTGGATCAAGCTGGACATGAAGGAACTGATGGATCAGAGCTCCGCCACCCTGGGCATGAACTACGCCCAGCTGCTGGAGCTGTCCACCGCCGCCCAGGAGATGAGCTTTGAGGAGTATCTGGCCCTGACCCTCCAGGATACCCCCGCCACCAGCATCTACTCCAACGCCGCCTACCTGCTGGATCAGATGAACCTGATGTTCGCCGACAGCAAGTTCGTCAAGTCGGGCAATAGCTATGTGAACACCGTCGACCTGGACGGAGCGAAGATGGTGTATACCCTGTACACCAACGGCAGTAAGGTCAACGGTTACGCCATGGAGATGTCCGCCGACATGGACCAGCTGGGCGCCATGAGCCTGTCTGCCACCATGAAGGGCACCCAGATGGATATGAACATGGCCTTTAACGTGGCTATGGATCAGGGCGCGGGTGAGAGCTTTGCCATGGATCTGTCCATGACCATGGACGGCAATTACCAGACCACCTCCGTTAAGCCCACCACCCAGCCCGCCGCGGGAGACACCGTAGTGGACCTGATGGATCTGCTGGGCGCAGCCGCTGAGGTTCCACAGATCGTGGCCTGAGTGTGGAAAACTGACACGCAGCCCGCCGGGAGAGACCCTCTCCCGGCGGCTTTTTTAGAAAGGAGCAGACCATGGAGCCAATTTATTACACCGTGGAAGAGATCAATGGGGATTACGCCAAGCTGACCAATGAGCAGGGGGGAGAGCACTCCATCACCATGTTCCTCCTGCCGGAGGGGACCACCCTGGGCAGCCGTTTGAAGA
>USCO01000001.1 GCA_900553135.1 uncultured Eubacteriales bacterium | reverse complement strand
CCCGATCCGCGCCCGCCCTTCAAAATTTGGGTCAAGCCTGAGCAGATCGCGCCATTCTTTCTCATTCCCCACCACCCCTATGCGCTCTCCCTTCTGCTGAAAATCAACGATGGATTCCGGACGGAAGAATTCCGTCGGCTGGGACTGACTGGAAGCAGCGGAGACTGGGAGCGGCCGGTCCGGGGCGTGATCCGGTATTTTGCAGACCATCCCGAGGAGCGGGGGAACATGACATTGATCGCAGGCTTTAAGAGTCCGGAGGATGTGCTGTTCAGGGACGATTTCGCGGATTGGGCCGGGAAAATGAACCTGGTGCTCACCGTGGACGGCGCCGGGGAGGGCTACACCGGAAACGTGGGGCTGGTGACCAGGTACATCCCGGAACTTAAGCTTCAGGACGTGGGGACCGCCAAAGCCATTGTGGTGGGGCCTCCCGCCATGATGCGCTTTTCCGTGAAGGCCCTTTTGGAGCGGGGGATTTTGGAGGAAAACATCTGGGTCTCCTATGAGCGGAAGATGTGCTGCGGCATCGGCAAATGCGGGCACTGCCGCATCGGCGACAAATACGTCTGCGCGGACGGTCCGGTATTCCCCTACACCGTGGGCAGAGAACTGGTAGATTAGGAGGCGTGAGAGAATGGATGTCAATACAAAGAAGCTGAAGAAAAATGCGTTCCGCGTCACAAAGGAGCGGGGCCTCACCGCCTCCCGGGTCCGGGTGCCGGGCGGTCATCTGGACGCGAAGTACCTGTCCATGATCCAGGAGATCGCCGAGACCTACGGGGACGGCTCCGTGCACATGACCGTGCGCCAGGGCTTTGAGATTCCCGGAATCCGCTACGAGGACATGGATAAGGTCAACGAGCTGCTGCAGCCCATCATCGAGGGGCTTAAGATCAATCAGCCGGAGCCGGGAAAGGGGTATTCCTCCTCGGGCACCCGGAACATTTCCGCCTGCGTGGGCAATAAGGTCTGTCCCTACGCCTGCTACGACACCAGCGAGTTCGCGTTTAAGATCGAGAAGGCCATATTTCCCGACGATCTGCACGTGAAGGTGGCGCTGACCGGCTGCCCCAACGACTGCGCCAAGGTGCGCATGCACGATTTCGGAATCATGGGCATGACCGAGCCGCAGTACCGGGCCGAGCGCTGTGTCAGCTGCGGGGCCTGCGAGAAAGCTTGTAAAAGGAAATCCGTGGGCGCACTGTCCATGGTGAATTACCGGATTCAGCGCAATCACGAGAAATGCATCGGCTGCGGCGAGTGCGTGATCCAGTGTCCCACCAGGGCCTGGGTGCGCAGTGATAAAAAGTATTACCGCCTGACGCTCCTCGGAAGGACGGGTAAGAAGAACCCGCGGCTGGGCGAGGACTTCATCAAGTGGGCCGACGAGGAGAGCATTTTAAAGATCATCACCAACACCTACGACTACGTCCGGGAATACATCGACCTAAGCGCCCCTGGGGGCAAGGAACACATCGGTTACATCGTGGACCGGACGGGGTTTGAGGAATTTAAAAAATGGGCGCTGAGAGGTGTAGTGCTCCCAGAGATTGCCGAGGTTTCGGAGCGGATCTACTGGGGCGGCGTCAAATACTGAGAAGGGGGAAATTTAGATGAAACGGGTACAATCGACCTGCAATTACTGCGCCCTGGACTGCAACATGGACTTCTATGTGGAGGACGGGCGCATCGTCAAGGTGCTGCCCACCAAGGGTTATCCGGTCAACGACGGTTTCTGCTGCATCAAGGGCCTGTCCCTGGACAAACAGCAGACCGTGGTCAAGACCTCTCCGTTGCCGAAGATCCGCCAGGCGGACGGCACCATGAAGGAAGTGTCCTGGGACGAGGGCTTTCAACATGTGGCGGATCAGCTCACAGCGCTTCAGGAAAAATACGGCCGGGAGAGCGTGGCGGGCATCAGCACGGGCCAGCTGACCATGGAGGAATTCGCCATTTTCGGCCATGTGATGCGCAATTACTTAAAGACCAACGTGGACGGCAACACCCGCCTCTGCATGGCCACCGCCGTGGTGGCCCACAAGCAGAGCTACGGCTTTGACGCGCCGGGCTATACCTTAAAGGACCTGGAGCTGTCCGACACCATCGTGTTCGTGGGAGCCAACCCGGTGGTGGCCCACCCCATCCTCTGGAGACGGGTGAAGCTGAACCCGGACCCGAATAAGAAGGTCATCGTCATCGATCCCAGGGAGTCCGAGACCGCCATGAACGCGGACTACTGGTATCCGGTGCGCTGGAAGGGCGATCTCTGCCTGTTCTACACCCTGGCAAACGTGCTCATCGAAAAGGGCTGGGTGAATGAGGATTACATCGCGGCCCACACCGAGGGGTACGGGGAATTCAAGGAGTTCGTGAAGGATTTCACATTAGAGAAGGCCCAGGAGACCGCGGGTCTTGCGCCGGAGCAGATTCTGGAGCTTGCCGGGCTGATTCATGAGGGAAAACGGGTGTCCTTCTGGTGGACCATGGGCGTGAACCAGGGCTACGAAGCGGTCCGCACGGCCCAGGCCATCATCAACATCGCGCTGATGACCGGCAATATCGGCCGTCCCGGCACCGGGGCCAACTCCATCACCGGCCAGTGCAACGCCATGGGTTCCCGGGCATATTCCAACACCGCGGTACTCTACGCGGGCGGTGATTTCACCAACCCGGCCCGCAGGACGGCGGTGGCGAACGCCCTGGGCGTGGACGAGAGCGTTCTGGCGGAGAAGCCCACCGCCACCTACAACCAGATCATCGAGGGGATCAACGAGGGCCGGATCAAGGGCCTGTGGATTCTCTGCACCAACCCGCGGCACAGCTGGACCAACAACGAGACCTTTGCGGAGGCGGTGAAAAAGCTGGAGCTGTTCGTGGTTCAGGACATCTACGACACCATCGAGAGCGCGGAGCACTGCACGGTGTTTTTCCCCGTGGTTCCGGGCATCAAGAAGGAGGGCACCTACATCAACCTGGAGCGCCGCCTCTCCGGCATGCGCCCCTGCCTGCCCAGAGGGGAGAACGAGATCAGCGACTACGAGGCCGTTCTGGGAGTCGGAAGGGCTCTGGGAATGGGTGAACTGTTAAAGGGCTGGGAGACGCCGAAGGACTGCTTTGAGCTGATGAAGAAATGCTCCAAGGGTATGCCCGGCGACATCACCGGCGTTACCTGGGAGATGCTGGAAAACTCCCGGGGCGTCCAGTGGCCCTTCCGAGAGGGGGAGACCCTGACCGAGGACCAGCGCCGCCTGTACGAGGACGGAAATTTCTTCACCCCCAGCAAGAAGGCCCAGTTCAAGTTCGAGGCGCCCAGGGAGAATCCCATGCCTCTGACCGAAGAATTCCCCTATTTGCTGAACACCGGCAGAGGCTCGGTGGGGCAGTGGCACACCCAGTCCCGCACCAGGGAAGTCCAGTTTGTGGAGGACGTGTCGGCCAGGGAGGCCTATCTGTACATCAATCCGTTGACGGCCAAAGAGAAGGGCATCGGGGAGAACGATTTCCTGCGGGTGCACTCGGCCAACGGCCACAGCGCCGTGTTCCGGGCGCGGATTTCCGGGCATGTGCGGGAACAGGAGCTGTACGCGCCCATTCATTACATCGAGTGCAACAAGCTGACGCCGTCCATTTACGACCCCTATTCCAAGGAGCCGTCCTACAAGGCGACGCCGGTTTGGTTTGAGAAAGCAGAAGGAGGGAACGGTCATGTATCGGATCAAAATTGACAGAAGCCGCTGTATCGGCTGCCTGACCTGTGTGACGGCCTGCGTGGTCAGCCATGAGTCAAACGACGCCAGAAACCGGGTGGTCATCGACAGCGAGGGCAAATGCGCCCCCATTTTCTGCCGCCACTGCGACCGGCCGGAGTGCGTGTACACCTGCATGACCGGGGCCATGCACAAGAACCCGGAGAACGGTTTTGTGGAGTACGACCGGGAGAAATGCGCCAGCTGCTACATGTGCGTCATGGCCTGCCCCTACGGCGTGTTAAAGAGCGACCGCATCGAGCACAAGGAGATCATGAAGTGCGACATGTGCGTGCACCGCAGTTCGGACGGTTCCCCGGCTCCCATGTGCGTGGAAATTTGTCCCATGAAGGCGATTACGATGGAGGAGGTGGAAGCATGAGGTATGTGGTATTGGGCGCCAGCGCGGCCGGAGTGAACGGCGTAAGGCAGCTGAGAAAGCGCTGTCCTGAGGCGGAAATCGTGCTGGTCAGCAAGGATCAGGAGATTTATTCCCGATGCATTCTCCACCACCTGATCGGGAACCTGCGCACCAGGGAGCAGCTCTGCTTCGCGGAGGCGGATTTTGCAAAGCGTTACCGGGTGGACTGGAGAAAGGGCGTGGCCTGTACGGGCGTGGACACCGGGAAAAAGGAGGCGGTCCTGTCCGACGGCACGGCGCTTTCCTACGACAAGCTGCTGATCGCCACGGGTTCCCACACCTTCCTGCCGCCGGTGAAGGGGCTGCGGGAGGCCAAAGGCGTGTACGGTTTCCGGGATATGGAGGAGACGGAGGCCATCATGGAGGCCGCAAAGGACGCGAAGCATATCGTGATCATGGGCGGCGGCCTTACGGGGCTGGACGCGGCCACGGGCTTTCTCCATATGGGACGCAGCGTGGAATTGGTGGAGCTGGCGGACCGGCTGCTGGTCAAGCAGCTGGACGAGAGAGCGGCTTCGGTCTATCAAAAGGCTCTGGAGGCAAAGGGCGTGAAGCTGCATTTGGGCTGCGCCCTGGAGGAAGTGCGCTGCGGCGATGACGGACGGGTCGTTTCCCTTGCGCTCTCCGACGGCGGACAGATTCCCTGCGACCTGCTGGTGGTGACGGCGGGCGTGCGCTCCAACGTGGAATTCCTGGAGGACTCCGGCCTGGAATTGGATTCCTACGGCCTGGTGATTGATCCTCAGGGGCGCACCAATGTGGCGGACGTGTACGGAGCCGGGGACGTGACCGGGCGTTCCCCCATCTGGCCTGCGGCGGTCAAGCAGGGGATGGTGGCGGCGGACAATATGGCCGGGATCGAAACCGGAATGGAGGACTTTTTCGCCAGCAAGTCCACCATGAATTTTCTTGACATTCCCACCATGTCCTTAGGTCTGCCGGAGAAACCGGACGATACCTACGAGGAGATCGTGGAGGACACAGGGGATCAGTACCGCAAGGTGATCCACAAGGGCGGAACGATCTACGGAGCCATTCTCCAGGGAGATCTGGCCTACGGCGGCGTGCTGACCCAGCTGATCGCCCGGAAAATCGACGTGTCCAGGGTGAAAAAGCCCCTGTTCTCCATCGATTACTCCGATTTCTTCCATACCGGCGACAATTTTGAATTCTACTACGAGGTGACGTAAATGAACGGAAAATTAAAAAATATGCCCATCGCCATTGTTCCCACCATGCTGGGAGCCGCGACTCTTGCCAATGTGTACCAGTCCCTTGGATACGACTGGGTGCGCCATCTGACCATGTGGGTGTCCACGGTGGTTCTGATCTGCTATATCGTGAAAATCATCCGCTTTCCCGGCGTGGTGAACAATGAGTACAAGAACACCATCCCGGCCAGCCTGTATGCCGGAATCACCATGGTGACCATGATCCTGACCAGCTATTACCGGGACTGGATTCCCGGCCCCATGCGGATTCTGCTGATCGCGGCTGTCTGCGTCCATGCGGTACATATTCTGGTGTTCCTCTGGAGAAACGTGTTCCACGGCGTGAATCTGGACACCTTTGTGCCCAGCTGGTTTGTGACCTTTAACGGCATCATGGTGTCCACCGTGGCGGGGGCTGCGGTGCTGCCTCCCATCATGGCGAAAGCCATGCTCTGCTGGGGCCTGTTCATCTACACCGTCACCATCCCCTTCATGGTGTGGCGTCTGGCGACCCGGGAGGTGAAGCCCGCGGCTTTCCACACCCAGGCCATCGTACTGGCTCCCTGCAGCCTGTGCCTGGTCAGCTACCTGAATGTGGTGAAGGAGCCGAGCCAGATCGTGGTTTCGATTCTCACGGTCTGCGTGATGGCCTCCCTGGCGTTTATCGTAATCAAACTTCCCGCGTTCTACGCCGTGCCCTTTGCGCCGGGATTCGCGGGGCTGACCTTCCCAATGGCCATCGGCGTCGTGGCCTCCAACAAGGCATCCGCGTATTTTTCGGGAGCGGGGCAGGAGATGATCGGAAACGTGATTAAGCAAATTGCGGGCTTCCAAATTTACCTGACAACTGCTATAATTGGGATGGTACTGTTCTGCTTCTTTAAAATGTGGCAAAACAGCATGAAAGCGGCGTCCTGAGTGTTGCGGGGCGCTGCCCGGAACGAATGAGGATTGAGAATCCGGCCGGCATGGGGTTACCAGGCCGGCCGGATTTGTTGGAGGCAATGGGCCACAGGTAAGTTCCGGTGGACATTGCAGGAGAACATGAGGAGGACGGACGAAAGATGAGAGCAGGAGACGGAATGACGGAGAGAGAATTTGCAGAGGGGAGAGCGGACGGCGGCGGGGAGACGGCCCGGCAGGGCGGTGTCGCGGACCGCGTATCCCTGGAGGAGGCGGCCGGTTTTCTGCTGGCCCACTGTCAGGTGATCCGGGAAATGGAATCGGTGCCGCTGCTGGACTGCGCAGGCAGGGTTCTGGCGGAGGACGTGAGAGCGGGTTTTGACAACCCGCCCTTTGACCGTTCGCCCGTGGACGGCTACGCGGTGCGTAGCGCGGATATCGCCCAGGCGTCCCGGGAGAATCCCGCCGTCCTCCAGGTCATCGGCGAGGTGGACGCCGGGGGCTGGTCCGAGGATGAGGTGGGACCGGGCCAGGCCATGCGCATCATGACCGGCGCGCCCATTCCCCGGGGCGCGGACTGCTGCGTGTACCAGGAACAGACGGATTACGGCGAGGAGCAGGTTCAGGTGTACAAGCCCTGTGATCCCTGGAAAAACTACTGCTTCAAGGGCGAGGATATAGAGGCGGGCGCTGTGGTCCTGAGGGAGGGCACGGCGCTGACCTACGTGGAGACGGGGATTCTGGCCGGATTGGGCCGGGAGAAGGTGAAGGTGTACCGCAGAACCAGGGTGGCGGTGTTCGCCTCCGGGGACGAGCTGGCGGAGCCGGGCACGGAGCTGGCTCCGGGCAAAATCTACGACAACAACCTGTATTTCCTGGCGGCCCGTCTGCGGGAATTGGAGGTGGAGATCACGGTTCTGGAGCGGGTTCCCGACCGGCCTGAGGTGATGGCAAAGCGGTTGGTGGAGGCCTGCGGGCAGGCGGATCTCATCATCACCACCGGCGGCGTTTCCGTGGGTAAAAAGGACATCATGCACGAGGCCCTGGCCCTGTGCGGCGCACAGCGCCTGTTCTGGAAGATCCGCATGAAGCCGGGCATGCCCACCATCGGCTCGGTGTTGGACGGCACGCCTGTCGTCAGTCTGTCCGGGAATCCCTTCGGCGCGCTGGCGGACTGCGAGCTCCTGGTCCGGCCCATGCTGGCCAAAGCGGGCCACAACCCGGCTTTAAATCCCGGATCCTGCCTTGCGGTCATGCCCCAGGGCTTCCCCAAGGCCAGCCCATCCAGGCGGTTTTTGCGGGGAATCTGCGAGAACGGCCAGGTGCGGATTCCCGAGGTGAAAAAGCACGCCTCCGGTATTTTAAGCTCCATGAGCGGCTGCAACTGCCTGGTGGACATCCCGGCAGGCACCGAGGCGGTGGAACCGGGGGAAGAGGTACGGGTGATTCTGTTGTAAAGAAGAATTTACGGACATAAATATGCAGGGCGCGCTCCGGTGATGGGATCATCGGGATGCGCCCTGCGTCTATTCCACCTCCCCGGTATACGAGGGGATATCGAAGTTTTCCGAATGGAAGCTGCTGTAAAAACGGCCCTGGCTGGCGGTGAATTTCAGGACGCAGTAGTCCGGGTCCGTGACGCCGCCGGGATAGTACATGGTGTCCCCGTCCCGCCAGATCATTTCCTTGGAAGCGCGGTCCGTCAGAACCTCCATGGTTCCGGTGAGCATCACCCCGCGGAAGAACCTGCGGTCGCAGAAATAGATGCAGGCCTTGGGATTTTGGCGGTACTGGGACACCCGCATGGACGAGGTATTTGTGGTGAAATAAAAGGTCTCGATGCCCAAACGCTTGCGGGGCGGCAGCATGGCCTTGGTGCAGGGCCAGCCGTTTTCGTCCACGGAGCCGATGAAGGATACCCCCTGCTTGTCGATCAGATTTCCGATGGTTTTTTCTGCGTCTCTCATAAAATGCCTCCTTTTCCTCCCATTATAGCCCAGGGCGGCGGGACCGTAAAGAAGGCACTTTTTTGTAACTACAAGAGTCCCTTTTCCCGCAGGAAATCCCCGCGGTTGTCCTCCAGCATGAGCTCGATGCCCACGCTCTGCAATATGGAGACGGCCTCAAAGATTCTTCGCCCCCGGTCCGTGAGAAAATAGTCCACCTTCAGGGGATAACCCTCGTAGGTCTTTTTGCCCACGATGCCGTACTCCGCCAGCTCCTTCAGATGCTGGATCAGCATTTTCCGGCTGATGCCCAGGATGGATTTCTCCAGCGAGGACAGGGAAGAGGTTCCCTTGTTCAGCTGCCACAGGATGATGGGCTTCCATTTCCCGCGGATAATGTCGTGGGTGAGCTCCAGCGGACAGGTGTAGTCGGTGCGTTGTTTCATGACGGTTCCTCCCTTTTAAGCGGTTCTGTAGTTCATTATAGGATATTGGGTGGAAATGCACAAGCAGGTATCCTGGAAGAATGTTTGTGAAAAATAGATAAAAATGGACGCCGCATTTTGTGCGCATTTTAAATTGACATTCATGCTGTTTTCTGTTTATACTATACCTAGTTAAAAACAAAACAAAGTGTGTTACTGGTCATGCAGGCATTAGCTATTGAGAACATGGAAATGTTCTTATTAGTTAATGCCTTTTTGCGTGTGGTGAACCGCGGGCTTTACCTGCGGGGATCACACGGCGTTTCCGGGAAGATCATTGCGGCCGCAGATCAGGGAGACGGGCATGAAAAGGGCGCACGGAAGGGAATGTGTGAAGATGAAAGATAAAATTTTCAGCGTATTACAGCGGGTGGGAAGAAGCTTTATGCTGCCCATCGCGATTCTTCCGGTGGCGGGGCTTCTGCTGGGCATCGGCAGCTCCTTCACCAATGCGACGACCATCGCAACCTATGGACTGGAGGCTTTCCTGGGAGACGGAACCCTGCTTCACAGCCTGCTCACCATCATGAGCAAGGCGGGTAGCGTGATCTTCGATAACCTGCCGATTATCTTTGCCGTGGGCGTGGCCATCGGCATGGCGAAGGCAGAGAAGGAAGTGGCGGCCCTCTCCGCCATGATCGCCTTCATGGTCATGAACGTTTCCATCAATGCGGTGCTTCAGAACACCGGCAAGGTGCTGGCGGACGGCTCTGTGGCCGAGGGCGTGCTGGAGGGGACGATCACCAGCGTTCTGGGGATTCAGACCTTGCAGATGGGGGTGTTCGGCGGTATTATCGTGGGCCTTTGAGTGGCGGCGCTGCACAACCGGTATCACAAGATCGTGCTGCCAAACGCTTTGTCCTTCTTCGGAGGTTCCCGGTTTGTGCCGATCATTTCCACCATCACCTACGTGTTTGTGGGGATTCTGATGTACTTTGTGTGGCCGGTGGTGCAGAATGCCATTTTTGCATTGGGCGGTCTGGTGACGGGCACCGGTTATGTGGGAACCTTGATTTTCGGGATTGTGAAGCGGGCGCTGATCCCCTTCGGCCTGCACCACGTGTTTTACCTGCCCTTCTGGCAGACGGCGGTGGGCGGCACTATGATGGTGGACGGCAGCCTGATCCAGGGCGGACAGAATATTTTCTTCGCACAGCTGGCCTCCTCCAATGTGGTCCATTTCAGCGCCGACGCAACCCGGTATTTCTCCGGCGAGTTCATTTTCATGATCTTCGGCCTGCCCGGCGCGGCCCTGGCCATGTACCGCTGTGCCAAGCCGGAAAAGAAGAAGGCTGCGGGCGGCCTGCTGCTCTCGGCGGCGCTTACCTGTATGCTGACGGGCATCACGGAGCCCATTGAATTTTCTTTCCTGTTCGTGGCGCCCATGCTGTTCGGGGTGCAGGTGATTCTGGCGGGCGCTGCGTATATGATCGCCCATATGCTGAATATCGCGGTGGGGCTCACGTTCTCCGGCGGACTGCTGGATCTGCTGATTTTCGGCATCTTGCAGGGCAATGCGAAGACCAGCTGGATGTGGATTGTTCCCGTGGGTGTGGTTTATTTCTTCTTGTATTACTTTATTTTCAGCTTTTTGATCAAGAAGTTTAACCTGAAAACGCCGGGCCGCGAGGAGGAGGACGAGGAAACCCGCCTCTACACCAAGGCGGATGTGAACGCGAAGCGGACCGGGAATGGCTCGGAGGCAGGGCAGACAAGTGCCGCTGTGGACCAGAGAAGCGCGGATATCGCACGCTTCCTGGGCGGAAAGAAGAATATCACCTCTGTGGACTGCTGCGCCACCAGGCTGCGCTGTTCCGTGGAGCGGCCGGAGCTGGTGGATGAGAAGGGCCTGAAGGCCACGGGAGCCGTGGGCGTGATCAAGAAAGGCCAGGGCGTCCAGGTGATCTACGGGCCGAATGTGACGGTGATTAAGGCGGAGCTGGAAGGGTATTTGGAGCAGGCGGGGGATGAGAGCGAGGAGGTGCAGGGCGCAGCCCCAGGGAACGCAAACCGGCAGTGCGGCCGGGCGGACGGCCAGAGCGTAGGGCAGGCAAATGAGCCTGGGGCAGGCGCCGTTCAGGAAGCGCCGCAGGCAAACCAGCCGCCCGCCCGACACATCCTCTGCTCGCCCTTCAACGGCACTGCGGCCCCCATCACCGAAGCGCCGGACGAGGCGTTTTCCAGCAAGATGATGGGCGACGGGTATGTGGTGATGCCCTCGGACGGCCAGGTGGTGATGCCCGAGGACGGGGAGGTCATGTTCGTGTTCCCCTCCAAGCACGCCATTGGACTGAAGACGGCGGACGGCATGGAGTATCTGCTTCACATCGGAGTGGACACGGTGAAGCTGGACGGAACGGGATTCGAGGTATTCGTCCAGGATGGTCAGAAGGTGAGTAAGGGGCAGCTTCTCATGAAGTTCGATATGGATTATATCAGGGCGAACGCGGCTTCGGACGCCTGCATGGCGGTGTTTACCGGCCTGTCTGAGGGACAGTCGGTGCACATGGAGCGCACCGGACAGGTGAACGCATTGGATGAGATCGCGTGGTATGAATAGAAAAAACTCTCTCCGGCCGGTGGCGGTTTTCCAAATTTTCGGGTATAATCAAGGAAATGAATCCATGTGATCGGTCTGTCGGCCGATGGCATGGTAAAAGCAAGAACGCATCATAGCCAGAGAACGCATACCAGGGAGGGTTTTTATGTACCGGGTCATCAAGGTTTTAAACAATAACGGGGTTTTGGCCCTGGATATGGAGAAAAAGCAGGAGGTCATTTTGCTGGGAAACGGCGTGGGCTTTGGGAAGAAGATGGGCCAGCGGTTCGGGGGGAGCCCGGACGCGCGGCGCTATGAGCTGGTGAAAAAAGAGACCTCCGCCCTCCAGGCCGTGAACGGCATCGACCCGGTCTACATTGAGGTGACGGCTAGAATCATCGAGGCGGCGGAGGGGCTTTTAGGCCCCATCCGGCACGATATTCTCATCGCCATGGCCGACCACATCGCTCTGGCGGTCAGCCGGGCCAAAGAAGGCTGCGAGCTGCCCAATCCCTTCAGCCAGGACATCCGCGCCCTGTTTTCCCAGGAGTACGAGGCGGCCCTTAAGGGGCGGGAGCTGATCCGGCAGGAGCTGGGCGTGGAGATTTCAGAGGACGAGGTGAGCTACATTACGCTGCACATACACGGCGGCCTCTCCGACGAGAACGTGTCCCAGTCCCTGGAGCTGGCCCGGCTGGTGCAGGACGGAATCCGCCAGGTGGAGGAGGGCATGGGAATGACCCTGCCCGCCGCTTCCCTGGGCTACAACCGCCTGATGAGCCATTTGCGGTACATGATCGCAAGAACCCGGAAAAAGGAGCAGACCAATCTGAACATGGGCGATTACGCCAGGGAGAATTTTCCCAGGGCCTATGAGGTGGCAGCACAGGTCTGCGAGGACATCGGCCGGAAGTTAAAATGCCCCGTGGCCCAGGAGGAGATCGGCTTTCTGGCGATCCATATCCAGCGGGCGGCAGGGCAGGGGTGAGTATTTCAAAATAGAAAACGGCAGTTAAAAAGAGGTGGAGAAGGACGTGGATCACCGAAATAGTTTGTGCTGATAATTGAATAGACTTTGCCCCCTCGATGTGGTACAATCTATCTATATCAAGCCAAAGTGTAGAGGTGGTGATACTATGACAGATAGCGAAAAACTTGACTTGTTACTTGCGCAGATACAGGGCATAAATGGTCATATAGGCCAGATTGAAAAACAGAATGCGGATACATTCAAAGAATTAATGAATGTGGAACGTGAGGTTTTGAAAAATCAAGATGCCATAAAAGTTCTGAATGCGAAATATGATACGTTACGTTTAAAAGCTGATAATTCTGCACTGCTTCTTAAGCTGATTGACAGACAAGCTGAAGAAATGTCGGAATTAAAAGAAAGGGTAACACAGCTTGAAAGTAAGTTAGCAGAATCACATAATCCAAAACCATACAGAGTGTAAGCCTATCAACTGATACAGGGCCTACACTCTTTTTATGGTTCAGCGCAGAAAAGGGGCATCGTGATCAAACGGCGCCCCTTTTAATAATGGTGCGTCCGACGCACTCCTACCCCCAAAAATACCGCTCCAAAAATTCCGCCGCCCCGTCCGCCTCATTGCTCCCCGTCACAAAGCGCGCAGCGGACTTCACATCCTCTTTGGCATTCCCCATAGCCACGGACACCCCGGCAAAGCGCAGCATCTCAATATCGTTCTGATTGTCCCCAATGGCCAGAACCGAGGACATCGGTATATCCAGGCGTGCGCAGAGGGATTTCAACGCATTCCCCTTGGATGCGTGTACAGAGTTGATCTCGATGTTACACTCCCCGGTGCGCATGAGCTTCATGGAAGGAAGCGGGCTGCCCTCCCGCAGCATCTCCTGAAACGCCTGGTCGCTGTGGGGGAACACGCCGATTTTCCACAGGGAGGCCTTTGTCCCGCCCAGCCACCGGATCAGATCCGGTACGGTTGAGGTGTCGAAACGCAGGTAGGGGAACCGGGCCGCCAGGCCGCTTTCCTTCCAGCCCTCGGGACGGACGGGGCCCTGGCTGGTGTGCAGGTAGAAGAAGAGCGGGCGGTTCCTGTAATATTCCAACAGGCGGATGGCCTCGGGGATGGGGATGGGCGTCTCCTCCAGCACGGCCCCGCTTGCCGGGTCCTGGATCGCGGCCCCGTTGGAGCAGATGGCGTGGCAGATGGGGGAGACCTGCAAAATGGTGCCGCGCAGCCCGTCCAGCCCGCGCCCGGTGGCCGGAACTACCCGGATTCCTGCGTCCGCCAGTTTCTGCACCGTCTGTAAGGTGCGCCGGGAAATGCGCTTGTCCTCGTGGAGCAGCGTTCCGTCCATGTCCAGCGCTACCAGTCGGATGTTGTGTGGGTTCATAATCAGATGCCTCCTCGAACATTGGGAATTATGAGAGGTATTATACATTGTCGTCATCCGGCACGGGTGACGACAAGTGATACGTTTCCTTAATTATACATTGTCGTCATCCGGCACGGGTGACGATAAGTGATACGTTTCCTTAAATTATACCATGTCTACTCCCCTCAGAGTGTCAATTTTAGTGTCGAAATACAAAAGTTTGTTCAAAAAAGTCATATCCTACTGCTGAAATCCCTACATGAGTGGCGGAATGCACAAAACCCTATTCCCAAATCTGAAAAAGTTACTATAATGAAACATGTACCAGGTAAATCCCCCAGAACAGGAGAGATGAGTATGCTCAGCACCAAGGAAGAAGTTTACGGATATCTGGAAAAAATCAGCCGGAATTTCTCTACAAAGGAATTGAAGCAGTTTACGGCCAACGATATCAGCGAAAACCTGAATATATCCAGGAACCTGGCCAGCCAGTATTTGAACGAGCTGGTGAAGGAGACGCGGGCGATCAAGGTCAATTCCAGGCCGGTGTACTTTTTTCACAAACGGAACGTGGAGCGCAGCGCGCAGGTGACCTTCGACACCTGTATCTTTTCCGGGCTGGATGAATTTCTGATCAAGAGCCGCAGCGGGGAGTCCAAACGGGATTTCCAGAAGGCGGTGGGACATTACCTGAGTTTAAGTCCCTGTATCGAGCAGTGCAAGGCGGCGGTTCAGTACCCGCCAAACGGCCTTCCCACCCTGTTGTACGGCGCCAACGGCACGGGTAAATCTTTTCTGTCCGGACTGATGTTTGAGTACGGGAAGAACGAGAAGGTCATCAAGGCGGACCGGCATTATATCGCGGTAGACTGCGCGGAGTATGCCCAGAATACGGAAGGTTTTGCCCGGAATTTGCTGGGCGAGGGGGACGGGAAGGGATGGCTGTCCAGGGCCGACGGGGGAATGATCTTTTTCGACGAGATCGACCGGCTGCCGGCGGCGGGGCAGGAGCTGATCTTTTCCTATTTGGTCAGCGGACAGTACAGGACTGTGGGCGGAGGCGACGAGATTTATGAGTCGGGGGCCAGGCTGGTGTTCGCCACCTCCAGACCGCCGGGGGAGGCGCTGTTTAAGGCTTTTGCCAGGCGGATTCCCATTGTGATCCAGGTGCCCTCCTTAAATGAACGGACCATCGACGAGAAGGAGGAGATGCTGGTCGCATTCCTGAGACGGGAGGGGCAGCGCATGGGCGTGGACGTGAGCATCAGCAAGCGGGCCTTCCACTGCATGCTGGAATACCCCTTCGAGAACAACATCGACGAGCTGCTGTTCTGCATCACCAGCTGCTGCGCCGGGGCCTACCTGGAGCGGGACGCGGGCCAGATCGCCATCCGCACCTACCATCTGCCGGACTACATGATGTCCAGTCTCCGGTTCGGAGCGGAGGAGGAGGACGACCGGCTGATCCGCATGAGCAGCTACAACCGGGACAATTCCTTTGAGCAGGCCATCCAGTATTTCCAGATGATCCTGGACGAGTACCAGGATTTCAAGAGCGGGGATCAGGGCTTTGAGGGCATGTTAAAGGGCTGTCAGCAGCATTTAAAGAATTACTATGATTATTTGATCTACGGGCAGAAGCTGGTCAACAACAAGATCGCCAGCTACGAGCAGATGATCAACCAGATATTTGAGACTGTGGGAGAGACCTATGGGATCAATCTCTCCAAAAAGTACAGCTATCTCCTGGCCCGGTGCCTGTACATCCAGCTCCGGGCGGACCACATCGTATCCAAGTGGGTGAAGACCAACGGGGACGAGATCGGGGCCCTGTTCGGGGTGATGAAGCAGGAGCTGGCCAAGGAGGCGGCCATTACCGCCCAGATTGCCGGGCTTGTGAAGCAGAATCTGGACGTGGAGGTCAACAGCTTGAACCAGCTGTTCCTTCTGCTCAATGTGAAGAGCCAGAACGAGCATATCGCGGTGGCCTCCACGGCCGGGGTCATTTTGAGCCACGGCTATTCCACGGCCACCAGCATCGCGGACGCGGCCAACCAGATCATCGGAAAGAAGGTGTTCGAGGCCATCGACATGCCCCTGGACGTCCAGAGCCGGGATATCGCCGGGATATTGGAAAAACACATTGAGCGCTACATCACCTGCCGGGATATCGTGCTCATGGTGGACATGGGTTCTCTGGAGCAGATTCACCAGGAAATGCGGAATCTGGCCAATGTGAACATCGGAATCATCAACAACATCAGCACGGCCCTGGCCGTGGACATCGGCCTTGGAATCTGCGGAAACATGGATATGGAGGAGATTTTAAAGAGGGCCAGCGAGAACAATATCTGTACCTACCGGATTATCAACAATGTGCGCAAGGAGGACGCCATCATTTTCAGCGGCGAGAATGGCATCGACACCGCGGAGAAGATCAAGGAGCTGATTCTTCAGAGCTCAGACGCCTGCATACCGCTCCGGTTTATCGCCTACGATTACTACCGTTTGGTAAAAAATGGGAGCCGGGACGAAATTTTCGCCAGATACCGGGTGAAATGCATCATCGGGCTGTTCAACCCGGAGATCGAGGGAGTTCCCTTTATCGCGTTGGAGGATATTATCTCCATGGACGGGGCGGAGCAGCTGAAGCGGATCTTTTCCGCCTACCTGGACGAGAAGCAGCTGGAGGTGTTCAACCAGAACATGCTGAAGAACTTTACCCTCCAGAACGTGGTGGAATCCATCACTATCCTGAATCCGGCAAAGCTCTTGGACGAGGTGGAGCACTCGGTGACGCGGCTTTCCCGGATCACGGGGCAGAAGCTGGAGGGGAGAATCATCATCGGCCTTTACGTCCATCTGTGCTGCCTGGTGGAGCGGCTGGTGACCAAGACCTCCATCGAGAATTACCAGGATCTGGAAGGGTTCCAGAAAAAACACGGAGATTTTATCGGCTGGGTCCAGGAGTGCTTTCAGGACATATCCAACCACTACAAGGTGGATTTGCCGGTCAGCGAGATCGCGTACATTTATGACTATATCCATTTGAATTCTAAGAATAAAATGACCGGACGGCCGGCTTTTGACCAGGGCCGCGAGGACGAATAGAGGAGGAATGAAACTATGGGAATCACATTGGCTAGAATCGACAACCGTCTGCTGCACGGAATCGTGGCCACGCAGTGGGCGGGGCGCTCCGGGGCCCAGCGCATCATGATTATCGACGACGGGGTGGCGAACAACGAGCTGACCAAGGCCAGCATGAAGTTGGCGCGCCCTACGGGCATGGCCATCTCCATCATTACGCTGGAGAAGGCGCTGAACAATTTTAAGGCCGGGAAATATGAGGACCACAACGTGTTTGTGATCGTGAAGAGCCCGGTGACCCTGGAAAGCCTATCCGAGGCCGGGGTGAAGATCCCTGAGCTGGTGGTGGGCGGAACCACCCGCCCGGACGAGTCCGCGCACAGCGTCAAGCTGTACCAGAGGGCCTACGCCACGGACCGGGAGATCGAGGCTTACAAGGTGTTGAAGGAAAACGGAACCAAAATTTACGCCCAGTACGTTCCGGCGGACTCGGTGGTAAATCTGGATGAGTTTTTGAGATAGCAGGAGGGAAAAAGAGATGACATTAGCTGTATGGCAGATAATTGCACTGATACTGGTGGCCGCGGGGATCAACCTGGACCGCCGCGGACTTTCGCTGACCCACGCCCGGCCGGCCATAGTGGGCCTGATCTGCGGCCTGATTCTGGGCGACGTGAACAGCGGGCTTTACATCGGCGGTACCTTTACCCTGATGTCTCTTGGCGTGGCGGCCATCGGCGGCTCCTCGGTGCCGGACTACGGCGTGGCGACCATTATCGCCTGCGCCTTTGCCCAAACCACGGGCCAGGGACCGGAGGTGGGCCTGACCATTGGCCTTCCCGTCGGTATGCTGGGCGTGCAGATGGACGTGCTGTTTAAAATCTGTAACTCCTTTATCGCCCAGAAAGCCCAGCGCTACGCAAACGAAAAGGAATTTAAGAAAATGTACAGAATCATGCTGTTGAGCCCGGTGATGGTGGCGGTGTTCATGTCCTTCCCCACAGCGGTGGCCCTGACGGCGGGCGCGCCTCTGGTGCAGGCGATCCTGGACGTGCTTCCGGTTTGGGTGACCGGCGGGCTGGCCGTGGCCGGAAAGCTGCTGCCCGGACTTGGTATCGCAATGCTGCTGCATTACATGCCGGCGAAGAAGTATTTCAACTACATTCTCATCGGCTTTGTGGTCAGCGCTTACATAAAGGTTCCGGTTCTGGGTGTGGCCCTTTTGGGAACGGCGCTGGCGTACAAGTTCTATACGGATAATGAGGCGAGAGCCACAGTTGGATTTGCAGGAGGATTGGAAGATGAATAGAGAACCGGTATTGACAAAAAAGGATTGTGTGAAGGGAGCCTGCAGATGGTCCCTGATGGCGGTAACCACATTTAACTACGATACGCAGCTGGCCCCGGCCGTGGTGTTCGGCATCGGCCCTCTTTTGCGCAAAATCTACCCGGACGACGATGAGTACGTGGAGGCGTTAAACAACCATTTCCGGTATTTCAACACCCATCCCTGGGTGGCGAACCTGGTATTGGGCGCGACCCTGGCCCTGGAGGACAAGGAGGGAATCTCCGCGGCCGACGCGGTGCAGAACATTAAGGTCAGCCTGATGGGCCCCCTGGCCGGCATCGGAGACACCCTGATCTGGACCCTGCTTCCCACCATTCTGGGCTCCATCGCCGGATATATGGCCCTGGAGGGCAACCCGGTGGGCACGATTCTGTGGCTCTTGACCAACGTATTCTTCATCGCGGTCCGCACCCAGCTCATGTGGGTGGGCTACCGCGAGGGCACCAAGCTGATCACCAAATTCGGCGGAAAGATCGCCCAGATCACCGACGCTGCCTCTGTGCTGGGACTGACGGTGGTGGGAGCTCTGGCCGCCACGGTGGTGACGGCGAAAACGCCTCTGACCTTCCAGATGGGAGAGGTGAATATGGCGCTGGCGGATCTGCTGGACAAGATCCTTCCCTCCATGATCTCCGTGCTCACTGTCTGGGCCCTGTATAAGCTGATCGGCCGCAAGGGCATGAAGGTGACCACCATTATCCTGCTGGTGATTCTGTTCTCCATGGTCTGCTCCGCCTTCGGGATCCTGGCGTAAAGGCGGGTGAGTGCAGATGGTAGAGGTAAGCGCGGCAAAATATGACATAACGCCGGAATTTCCCATGTACATGCGGGGCTACGCCATGCGGACGGGAAAATCCATCGGCGTGCTGGACCGGTTGTACTGCAGGGCCCTGTGCCTGCGGATAGACGGGGAAATCTTCGTGTGGATGACGCTGGATCTGTGCCGCCTGGAGGAGCTGATCAGCGATTACGTCCGCGGGGTGGTGGCTGCGAAATACAGCGTGCCCGTTGAGCACGTCATTTTGTCCACCATCCACACCCACTCCGGCCCGGACATCAGTTTCGAGGACGAGGGGGAGGATCGCAACCGGAGAAAGGCGGACTACCGGAGCTTTCTGGTGGGCCGTGTGCTGGCTGCGGTGGACGAGTGCTTTGACCGGGGATTTCTTAAGGTCACCTCCAGCGTGGTGCAGGGAACCATAGAGGGAGTCTACGGGAACCGCAACTACAGGGACAAGCCCAGCGACAAGGATGTGAATCTGATCCTGTTTCGGAACGAGAACCACGTGGTGGCGGGAATCGCCAGCCTGACCTGCCATCCCACGGTGCTGGGCATCCACAACATGAAGATCAGCTCCGACCTGCTGGGAAATATTGGAAAGGCGTTGGATGAGAAATACAACACCATTTTCCTCACCATGCAGGGGGCCTGCGGGGATATGGGCAACCGTCAGTACCGCCGGGGCAACGACGAGGCAGAGCTGTGGCGGGTCCGGGATGAGATCATGGATCAGATCGACGGCTTCGGCGCGGAGGAACGGCCCCTGGAGCTGAAAGCCGGCGGCGTGGGAACGTCCCAATATACCGTGCGCCACCGCTATGACACAGAGGCCCTGAGGGCTCAGATCGCGGACAGCGAAAAGCAGCTGGCGGCCGCGGTGGGGGAGGACGAGAAAAAACTCTTGTGGTCCGGGCTGCGGCACATGAAACGCAAGCTGGAGGCGGGAGGCGTGGACGTCACACTGAAGTCCGTGATGTTCCACCTGGGAGACCTGGAGATCGTGACGATTCCCGGGGAGCTGTTCTCCACCTTCGGGCTGCGGATCAAAGCGGCCATGGAAGGGCCGGTTCGGATCGTCTGGGGCTACGCCAACTACAGCGCGGGCTATATCGTGGAGCGGCAGGAGTACGGCAAGGGCTACGAGAGCATGCAGACCCCGTTCCCCCAGGGGGAAGCGGAGCTGTATGTGGAGCAGATAATCGAGGATTTGCGAGGAGAGAGCGTATGAGAAGATTCGTAATTGCATCCCATCACCGGATGGCCCGGGGACTGAAGGAAACCCTGGAATTTCTCACCTCCAGGTCGGATATCGTGGATATCAGCGCCTATGTGGACGAGCGCGACCTGGACGGGCAGATCAGGGAAGCCCTGGCGGGATTCGGGCCTGAGGACGAGGTGGTGATCATGACGGACATGCTGGGCGGCAGCGTGAACCAGAAGTTCTGCCAATACATGAGCGACCGCTGCCATCTGATCTGCGGCGTCAACCTTCCCTGTGCTCTGAGCCTGGTGCTTCAGCCGGAGGACGTCCCCCTCACGAGGGAGGCGGTCCGGTCGGTGGTGGAAGAAGCTAAAAACCACCTGATTTATGTAAATGAATACGAGACAGGGGACAACCAGGACGACGAGTAGGCTGCCTGGCCGTCCCCAAACATGCGGGCTGACGCTTTTACAGGTCAACCCGCATGTTTTTATAATAATATTCCCGGTCCCGCTCCCCGATTTCCCGCAGCACCCGGCAGGGATTGCCCGCAGCCACCACGCCCCCGGGCACGTCCTTTGTGACCACGCTGCCCGCGCCGATTACGGAGCCGTCGCCCACGGTCACGCCGGGCAGGAGAATGGCCCCCGCGCCGATCCACACGTTGTCCCCGATGCGCACGGGAAGGTTGTATTGCAATAGCTGGCAGCGCAGCTGGGGCAGGATGGGGTGGCTTGCGGTGGCGATTGTCACGTTGGGACCCACCATGCAGTTGTCCCCGAAGCTGATGTCCGCGTCGTCCACCAGGGTGAGGTTGAAGTTGGCGTAGAAATTATCCCCGAGGCGGACCCGCGCGCCGCCCCAGTTGGCCCTGAGGGGCGGTTCGATATAGGCGTTTTTTCCGACGTGGGCGAACAGTTCCTCCAGCATGCGGGCCCGTTTTTCTCCCTCCGAGGGGCGGGTATGATTGTATTCCCACAGCCGCTCCATGCAGGCGGTCTGCTCCGCCATCACGGCTTCGTCGGCCGGAAAATAGAGCTTTCCGCTCTCCATGCGCTCCCGGTTTTGTTTTGAATCCATAACCTTACCTCCTACTGACTGTTTCATTTCCTCATCACTATAACACAACTTGACTTATATTCCAATCTGATCTAGTATTACAGATGAGGCCGCGGCGGACCGGCAGCAGGGCAGGGCCGCGGTGCGAACGTACAGAACAGGAGACATGCCATATGAATAAGAAAGAAGTCAGCGAAATCAAGAAACTTTTCACTCCCGCAGGCTGCGCCATCACCAGAATCTGCGGCTGTTACGTGGACGCGGAGAAGGAGAAGCGCACGGAGCTTAAGGAGGCGTTTCTATCCCTTCCCGAGGAGGAAGCGTTTAAATATTTTACCATTTTCCGGGGAGCCATGTCCGGCACCCTAGGGAAGAATCTGATCAACATGGAATTTCCCTTACATACCGAGGCGGAGGGCGGAACCCAGGAGTTTTTGCTGCGGCTGCGGGATAGCGAGCTGAAGGACGACGTTTTGCTTGAGGAATTTTACGACAAGGTGATCGCCAACTATGATTACGGCGAAAACTACTATATTATATTGATCCACTGCGCCTACGACATCCCGGCCAAGTCCACGGACGGCATCGAGATGTTCGACGCCTCGGACTATGTGTATTCCTTCATCCAGTGCAGCGTCTGCCCGGTGAAGCTCTCCAAGGCTGGACTCAGCTACAATCCCATGACCAACGCCATCGAGAACCGTAACCGGGACTGGCTGGTGGAGGCCCCGGACCTGGGCTTTCTCTTCCCGGCCTTCAACGACCGGAACACGGACCTGCACAGCCTGCTGTACTACTCCAAGAACCCGGAGGAGCTGAGCACCCAGCTGATCGACGAGGTGCTGGGCTGCACCATTCCCCTGTCCGCAAAGAGCCAGAAGGAGACCTTCCAGGCCATTGTGGAGGAGACCCTGGGCGAGAACTGCGACTTTGAGACCGTGAAAAATATCCACGAGAGCTTGAGCGAAATGCTGGAGGAGCGCAAGGAGGACCCGGAGCCCCTGACCCTGGACAAATACCAGGTGAAGCGTCTTTTGGAGAACAACGGCGCGGACCCGGAGAAGCTGCAGGAGCTGGACACGATCTATCCCACCGACGAGAAGAGCCGGGAGGCCAGCTTTGTGGCCACCAACGTGGTCAGCACCCGGGGATTTGAGATCAAAACCCCGGACGTGAGCATCAAGGTGGCCCCGGATAAGACCTATCTGGTGCAGACAAAGATGGTGGAGGGACGCTCCTGCATCGTCATCGAGGTCAACGAGCACGTGGAGATCAACGGCATTTCCGTGAAGCCAATCCGCTCAAAGCAGGACGAGGAGTAGAAATCTGGGAATCTTTTCCGCCGCCGTCATAAATTCTCCAAAATCCGCATATAATGTAACCAGTGGTACAAACCATGGAATATTGCGGAGATAAAGGAGAGAACTGGATATGGCACGTGGAGTTCGGAAAACGCCCCTGGAGAAGCTGAACGAGGAGCTGGCACAGGTGGTGGATGCGCTGGAGCAGTATAAGGATTGTATGGAGACCCTGAAAGAGAAGGAGCGGCAGCTGAAGGAGCAGATCGAGCTGGAACAGCTCAAATCCGTGATGGCGCTTCTGGATGAGCAGGGGATGACGGTTGCGGATTTAAAGGAAATGCTGGAGCAGGGCCGGAATACACAGCAGAGCGCTTAGTCGCTCTGCTTTTTTCATGGGCGGACCCGAAGTTCTGAGGCGCTATTTGCGCGGGGAAGGGATCTTCCTGGCTGGTCCCCGGCGTGCCGGCAGAAAAAATGAGGACTGTTAAAAACATGACAAAATACTCAAAACCTTATTGTAGGTATCAGGTTATTTTGGTATAATCGGGTTATAAAATATCGGAAATATTCAGAAAATTTATTATAATTACACAAAGAAAGGGCGGGAGATACTGTGAAAGAACTGACGATCGGACAGATGGCGAGGCTGAATGGAGTGTCGGAGCAGACCTTGCGACTCTACGACCGGACCGGTCTGTTCTCACCGATGTACCGGGACGAGGAGAATGGTTACCGCTACTACGACATCCGCCAGAGCGCCCAGCTGGACATGATCCAGCACATGAAGTCCCTGGGTATGTCCCTGAAGGATATCCGCGCCCAGTTACAGGACTTTGACCTGGACCAGTTTAAAAAGATTCTGATGAAAAACTCCCGTGCCATCGACGAGCAGATCCAGGAGCTGCACTACCAGAAGCGGGTTATCCGCCGGACTCTGGAGAGCTATGAGTGGTACGAGAACGCGCCGCCGGACGGGGCCATTATATTGGAATATATTCCCAGAAGGTTGACCTACATGGTGGATTCCGGGATCAATTTCTACGCCTATGGCATCGACGTCTATGAGAAAATACTCCGGGACCTGAAGAAAAACCTGCTGGCTCACCGCTTGTCGCCCATCTATTTCTACAACGCGGGCACGATTTTGCGAAAGGACAAACTTCTGGCCCGAAACTACGACTCCACGGAGATTTTTGTGCTGGTGGACGAGGGCGCGGTGGAGGAGAGTATGATCACCGTGATTCCGCCCAGTCCCTATCTGTGTATTTACTGCAACAGCTTTGACAAAGAAAAGGAATACATAGACCGGCTGCTGGAAACCATAGAACAGAGAGGGTATCAGATTACCGGGGATTACATCTGCGAGGTGGTGGCGGAGGTGCCCATGGACATGCAGGAACGGGGCATGTTCCTGCGCCTGCAAATCCCGGTGCGGCTGTAGCGTTGAACCGTTAAGACGGCTCTTCTTCTTGACCGAAAAAGCCGGCCAGGAAGCAGCGGATTTTCCCTGTTGACTTGATACCTTGTATAAGCCTTATAATTAACTCACAAGGTAATACAAAACCATCGCGAAAGGGGTTATTAAAATGATGAATTGTGAGAAGATCCGTGTTGTGCAGTATGGCTGTGGAAAGATGGCAAAATACATTCTGCGTTACCTGTATGAGAAAGGCGCGGAGATCGTGGGCGCCATCGACGTGAATCCCGAGGTAGTTGGAATGGATGTGGGCGAGTTCGCCGGACTGGGCCAGAAGCTGGGCGTGGTGATCCGGGACGATGCGGACGCCGTGCTGGACGAGTGCGACGCGGACATCGCCGTTCTGACGCTGTTCAGCTTTATGGACGATGTGTATCCCCACTTTGAGAGATGCGTTTCCCGGGGAATCAACGTGGTGACCACCTGCGAGGAGGCCATTTATCCCTGGACCACCGCTTCCGCCATCACCAACCGCCTGGACAAACTGGCTAAGGAGACCGGCTGCACCATCGTGGGCGCAGGAATGCAGGATATTTACTGGATCAATATGATCGGCTGCGTGGCGGGCGGCGTGCACCGCATCGACCGCATCGAGGGCGCCATCAGCTACAACGTGGAGGATTACGGACTGGCGCTGGCGGAAGCTCACGGCGTGGGACTGACGCCCGAGGAATTTGAGGAGAAGATCGCCCATCCCACCACCCTGGAGCCCAGCTACGTGTGGAACTCCAACGAGGCCCTCTGCAACAAAATGGGCTGGACCATCAAGTCCCAGACCCAGAAATGCGTTCCCTATTTCTATCCGGAGGACCTGTATTCCGAGACCATGGGCCGGGTGATCCCCAAAGGCCAGTGCATCGGCATGAGCGCGGTGGTCACCACCGAGACCTTCCAGGGGCCGGTGATCGAGACCCAGTGTATCGGAAAGGTGTACGGGCCGGAGGACGGCGATATGTGCGACTGGAAGATCATCGGCGAGCCGGACACCACCTTCTTTGTACAGAAGCCTGCGACGGTGGAACACACCTGCGCTACGGTTGTGAACCGTATCCCCACCATTTTAAACGCGCCCGCCGGATACATTACGGTGGAGAAGCTGGACGACGTGGAGTACCTGTCCTATCCCATGTACATGTACCTGGATTTATAAAAATTGATGATATGACTTTTGCAAAGCCCCCGCTGCTGGATAAAATTGGCAGCGGGGGCTTTGTGAATATTTTCCCGATGCATATGGACAAATACTTTTGTAGTTGCTATAATGACTATATTCGAAATTTAGCAGAGGAAGGACGTACATATGAGTCGGACATCGAATGTAGGATTTGTGTACCGCCAGTATACGAAAGATGGCATTTTCATGGCGGATTATAAGAGCTCCAGGGAGGCCGCTGAGGCGGCCGGTACATCGTCCGGAGCTGTAGTCAGAGCGGCGCACGGAGAGCGCAAGACCGGAGGAGGCTTTATCTGGAAAAAGGTGAAGGAGGAGACCCCTCAGGACAACATCGAGATCAGCGGGGAGAGCTGCATCGGATACCACGACAAGCGGCCGGTACTCCAGATGGATCTGGAGGGAACGGAGATTTGCCAGTTCAATTCCATCGCTCACGCCAGCCGTGCTACAGGCATCAGCCGGCGCAGTCTTTCCTGCGCGCTGAACGGAGCACAGAAGACTGCGGGCGGGTACCGCTGGATGCTGAAGGAGGAGTAAGAGGAAAACGGAACAAGAATGACTGGGATGGCAGCCGTCCGTGGGAGGGCAGTCGTTTGATACCGCGTGAGATTCACAGGGCGGGCGCAGAGAAAATAATCTGCGCCCGCCTTTTCACCTATAAGGTGACAGACAGTTGACTCGTTTTCTGTGGTATTATAAGATAAACAAATGAAGGATGAGGAGGGATTTGCCGTGAAAATGCCAAAGGATGGAATCGAACCGGCCCTGTTTGCACCTTGTGGAATGAACTGCGCGGTGTGTTACCGGCACTGTGATCACAAAAAGCCCTGTGGGGGCTGCCGCGCCGGAATCTGGAAAAGAGCTACAACAAGCGCTACGCGGCCAGCCTGAGTGAGAACAGCCTGTTTGTGCGGGATTACGGCTTGGCAGCGTTTATGCGGCAACAGACCGGGAAGTATACCTGCCCGGCCTGCGGGGGAATTGTATCCATCCACAGCCGGGAATGCAGCGAGTGCCGCTTAAAGCCTGACAACCGCTTATAGCGCGGACTTATTTAGGAAAAGACTTCATCCCAGTCAAATTCCGCGGATTCCTCCGAGCTGCGGGGCCAGTGGCTGCACCACGCGGGAACGCCGGGGTGTTCGATGCGGTCAAAGCTGGGGGTGTAGGGCTTGATGTCCAGCACCGGCGTATTTTCCTTTGCATCGATGAAGGCCAGCCGGATGATGCCTGCTTCCGGGTCCAGCCCGGTGACCTGAGATGCGGTCAGAGCCAGGGGATTGGGGCGCTGAGGGGAGCGGGTGGCGAAGATTCCCATGACAGCGGGAGCGCCTTTATACGGTTGCTCCGTCTGCAGCAGGGAGCGGGACTTCTCGTCGTCCAGGCGGTCAAACCACCAGATGACGTTGATGTGGCTGAAGCCTTCCAGAGCCTTCAGGGCGGGAATGTAGGCGTTGTCCACCCGGATACAGGGGCCCTCTTCGCTGTGGTGAATGGTTCCGATGGGATTTACCTGAAAATGGTTCATGATGTTTCCTCCGTTTCGTTTGATGTGCGTTCATCATAAGGCCTCACACCGTGTGAGAGTCAAGCCATTTCCAGAGGAATCTGCAATTCCGTGAGATAATGATCCGGATCGCCCTCATTCCAAGGTCCGCGGTGGACGATTTGGCGGGTCAGCCCTGCCATCCGGTAAACCTCATTGTCCTGGAGCCACCGGGCAAACGCCTGGAAGGCCCCGGCAATGTTGGAGAAATCTCCGCACACCATTGTGAAGGCCATCACCGGCACCGCCTCCACCGTCCGGCAGGTGAATCCGTCCTTGTCTGCAACGGACTGTTTGACCGGAGCGCACAGCTCCACATCCACCTGTTTTTCCCGGTAATCCGGATCATGGTAGATGGAAAAGGGTTCACCGGTAAGGGCGATCCCACGTTGTCCGGCGAAACCGGCCAATTCCTTCCACAGAAGTCCCTCACCGTAGTAATCGGGGATCGTCCGGCGCAGGCTCAGCGCGAGGCATTCTGCAACGGGTTTGACCGAGATATCATAATGTATCCCGCTTCCGTTTAAAAGCGCTCTTCTGGCTGTTTCCAACTTTCTGAGTTTTTGGCGGCAGGCTTCGATTTCCGCCCCGATCTCCCCGGATTTCCGGTCCAGCTGCTCCGCCAGCAGGCCTTCGTCCTCCGCCTCCAGGGCGGCGGCGATCTCCGCCACGTTGAAACCGCTGTCCCGCAGATAGATGATTTGATTCAGACGCGGTATCTGCCGGGTCTCGTACAGGCGGTACCCGGTCCGGGAATCAACCCTCGCCGGTCTCAAAAGCCCCGTCTCATCGTAATACCGCAGCATCCGGACCGTCACCTGGGTCAGCCGGGAAAATTCTCCAATTCGAAACACAGAATCACCTCCATGTCCTCATTATACCGGACTGTGATTACACTTCAAGGGTTTTATATCCGTCTGTTTCCGTCCGGTTCCTCATTTTCTCTGTTCCCCCTACATATACATACCTTAAGACTACCCCTGCGGAGGGTATCCCATTTAATGGAAATCTATACTGTGAAACCCAACGACAACATCGATCAGATTGCCCTCACCTACAAAGTCCCTGTGGACTCCCTCATCTATATCAACCAGATGGTCTACCCCTACGCCCTTGCGCTGGGCCAGGCCCTTCTGATTCCCGCTGCAAATACCGCAAAGTCCCGCGTGCCTGCGGAGTCTCTGGGTTACGCCTACCCGTTTATCAGCCCCTGGGTTCTCTCCGAGAGCCTTCCCTACCTCTCATCCCTGTACGTCTTTTCCTACGGCTTTACCGAGGAGGGGGAACTGGTGGAGCCCGTGCTGGACGACGCCTGGATGATAGAGGCTGCAAAAGGGCAGAGAACCCGTCCGGTGCTCACGTTCACCTCCATCGGACCGGACGGGCGTTTCCACAGCTCCTTGATCCACACGCTGCTGGGGGATTTACAGCTGCAGCAGCGCATTATCTGGCAGCTGGGCCGGACCATGCAGGAGAAGGGATTTCAGGGCATCGACATCGATTTCGAGTACATTCCAGCGGAGGACCGGGTGCCTTTTGCGGAGTTTGTGGCCCTGGTACGGCATATCCTGAGCCCCTTTGGCTACCGGGTCTCCGTGGCGCTGGCCCCAAAAACCTCCAGCGGCCAGCAGGGACTGCTCTACGAGGGCGTCGATTACCGGCTGCTGGGCGAGGCGGCGGACCAGGTGATGCTGATGACTTACGAGTGGGGGTATACCTACGGGCCGCCCATGGCCGTTGCGCCCCTTAACATGGTGCGCAGGGTGGCGGAGTACGCCCTGACGCAGATTCCCAAAGAGAAGATCATCCTGGGAATTCCCAATTACGGCTACGACTGGCCGCTGCCCTATGTGCGGGGCACCACCAAGGCCCGGACCATCGGTAACGTGGAGGCCGTGCAGTTAGCCATCTCCCATGGGGCGTCGATCCGGTTTGACGAGCAGGCCCAGTCCCCCTATTTCCACTACGCCCAGAACGGCGTCCGGCACGAGGTGTGGTTCGAGGACGTGCGAAGCTACCGGGCCAAGTTCGCGCTGATCCGGGAGCTGGGGTTAAAGGGGGCGGGGTATTGGCAGATGATGCAGTTGTTCCGCGCCGGTCTCATGCTCATGGCCGATACCTTTGAAATCGTGAAAGAAGTTTAAGAAAAATGAAATTTTGGGGCAGGTATCTGGTAATATTCAGAATCATATAGTACAATGAACGTAACTGTGAGGAGACGAAAGGGTTGCCTGCGGCACAGTGACAGAATTTGTAGTTTACCATAGATCAACAGAACAGCGAGGATGATTCCATGAAACGAGAAAATATGATTTGGAGCGAACGAAAGAGAAACGCCTTGGGCCTGCCCTGGACGTTCACCGTGTACGGCCTGGCGGAGGACCGCCTCTTTGTGAAATCCGGCGTGCTGACGGTTCATGAGGACGAAGTGAGACTTTACCGGATTCTGGACCTGACCCTGAGCCGCAGCCTGTGGCAGCGTATGCTGGGCCTGGGGACCATCCACGTGGTCAGCAGCGACAAGACCCTGAAGAATTTTGACATCACCAACATCCGCCGCAGCGCCGACGTGATGGAGCAGATTTCCGAGCTGGTGGAGAAGGAGCGGGACCGCAAGCGGGTGGCCTCCAGAGAGTTCATGAGCGGCGGATATGATGACGACGGACAGGATGACGACGGTTACGACGACGACTTAAACCAGTGATCTCGCGGGAGAGCGGGGATGGGGACGCATGTGCGCCCGACCGGGGTACGGGGCCGCGCCCGGCGGGAGAGCGGAGATAAAGCGGCGCATCCCGCCCGGAACGCTGCGCCGCCGCGTCCCGGACAAGCCGGGAAACCCGCTTAAAACCGTGTTTTCATCGCTGTTTTCACAGCTTTGCTGAAAAAATTTCGCATATTCCATAAATCCGAGATCAAGAAAAATCGGGGACCGGTGGGGGAAATCCGCCGGTTCCCATATTTTTGGAAATGGCATCGGGAATCTGTGCAAAATATGACCGGAAACACGGACGAATTTGGAACTATTGCACAAGAAAATTCGACATAAATGGACAAATTTTCCATGAAATGAAATTTGACAACTCTGCTTAATCGTGATATAAGTATTCCAACGGCAAACAAACAGCCGGCGGCCCGGTTCATGTGACCGGGTTTACCAAAAAAGGAGTTTTGAATATGAAACAGAGAAGAATCATGTTACCGTCATTGGCCGAGGCAAAACGTTTTGTCGAGGAGGCCACCAGGTGTGACTTTGATATCGATGTTTTCTATAACCGGATTATTATTGATGCAAAGTCCATCCTGGGAGTGCTGAGCCTGGACCTGACCCGTATTCTGACCGTACAGTTTAACGGCGACAGCGCGGAATTTGAGGCATACCTCGAGACCATTGACCCTCAGAATGCGACTGCAGTGGCATAACTGAATTGAAAACCAACGCTTGAACGAGCAGGACAGGGCGGATTGTGAACGTGTGTTTGCAATCCGCCCTGTTTTGTGTTATCATGAAAGGACGGCATAAATGCAAGAATTGTGAGGAGGCCCGCTGTGGAGGAGAGATCGCAGTCAGTCATTCGAATATCGGTGCGCAATCTGGTGGAGTTCGTCCTCAGGAGCGGAGACCTGGACAACCGCCGGACCGCCGGAGCCAAGAAGGAGGCCATGCAGGCGGGCGGACGCCTGCACCGCAAGATTCAGAAGCGCATGGGCAGTGAGTACCGGGCCGAGGTGAGCTTAAAGCACACCGTGGACGAGGAGGAGTTTAAGCTTCTGGTGGAAGGGCGGGCCGACGGCGTGATCGAGGAGGCGGCCGGCTGTGTGATTGACGAGATCAAGTGCATTTATATGGATTTAAAATACCTGGAGGATGCGGACCCGGTCCACTTGGCCCAGGCCAAGTGCTACGCTTACTTCCTGGCCTGCGACCGGGAGCTTGCCGCCATGGGCGTGCAGATCACCTACTGCAACATCGAGTCCGAGGAGGTGCGGCGGTTCCGCTTCGACTACTCCTTTGAGGAGCTTGAGGAGTGGTTTCTGGGATTGGTCCACGAGTACGTGAAGTGGGCCAGGTTCCAGTATCTCCACGGGCTCAGGCGGCAGCAGTCTCTAAAGGATTTGCAGTTCCCCTACGCCTACCGGGATGGTCAGAAGGGGCTGGCCGCTGCGGTTTACCGCAGCATCGACCAGGGACGAAACCTGTTCATCCAGGCGCCCACCGGCGTGGGCAAGACCTTGTCCACCGTATTTCCCAGCCTCAAGGCAATGGGGGAGGGCACGGGGGATAAATTGTTCTATCTGACGGCCAAGAGCATCACCCGCAGCGTGGCCGAGGACGCCTTTCGGGTGATGCGGGACCTGCAGCAGCTCTATTTCACCACCGTGACCATCACGGCAAAGGAAAAGCTGTGCGTCCTGGACAAGCCGGACTGCAACCCGGAGACCTGTCCGGTGGCCAAGGGGCACTACGACCGGGTGAACGACGCGGTGTACGACATTCTCCACGAGGAGATGGGGATTACCCGGGAGCTGGTGCTGGAGTACGCAAAGCGCCACAACGTGTGTCCCTTTGAGTTTTGCCTGGATATCACCAACTGGGCGGACGGCATCATCTGCGACTACAATTACGTGTTCGACCCCAATGTGCGGCTCAAACGGTATTTTGCCGAAGGCAGCACGCCGGGAGAGTACCTGTTCCTGGTGGACGAGGCCCACAACCTGGTACCTCGGGCCAGGGAGATGTTCAGCGCCGGCCTGCTGAAGGAGGATTTTCTGCTGGTCAAGCGGATTTTAAAGGGCAAGGACGGAGCGGAGCGCACGGTGCGCCAGCTGGAGCGGTGCAATAAGGAACTGTTGAATTTAAAGCGGGCCTTTGCGGCTGAGGAGGGCGGCGAGGAGGGAGTGCGGCAGCGCTCCGTGCTGGGAAGGGACTACCAGCTTCTGGAGGACGTGAACCTGCTGTATCTGGAGCTGTCCGGTTTGTTCAGCGAGCTGGAAGCCTTTATGAACGAACACCTGGAATTCGGGGACCGGGATCTGGTGCTGGACTTCTATTTCCAGGTGCGGGACTTTCTCTACGTCCACGACCGGTTGGACGATAACTACCGGATCTATTCCCGGCTGCTGGAGGACGGCAGCTTTTTGGTTAAGCTGATGTGCATAAATCCTTCGGTGAACCTGCGGGAATGCCTGGACCAGGGCCGCTCCACCCTGTTTTTCTCCGCCACCCTGCTGCCGATCCAGTATTACAAGGAGCTGCTCAGCGGGGACCAGTCGGAGTACGCGGTCTACGCCAACTCGCCCTTTGATTCGGAAAACCGCCTGATTGTGGCCGCCTCCGACGTCAGCAGCATCTACCGCCGCAGGAACCGCCGGGAATACGAGCGGGTGGCCGGTTACATCGTGGAGATCGTGGGCGCGAGAAAGGGGAATTACATGGTGTTCTGCCCATCCTACCAGTACCTCCACGCCGTGGAGGAGGTGTTTGTGCAGCTGGAAGAGCGGGGGGAGCTTCCCTTTGCCTGGATCTCCCAGTCCAGCCACATGCGGGAGGAGGAGCGGGAGGAATTTCTGGCGCGGTTCGCCAGGCCGGGCGACGGGAGGTCCCTGGCGGCACTCTGCGTGATGGGGGGGATTTTTTCCGAGGGAATCGACTTGAAAGAAGAGCAGCTCATCGGGGCCATTGTGATCGGCACCGGGCTGCCTCAGGTGAACGTGGAGCAGGAGATCCTGCGGGAATATTTCGACGAGCACGGCGGCCAGGGCTTTTCCTACGCCTACCAGTACCCGGGCATGAACAAAGTGATGCAGGCGGCCGGCCGGGTGATCCGCACGGCTACGGACCAGGGCGTGATCGCCCTGTTGGACGACCGCTTTCTGAAATCCGACTACCAGGCCCTGTTTCCCAGGGAGTGGGAGCGTTACACCGTGGTTAACCGGCGCAACGTGCGCCGGGCGGTCGCTGATTTCTGGGAACATCTGGGAAATGAAACGCCCGGAGCTCCGAAAGACGATCTGCGTACCGATCCGCAAACGCCCTAAAGCAGTTCCATAAATTGTCTGGCGGCCTGGGAAACGGGCAGACTCTCGTTGTAGGCCACCACCATCTGGCGGGTGGGAAGGCTCTCGGTGAGCTCCAGGATGAACAGGTCCGGGTCGTCCTTCGGGATACAGAAGTCCGGAACAAAGGCGATGCCAAGGCCGATGCGGGCCAGGTCGATCAGCAGGTCGTTGCTGGACAGCTCGATCTCAGGCACCAGGTCCAGCTGGCTCTTCTGGAAGATCTGGTGGAGGAATTCGCTGGTGGTGCTCTTGCGGTCCAGCATCATGATGGGGTAGTCTAAAAGCTCGTCCAGGGAGATGGGACGCCCCGTGAGGGGGAATGCCGCCGCGTTTGCCACGAACACATCGGAGAACTCGTTGATCACCCGGATATTTAAATTGCCGGTCAGGGCGGAGTTGGGATAGTTGGTCACGATAAAGTCCGCCTGTCCGTTTTCCAGGAAACGGGCGCACTCGATGGAGGTCTGGTTGGTGACCTTTATGTGGATGCCCGGGTATTCCTTGTGAAACTGATTCAGATAGGGAACCAGGTAGTAGCGGCATATGGTGTCGCTGGCGCCGATGCGCAGCTGCCCGCCGTTTAAGGTGTGGGCCTCTAAAAGCTGATTCTCGCCCTTGCGGATCAGATTCATGGCGGGCTCCACGTGCTTTAACAGAATCTCGCCTTCTGGGGTGAGCTGAACCTTTTTCGTGCTGCGGATGAAAAGGGGCTGACTCAGCTTCTTTTCCAGCACCTTGATGGACTGGCTGACCGCGGACTGGGAGATAAACAGCTGCTTGGAGGCTTCCGAGAAGCTGAGCGTGGTGGCAACGTGGTAAAATACCTTATATAGTTCATAATTGATATCCATTATTAAGCCCTCCTTATAAACTAGCTCTATATTATCACGTTTACAGAAGCTTTGTAAAGATGTTCCCATGGTATTTTCGCAAATTATGCCGGGATGCGGCGGGGGGAGGCCGGGGAGGAGGCGCCGGTCTCCGGGTTTTGGAAGATCTTGACTTATGCAGCCGCATCGATTATCCTTATTATTAGTTCAAAAGGCGGTGCGGCGAGTGTCCAAAGCGGCGGGATTCCCGTTTCTTTGGACATATTGCTGGTACTGACAATACTTACAAAGGTGGAAGAGAGATTATGGTGGAGACTGTGGTCAGCGTGGGCCTGGCCGTCCAGGAGCATTTAAAAATCCGCAAGCAGGTGATTCGCCCCCTGACCCCTACGGGAGCGGAAAAACGCTTCTGCGTGGTGACCGGCATCCATGGGGACGAGCTGGAGGGGCAGTACGTGTGTTATGAGCTGATCCGCAGGATCCGGGAGCGGATGGAGAACTTAAAAGGGGTGGTAGAGCTGTATCCGGCGTTAAATCCCCTGGGGTTGGACTCTGTCACCCGCGGCGTTCCGGGCTTTGACCTGGATATGAACCGCACCTTCCCCGGGGAAGCGCAGACCTCCATGCCCGAACACGTGGCCCACAAGATTGTCATGGATCTGGCGGGCGCGGATCTGTGCCTGGACCTCCACGCCAGCAATATTTTCCTGCGGGAGATTCCCCAGGTGCGCATGAGCGCGGAGACCGCGGACCGCCTGCTGCCCTATGCAAGGAAGCTGAACGTGGACTTTGTCTGGGTGTACGAGGCGGCCACGGTGCTGGAATCCACCCTGGCCCACAGCCTAAACGCCATGGGTGTGCCCACCCTGGTGGTGGAGATGGGCGTGGGGATGCGCATCACGGAACAATACGTCTTTCAGCTGGTGGACGGAATCTTCGCCCTGATGAAGGAAATGGGAATCTGGGAAGGGGAGACCGCAAAGCCCAAGGAGCCCATTGTGTCCCGGGACGGGGAGGTGGGCTTTGTAAGCGCAGGCCGTCCCGGCATTTTTGCGCCTTGTGTGCGGCACTGGATCAATGTGGAGAAGGGGGAGCTGATCGGCCGTATTTTAAATCCCCTGGAGGGAACCGTGGAGGAAGAGGTGTTCTCCCCCCTTAAGGGGATGCTGTTCACGCTGCGGGAATACCCGGTGGTGTCCCCGGGTTCCCTGCTGGCCCGGGTGTTGGGAGGTGATTACCGGTGAGAAAGGAACTGATCTGGTCCCTGCCCGGCCTGTACCGGGAGGATATGGAGGTTTACGGCTACCATTTCGGCAGAGGGGACAAGGCCGCCTGCGTGGTGGGAGCCCTGAGGGGCAACGAGGTGCAGCAGATGTACGTCTGCTCCCAGCTGGTGAAGGCCCTGACCGAGCTGGAAGCCAAGGGGGCCATTGTGAACAACAATGAAATCCTGGTGATCCCCGCAGTCAATTACTATTCCATGAACATCGGCAAACGGTTCTGGGCCGCGGACAGCTCGGATATCAACCGCATGTTTCCCGGCCGCGCCGGGGGCGAAACCACGGAGCGGATCGCGGACGGCGTGTTCGCCCGGGTCCGGGAGTACAGCTACGGCGTGCAGTTCACCAGCTTTTACATGCCTGGCGAGTTCGTGCCCCACGTGCGGATGATGGAGACGGGGCGGCAGAGCCCCAGCCTGGCCAATTTATTCGGCCTGCCCTATGTGGTGATCCGCACGCCCCAGCCCTACGACACCACCACCCTGAATTACAACTGGCAGCTCTGGGACACCAGCGCATTCTCCGTGTACACCAGCGCCACGGACCGGATCGACCAGGCCAGCGCCCGCCAGGGAGTGGCCAGCGTGCTGCGCTTTCTGACCCGCATGGGTATCCTGCGCTACACCAGCCACAGCGGTTATATCGCCAGCGTGGTTCACGAGAGCGACATGACGGACGTGCTGGCGGACCGGCCGGGTATCTACTGCCAGGGCTTTGCGCCGGGCCAGGAGGTGCGCAGAGGGGATGTGCTGGCCAGCGTGGTGGATCCCCAGGTGGGGGAGACGGTGAGCCGCATTTTGTCCCCAACGGACGGCATCGTGTTTTTCGCCCACTCCTCGCCTCTGGTGATGGAGGGGACGGTTGTATTTAAAATTATCCGGCGGCTCCACGAGTAAATGCCGGAAGCAAGAGAGATCAGGAGAATCGAATATGGCACAGGATTTTTATGAAATGTATCTGGAGGAGATGGGGCAGATTGCTCCCATGAGCGCAGAGGAGGAAGCCCGGATTTTGGAGCGGACGGCCGCCGGAGAGGTTCAGGCCCGCAAGCGCCTGGTGGAGGGGAATCTGCAAAAGGTTCTCTCCATCGCCAAAGAGTACGAGGGCAGCAGGCTTCCCATGGCGGACATTGTGCAGGAGGCCAATACCGCCCTCACCCTGGCCGCGGTGGAGTACGACGGCGCCACGGAGTGGGAATCCCTCCTGGACCAAAGAGTCCGGGAAGCGGTGGAGGAAGCCGTCCGGGAGCAGGAAGCCGAGCTGGAGGTGGAGGAGAACATGGCGGCCAGGGTCAATGCGCTGCAGATCGTTTCCCAGCATTTGGCCGGGGAACTGGGCCGGGAGGCGACCGTGGCGGAGCTGGCAGAGAAGATGAAGATGACCGAGGAGGAGATTCGGGACATCATGAAGCTGGCGCTGGACGCGCTGACGGTCAGCGGAGACACGGCTGCGGCGGGAGGGGAGACGGAATGAGGCTCTACATCATACGCCATGGACAGACGGACTGGAACGTGCTTGGCAAGATCCAGGGCCGCCAGGACATCCCGTTAAATGAAACCGGCCGCCGCCAGGCCGCCTGCCTTGCAAAGGGGATGGAGCGCAGGCCGGTGTCCATGATCTTCTCCAGCCCCCAGAAGCGGGCGTTGGAGACGGCCCAGGCCATCGCGGACAGCCAGACGGCCCAGGTGACCCGGCTTCCATGGCTGGTGGAGATCGGCTACGGAACCTGGGAAGGGCGCACCGGCGAGGACATCATGACCACGGACCGGGAGCTGTACAACGCCTGGTGGGAGCACCCGGCCACGGTGGCGCCTCCGGGAGGCGAGACCTTAAATCAGGTGGACGGGCGCTGCGCTGCGGCCTGGGACTACATCAAAGAGCATATGACCGGGGACGCGGCGGTGGTAGCCCACGGCGGCACCCTGGCCCATTTTATCGTGCATCTGCTGAAGGGGCAGCCGGACGCGGAGGAGATCGTGGTGGGAAACGCCAGCATCACCACCGTGGAGTACGACCCGGAGACCGGGATCTGCCGGCTGCTGGAGCTCAACGATTGCAGCCACCTGGAGGAGCTTTTGCAGTGACCCATTACATTAACCAGAGAAAAGCAGGCGGCTTTGCCCTTTGTGGACAAAGCCGCCTGCTTTATGTTTCGGCGCGCCCGGCGGCGCGCCTTTTGAAAGCTGTGTTTACTGTTTTGCCAGCGCGTGCATCAGCTCAACCGTAGCCGGGTACAGCTTGTCGTACACCTCCTGGAAGGCCTTGTACTGTTCGTGGGCCTCAGGGTTGGGGTAGAAGGTGCAGCCGGGCTTGATGAACTTGGTCAGGGCGGCGAAGTCCTCGAAGCCCGGGTATTTCACGGCTGTTGCAGCCATCATGGCGTCGCCGAAGCTGGCTCCGATGGTCACAAGGGGCGTGTTGATCTCCTTGCCGGTCACGTCGGCCACGATCTGCATCCAGTGGGGGTTCTGCACGCCGCCGCCCACTGCGAAGATCTGGTCGATGTCCACGTTGTCGTGAGCTTCCATGATGCGGATCTGCTGGTTCACCGAGTAGGCAACGGACTCTAAGGCGCTGCGGTAGAGATGGGCGCGGGTGTGGGCCAGGGTCAGGCCCAGCAGGCAGCCGCAGGCCAGGGGATCGTTGATGGGGGTGCGCTCGCCCGCAAAGTAGGGCAGAGTGATCAGGCCGTCGCTTCCGGGGGCGATCTGCTCCACGCCCTCCATCATGGTCTGGTAAGCGTCCGGTCCGCCGTCCTTCTCGATGGCCAGGGCATCCGGGAACAGGTTGTCGCGATACCACTTGGTCAGGGAACCGGCGGCGTTGGTCCCGGCGGAAATGTCGCAGAGACCGGGAACGATGAATTCCTCGCGCCACAGGCGGTCGTCGTCCACCAGCTCTTTGGTGCCCAGAATCATGTAGATGGAGGAGCCGAACTGGATCATCATCTTTCCGGGGGCCACAACGCCGATGCTGATGGCCTCCGCGCCGGAGTCGTCGGTTCCGGTGATTACCGGAGTGCCCTCAGCCAGGCCGGTCTCGGCCGCGGCTTTGGCGGTGACGGTGCCTGCGATGTCGTTGGCCTCCTTGATAGCGGAGAGCTGGTCCGGACGGCAGATGGGCTTACACAGCTCGGGGTTGGGGGTTCCGTCGCTGTTGTAGAGCGGGTTGAAGCTGGCCAGTCCCAGGAAACGGTCCACCACGTACTCGCCGGTGAGCTTGGCGGTGATGAAGGTGGAGGCAGTGATGAATTTGTGGGCCCTGGCGTAGACCTCCGGCTCGTTGTTCTTGATCCAGAGGATCTTGGGCATCACGTCGGAGGAACATAAGGGGCGGCCGTACCATTTCTTGATCTGCTCTTCCCCGTAGAGTTCGGTTAAGTCCGCCATCTCCCTGGTGGCGCGGGAGTCAATTCCGTAGAGGATGGCCTTGCGCAGGGGACGGCACTCCTCGTCCACGGGCAGGCAGTCCGCTCCCAGGGCGCTGGCGCCTACGGCCAGAATGTCGTGGGGGTCCACGCCGCTGTCCGCGATCAGCTTGTTACTGATCCGGCAGAAGTCGCCCCACCAGTCCTCGTCGGCATCGTGCTCATAGTGGCCCGGCTTGGGGTTGGTCATGGCGTGCTCCGCGCTGGCGGTAGCGATGATGTTGCACTCCTGGTCGATAATCACGCCCTTGCTGGAGTTGGTGCCGGTATCGATTCCCATAAAATACTTTTTGTTATTCATAGTAACCCTCCAAATTTGTTGTTACGGTTGTATTGGCCGTCATCCCTGTTTTCCCGCCTTGCCGGGCGTTTTCCGCAGATAATAGCTGTGGAGAAACTTGATGGCGATGATCAGGCAGGCGAAGGAGACGGACAGTGTCAGGATCACGTTGGAGCCGGAAAGCCCCGCCGTGATATAGCCCACGAAACAGCAGCCCGCCACGGTCATGGCGTAGGGCAGCTGGGTGGTCACATGGTCAATGTGGTTGCATTCCGTCCCGGCGCTGGACAGGATCGTGGTGTCCGAGATGGGGGAGCAGTTGTCGCCGAACACGCTGCCGGCCAGGGTGGCGGACAGGGAGACAGTGAGCAGCTGCGGGGCCAGGGCGTAGGCCACCGGCGCGATGATCGGAATCAGAATGCTGAAGGTGCCCCAGGCGGTTCCGGTGGAGAAGCTCAAAAACGCGGCGATCACGAACACGATGGCGGGCAGCAGGAAAATGGGGAAGCTGGCCTTTGCCAGGCAATCGCTGACAAATTCCGGCGTCTGCAAAATGTCGCGGCACACGGAGCCGATGGTCCAGGCCAGAAACAGGATGCAGCAGGCCGGAATCATGGTCTTGAAGCCCTCGGTGACGCCGTTCATAAACTGGCGGAAGGTCATGAGCCCTCTGGGCACGAACATGACGAGAGCCGCGGCCAGGGCTCCGAAACCTCCCCATACCAGGGATTTTGAAGTCTCGCAGCTGCCGAAGGCGCTGCCTAAGTTCATGTAGGACTCACCGCCCGGAACGAAGAAACCGCCGGTGTGGAGCATGGCCGTGATGGCGAAGAAGATCAGGAGCACGATGGGTAAAAGCATATCCGCCACCGTGCCGCGGTCGGAGGATTCCGAGAGCATCTCGTTCTCCGATTTCACGGCGCCTAAGTATCCCCTGGCGGCCATGGCCTCCGCATCCACCATAGGGCCGTAGTCGAGACCGGTCAGAATGATGATGAAGATCATGGCAATGGACAGCAGGGCGTAGAGATTTAAAGGAATCGTGGAGAGGAATACCTCAAATCCGTTTTGGTAGTAGCCTGTGGCCTCCAGGTTGCTGCCCACTGCGGCTGCCCAGGAAGAGATGGGCGCGATGATGCACACGGGCGCTGCGGTACAGTCGATGATATAGGCCAGTTTGGCGCGGCTCACCTTGTATTTGTCGGTCAGCGGTTTCATGACGGTTCCCACGGTCAGGCAGTTGAAATAGTCGTCGATGAAAATGACGATGCCGAGCATCGCGGTGGCCAGCAGAGAGAGCCGTTTGGACTTGATTTTGGTCGCAGCCCATTTCCCGTAGGCCTTGGAGCCTCCGGCCATGGAGATCACAAATACCAGGCCTCCCAACATGCAGACAAAGAGGATGATGTACAGGTCCGCGCTGCCCACCATCAGGTCAAATGCGGTGCCCACTGTGCCTGCGATGGGGTTGAGCCCCATGCCCATGGAGTAGATAAAGGTTCCGGCCATGATGCCGACGAGCAGTGACGATACAACTTCTTTTGATACAAGCGCCAGAGCGATTGCCAGTACGGGCGGTACGAGAGAGAGCCACCCAGCGTAATATGGTTCCACGATTCCAATCTCCTTTAATTCCTGATCTTAGTTTTGCTAATTTGTGGGGTAGACCACGCGGCCATTCACGAGGGTCATAAAGACCTTCATTCCGCGGGCCTTTGCCGGGTCAACATCGAACAGATTTCCGTCCAGAACGGCGATGTCCGCCAGCTTTCCGGCTTCCAGGGTGCCAAGCTCCTGCTCGCGGCCCAGATTATACTGTCCGCCGCTTGTCCAGGCCTTTAACAGCTCGGCAACGGTCAGAGTGTTTTCCTTATTAAAAGGTTCGCCGCCCTCGGGGAACAGGCCGCCCACGGTGTGGTAAACGGATTCCGGGATATCGTCGTAGAGCAGGGGCAGGTCGGTGCCGCAGGAGATCGTCACGCCGCTGTCCGCCATTTTCCGGCGATTCCAGTAAAAACGTCCGCGGTCCATGCCGATTTTCTCCTCGATCATGGCGATTTTGCCGGCGCGGTCCGCGATGGACATGATCTGAGGATAGACCTCCGCGATGATGCCAAGACGGCCCATGCGCTCCAGGTCCGCGGGATCGGAGCACTCCAGGTCGGTGATGGCCTGGCGGTTCTTCATCTTCCCGTTCTCATCCCTCTGGCACTGCTCAAAAATATCCACGGTTTTGCCGATGGCGCCGTCGCCCTGAGCGTGCAGGGAGAAACGGAAGCCCTCCTTGTCGGCCGCTAAAGCGTCCCGCTTTAAGCCTTCCCAATCAATGTCCTTGGCGCAGCAGGTGTCGGCGCAGAGGTAGGGCTTCTTCATCTCGCCCTCCAGCTGGCTGATGGAGCCGTCGGTCATCTGGTTGTAGCCGGAGAAGGACACAAAGTCGCCCCGGAATTTGTCGCGCATGGATTTTCCGTATTCCAGATTCATAGGCGCGCCTACGGGCTGGCTCATAAAATGAACGCGGGCGGTCAGCTCCTGCCCCTGTTCCAGCTCTGCTAACGCCTCTGTGAAGCCGTAAAAGTCGTCAAAGCCCATCTCCTTTACCGAGGTGATGCCCCGGGAGTTCATCATGGCCAGGTATTTCTTGAATTCCGGCACGGAATAGCTGTGATCGCTGAGAATGTAGCGGAGCAGCTTCCAGTAGCTCTCGGACCAGCAGGTGTCCGGGGTGAAGCCGTAGGCCGTGCCTGCCGCGCTGTTCATATAGCAGGTCTCCCCGCCTTCCATGAACAGGATCGCCGGTGTGGCGCCGAATTCCTGATCCAGCTTTTCCTGAGTCAGGCCGCCGAAGCCGGGTCTGACGTTCCGGGCCAGTACGGTGGCGCCGGGCTTTAACGTATTCTGGTATGCTTTGGCCGCTGACAGAACTTCCTCCTCCGTGGAGCAGCCGCCTAAGTCGGCGCCCGTGATGGTCAGAAGATAACCGGTGAAGAAACAGTGCACGTCCACGAAGCCGGGACAGATCAGGCGGTCGCCCAGCTCGTGGATCTCGGTGTTTTCCCCGGCGTACTCGGCCCCGTCCGAGGTGCCGGAGGCCAGGATCCGGTTGCCTGCGACGGCCACAAAGCCGGGCTGGGGTTCCCTGCCGGAGCCGTCGAAAATGGCGTTGGAGCGCAATAAAAGGTCTGCTTTCTGCATGTGAATTCCTCCTTTGATAGATGGATAATGTGAATAAGATAAAAGATTTTTCATACCAATTCTGTGCAAATCATAACACAGACCAGCTTTAGATTCAATAAAAAAAAGCCTGTTGGCGGAAGAATTGTAAAAAAGGCCAAAAAACGGCTTGTAATTTGTACAATATGTACATTCGATATTGAGAAGCGGTTGAAAAAGGCCGATGGTCATTGACAAGAAACAGGGATCATGGTATGCTCAAAGCGGATCGGAAAATTGTGTAACATGTATAATGATAGAAGCACTTGAAACATCGGACAGAAATCGTACAGGGGTGAGGAGATGAATGAGATGAGACGGAAACTGATCGCAATGGATTTGGACGGCACGGCGGTGGACTCGGAGGGCAGACTGGCTCCGGGCGTGAAGGAAGCGATTGTGAACGCCAGGGCGGAGGGGCATATGGTCGCTTTTGTGACCGGGCGGGCGGACACGGATATGGCGGCGCTGGACTGCGGATACGAGTTCGTGGACTATCTTATATTAAATAACGGAGCGAAGCTGGTCCGCGGACACGACCGGACCGTGCTGGAGAACGAAGTCTTAAACCGGGACGAGGTGGAGCGGCTGATCCGTTTCTGTCAGGAGCGGGATATCCAGGTGTATGTGATCTGCGGCCGGGAATGCTATGCCAGCAAGCGCGGCGAGCGCCTGGAGCGCTACATGAATTCCATTGGCTGCTGTCCCCACTATTTCGAGGATATTTCCCAGGTGCCCACGGACCGGGTGGAGGGCATGACCATCCTGGGGGAGGCGGCTCCGGTGTGTTCGGCCATCAGGGAGCAGGGCTTCAACCTGCGCGCCGTGATCTCCGAGCCTTTCTGTGTGGATGTGATGAACCCGCAGGTCAACAAGTGGAATGGTCTTAAGGAACTGCTGCGCCGGATCGGGATGGAGCGGGAGGATGTGGTGGCTGTGGGCGACTACGACAACGACCTGGAGATGATTCTGCAGTCCGGGATCGGCGTTGCGGTGGGTAACGCCAGGGAGTGCGTGAAAGCCCGGGCGGATTACGTGACGGTCCGGGACAACGAGGCCGGAGCAGTGGCGGACATGATCAACGAGCTGGTGTTGGGCAGAACCTCCGGGCTCTGTCTGAAAAACGCAGTGTAGACGTTCGGATTATATAGAAGCTGAAGTGAGGGGATCCCGAAGGAAAGCGGATCGATTGATGCCGCCGTCCTGCTGGGATCCCTTTTTGGTATAAAAATTTAAGGTCCCTATTTAGCTTGTGGAGGATTAATGAGAAAAAATGGAAAAATCTATGTGCAATATGCATATAAATAAAATTCAAATATGTAGAAAATAATAAATTGACACAAGGAAGTGAATCTGCTATACTTCAAGTGGTATAAAAAACTGAATAACATATATAAGGCAAGGAGGAGAACGATGAAAGTTGCGGCAATAGGCGATAATTGCATCGACGTATACGAGCGGATCGGCAAAAAGTATCCCACCGGCAATGTAGTGGATACCGGCGTCAACATTCAGAAGCTGGGAATTCCGGTTTCCGTGATCAGCACCACCGGGTCGGACGAGAACGGCGTCTGGATGGTGGAGGCGCTGACAAAGGAAGGCCTGGATTTAAGCCACTTCAAGGTGGGGGACGGAGCCACCGCCATTACATACATGGATATGGACGGCCTTGACCGGGTTCATGGCGATTACGTGGAGGGCGTGCTGGAGAACATCGTTTTTGACGACGAGGATATCCGCTTCGCTGCGGAGCACGATCTGGTACATACCGCGCTGTGGGGAAAGGCGGAGGACGCCCTGCCGAAGATCAAGGCGCTGTCCGGCGCGAAGATCAGCTTTGACTATGCGGACCGTCTGGACCATGAGCTGGTGGAGCAGACGCTGCCTTACGTGGATTACGGATTTTATTCCTACCACAAGGAGCGGGATCCCTTTATCGAGGGCTACTTAAAGGACAAGGTGGACCGCGGGATGAAGATCGCGGTGGCGACCTTCGGCGACAAGGGAAGCCTGGCCTACGACGGCAAGCAGTTCTACGAGGGCGGCATTTATCCGGCCAAGTTGGTGAACACCGTGGGCGCCGGGGACAGCTTCATCGCCGGTTTCCTGTACGAGATTCTCATGGGTTCGGACATTGAGAAGTGTCTGGACACCGGAGCCAGAGTGGCGGCCAAGGTTGTCAGCACCTTTAATCCCTGGGAGGATTAAATATATGAAGAAACGGATTCTTTGTTATGGGGATTCCAACACCTGGGGCTACAAGCCGGTGACCGGGGAGCGCTACGACGAGGATGAGCGCTTTACCGGGGTTCTGGCCCGGGAGCTGGGAGAGGACTACCGGGTGGTGGAGGAAGGCCTGGTGGGCCGCACCACCGTTTTCTCCGACCGGATGGAACCGGAGCGGTGCGGAATCGAGCACCTGCTGCCATTTATCCTCTCGCAGCTTCCGCTGGACTACATGGTCATTATGCTGGGCACCAACGACACCAAGACCCATTTCCATGTGAATGCTAAGGAGATCGGGTATGGGATGGAGGAACTGATCATCAAAGCGCAGCACATCCTGCGCATCCGCGGTTCAAAGGCAAAGATCCTGCTGGTGGCGCCGGTTCCCATCTGCCCGGAGGACGACCCCATGTTCGGTCCCGAATCCGCAGAGAAGAGCGAGGAATTAGGTGGGGTGTACCGGGAGCTGGCCCGTACCTGGGACTGTCTGTACCTGGACGCCAAAACCGTGACCAGGGAAGTCGGAGGGGACAAAATCCATCTGACTGCCAACGCGCACAGCGCCCTTGGAAGGGCGATTGCAGCAATCATAAAAGAAAATGAATAAAGGGGGTAATTTACTATGAAACTCGGTATGTTTACATCCGGCTACCAGCGCAATCCGCTGGAGCACTGCTTCCAGGACGCCAAGCGTTTTGGTTATGATTTCATCGAACTCTGGGGAGGAAGACCTCATGCCTACGCGCCGGACTTAAAGGCCGGAGAGCTGGACGACGTGAAGCGCCTGATTGACAAGTACGAGATTCCGGTGCTGGGCTACACGCCGGAGCACAACGGCTATCCGTACAACTTCATGATCGGCAGCGAGCTTCAGAGAAGAGACGCGGTGGAATACTTAAAGCTCAGCCTGGATATGGCCAAGGAGCTGGGATCGGACTATATGCTGATCTCTCCGGCCCACGCGGGATACGAGACCACCTACGAGGAGATCTGGAACCGTATGGAAAAGACCGTCCGGGAGTTGGGCGACCACGCTGAGAAGGTGGGCGTGAAGCTGGTGGTGGAGACGCTGACTCCCTACGAGAGCAACGCGTTCAAGAGCGCCAACGATGCGGTGGAGCTGTTCAAACGTGTGAATTCCCCCTACGTGGTGGGGATGGTTGACATCGTTCCGCCCTTCGTGCAGCACGAGAGCATCATGGCGTACTTAAGCAAGCTGGGCGATAAGATGTACCACATGCACATCATCGACGGCGACCAGGGCACGGACAGCCACATTGTTCCGGGCGAGGGATCCATCCCGCTGCCTGAGCTGTTCAAGGAGTTAAAGGAAGCGGGCTATGAGCGGACCGCAACCCTGGAGCTGGTGACCGGCTACATCAACGAGCCGCGCCTGTACGCCAGAAGGGCCATCGACCGGGCCAGAGAGTACATGAAAGAGGCCGGCTTTTAGTTTCATACAATAACAGTACAGCTTGGAAGGGAGACATACGATGTTTATTGATATTCACGTGCATCCGGCCTTTTATGATCCCATAAACGGGGATGAAGCGGTGGAGGAGATGCGCCACAGCGCCCTGGATATCCACAAAAACGGCACGGCGCCTCTGGAACACATTTTCAATCAGATGCGCTGCGCCGGACTTGACAGGCTCTGCCTGCTGCCGGAGGATTACACCACGGAGCTTGGCAGGCCCGTGGTGACCAACGAGGAGGTAAAAGCCCTTGTGGACCTGGCCCCGGACAAATTCATCGGATTTGCCAGCGTGGACCCGTTTTTGCCCGACGCGGCGGAAAAGCTGGAACACGCCTTTGGCGATCTGGGCTTAAAGGGGCTGAAGCTCCATCCGTCCAGACAGCACTTTTATCCCTGCGATGAGCGCCTGAACGCGGTGTACGACGTCTGCGAGACCTACAAAAAGCCTATTATTTTCCACAGCGGGCTTTCCTGGGAACCCAACACGCTGACCAAGTATTCCAGACCCACCGAGTTCGAGGAACTGGCGGCCACCCGCCCGAACCTTAAGATCTGCCTGGCCCACTTCGGCTGGCCCTGGGTACAGGAGACGGCCATGCTGATGCTCAAGTACCCCAACGTTTACGCGGACACGGGAATCCTGTATTTTGACAACGCCTGGGAGTTTTACCGCCGGGTGTTCACCCAGGATCTCCCCGCTACCTGGATTGACCGCAGCCTGCGCCACCAGGTGATGTTCGGCAGCAACAATCCGCGGTTCGAGCAGATTCGCATGGCGGACGCCATCGGCAAGCTGGGATTCAGAGAGAGCACCCTGGAACTGATCAAGGGCGAAAACGCCATCGAGTTCCTGGGCGGACTGTAGGGAGGTGATTCGGAATGGTCGTTTTAAAAGAAATTACGGTGCTGACAACACAGTACAACCAGTGGATCCGGATCACGGATGAGATCGAGCGGGTGATGAAGGAGAGCGGAATACAGAACGGCATCGTCAATGTGATCAGCCGCCACACCACAACCGGCGTCACGGTCAATGAATCCCTGGAATGCCTGGAGAGCGATATGTCGGAATTCCTTTCCCGGCTGGCTCCTGAGGACTGGCCCTACGCCCACGCGCGGATGCTGCGGGACTACGGTTCCACGGCCGGCAACCCAACGGGACATCTCAAATCCCTGATGACCGGGAACCACTGCCACCTGGTGGTGAGCGGCGGCGAGCTGGAGCGGGGCGGAGCCCAGGAGGTCTATTTCTGTGAATTCGACGGTCCGGCCAAGCGGACCGTGATGGTACAGATCATGGGCGAGTGATTGCCCGATATGTGATGAAGCATACGCGCAATGGCGCGATGTGATATGGTTAAGGTTCCTATAAACCAAATACAAAAAAAGGAGATATGAGTATGTCAAATCCAAAAACTCCGGAACAAAGTGCAAATGAACTGAAGAGGAAACTGGGGCTGGGAGCGGTTATCGCGCTCGGCGTTGGTACCACTGTGGGATCCGGTATCTTCTCCTCATTGGGAGAGGTGGCGAACGCCGCCGGAAGCAGCCTGTTCCTGGTGCTGGCCTTCCTGATCGGAGGTCTCTTACAGATTCCGGCAAACTTCTGCTACGCAGAGCTTGCCAGCGCCTTCCCTGAGGACGGCGGACAGTATGTTTATTTTAAAGAAGCGGGTTCCAGACCCCTGGCCTTCCTCTGCGGATGGATCAGCTTCTGGGCCACCGATCCGCCCAGCATTTCCATCATGGCTCTGGCAGTCGCCAACTACCTGGCATTCTTCATTCCGGTACACGGACTGGTGCTGCGTTTTGTAGCCGTGGCCTTTGTACTGATCTTTATGATGATGCATCTGCGCTCGGTGGAGGGTGGTGGTAAGTTCCAGACCGTCATCACGGCTCTGAAGATCATTCCCTTCGTGCTGATCATCGGAATTGGTATCTTCTTCATCAAGGGAGAGCTGTTCCTGTCCTCAGCACCGTTGGCTACCGTGACCGCAACCGGATTTACCGCTCTGATGGCCGGTATCTCCGCTACCACCTGGTCCTTCGACGGTATGGCGGCGGCCTGCTACATGTCCGGCGAGATCCGCGAGCCCAAGAAGAACCTGCCCAAGGGTCTGATTCTGACCGCGTTTATCGTGCTCGGCCTGTACGTTGGCCTGACCGTAGTCGCTTCCGGTCTGCTGAGTGTGGATGAGCTGGCCGCTTCCGAGGCCCCCATCGCTCTGCTGGCTTCCAAGATTCCGGTGATCGGCAACTACGCCGGAACCATCGTGGCGATCATGGCGGTTATCGTGGTAATCGGCTCCCTGTCCAGCTGTATTATGTTCCAGCCCAGAATTGAGTACGCAATGGCGAGAGACGGACTGTTCTTCAAGTCCTTCGGCAAAGTACATCCCAAATATGAGACTCCGTACTTCTCCATCCTGGTACAGTGCGCTGTGGCAATCGTTCTGATCTTTGCAAGTTCCCTCTCCGATCTGCTGGGATATTTCACCCTGGTAGCTCTGCTGAAGAACTTCCTGACCTTCGGCACCATCATCGTGTTGCGCAACAAAGCGCACTACAAACCGGCATACCGTATGCCCGCCAGACCTCTGATGGTCGGCATCGCTATGGTTATCACCGGAACCCTGATCTGGTCCACCTTTATCTGGGCTCCTCTGGCTGGTATTGCCTGCGCAGTGATCGCAGTGGTTACCGGTCTTCCGGTTTACTATTTCTGGGAGAGCAAGAATAAGAAGGCAGCCGGTAAATAATGGGTTTTTAACCGCGGCAAGGTTGACACTTTGTGGCAGATGTTCTAAGATGAGTTGTAGGAATACGTTTAACGAATGAAGTATTACATGATTTTCGACTGAAAAAGGAATGTCTGCCATGAATATAGAACGCCAGAAGCCTCGGGACGAGGCCATTGAAAAAATTGAAAATTATATCATTCACAACCATTTAAAACCGGGTGACAGGCTTCCCTCTGAGCGGAGCATGTGCGATATGTGGGATTTCAACCGTTCCACCTTGAGAAGCGCGATCAAACAGCTGATTCTCGAGGGGAAGATTTATAATAAGAACGGATCAGGAACCTACGTGTCCGGTGAAAAGCTGGTGCGAAATCTGCAGGACACGGACGGTTTTTACCAGACCGTAAAGCGTTCGGGCCGTGAGATCACTACCAAGGTGGTCCACATGGATTTCTGTGAGACTCCGAAGAACATCGGGCGGAAGATGAAGCTCCCGCTGGGGCATAAGCTGTTCCGCCTGGTGCGTATCCGGTATCTGGACGGGATTCCGGTGATGATTTCCACCGCCTTTCTGGACGCGGAGCGTTTTCCGGGCCTCGAAGCCCTGGATTTCGAGAACAACTCTCTGTACAGCCTGCTGAAGGAGCGCTATAACGTGGAGATTTCAGGCGGCCATGAGAAGCTCAGCATCACCTACTGCGATGCCCAGGAAGCCGGTTATCTGGAGATGGAAGAGGGCGCCCCTGTGATCTATCAGTCCGGCGTGACCATGGATGAGAAAGATGTTGTATTTGAGTATTTTAAGGAGATTACCCGTTCGGAGTACATCTGCTATGCCAGCGAGCTGACGAGGCGGTAAGGCGGCCCCGCAGATTGCCCGCAGGGCGGAATTAGGGAGGTATAAACATGAAGTTAGCTGCAGTTGGCGATAACTGTATGGACGTTTACGAAAATATCGGAAAAGCATATCCCGGCGGAAATCCCGTCAATGTGGCCGTATATTTTGTGCGGTTGGGGGGAGAGTCCTCCTACACGGGAGTGGTCGGAACCGACCAGTACGGAAAACTGATGAAGGAAAAAATTGCGGAGAAGGGCGTTGACGTGTCCCACATCCGCTTTATGGAAGGCAGCACGGCGATCACCCATGTGGAACTGGTGGATGGAGAGCGCGTGTTCGGAGAGTACGAGGAAGGCGTTCTGGCGGACTTCAAGCTCACCGACGAGGAGATCGATTTCCTCTGCAGCCATGATATGGTAGTGACCGGTCTCTGGGGAAATGTTCATGACGATCTGGCCAAGATCCAGGCCAGAGGCGTGAAGGTTGCCTTTGACGCGGCCACCCGCCCGGAGGATCCGGCGGCTGTCACCGCGATCCCCTCCGTGGATTACCTGTTCTTTGCCACGGACGACGGGGATACGCCGGAATTGCGTGAGACCATGAAACAGATCAAGGCCAAGGGGCCCAAGTTGGTGATTACCACCCTGGGCGAAAAGGGCAGTATTGTCTACGACGGAGAGAAATACACCACCTTCGGAATCATTCCCTGCAACGTGGTGGACACCATGGGAGCCGGGGACAGCTTCATCGCCGGATTCTTAAAGGGGATTCTGGAAGAGAAACCGGTTGAAGAGTGTATGAAAATGGGCGCAGCCAATTCCAGCGTGACGCTGGAGTACAACGGCGCCTGGTAAGAAGCGTAAAGGGGGTTATTGCGTTGGCAAAACCGGCAGAGGTTTCCTACAATGCACCGATCTATCTGCAGCTCAGAGAGGTTGTGCGTTCCAAAATTGAGGATGGGGAGTATGCGCCCGGAACGGCGATTCCCTCCGAGAATCTATTGGCCAGCACCTATGGCATAAACCGCCTGACCGTGCGCAGCGCCATCGATGCGCTGGTGAACGAGGGCCTGCTCAAGCGCGTGCAGGGCAAGGGCGTGTACGTGGTGGCGCAGATCGAGCGCGACCTGGAGGTGTTGGGCGGATTCACACAGACCATGAACGCCAAGAATGTGGAGACCAGAAGGAAAATTCTGTCCAAAGGCCAGCGCAGAGCCGGGGAGAAGTACGGGGCGATTTTTGGGATTGAACCGGACGACATGCTGTATTTTATCAGGCGTCTGGACTATGCGGACGAGGAACCCATCGCTATCCAGGAGATCTACATTCCCTACAATCTTGTTCCAAAGATGGAGGGGATCGACCTGTCGGTGTTCAGCATGTACGAGATCTACAAGTTTTACGGCATCAATCCGGTGCGGGCCTGGCAGACCCTGGATTTGGTACAGCTTACCCAGTCCGACGCCCGGCTGATCAACATCAAAAAGGATCAGACGGTGTTTCTGTTCGGCTGCACCACGTACGACGACCATAACCGCGTGATCGAGTATTCCAAGTCCTATACGCGGGGGGACAAATGCAACTTTACGGTACATTTTCATAAATAGAGGAAGGAAATATCAGCGATGTTAAAATTTGACGAGCAGAAACAGATTGACAGTGTAAACGGCGCTCTGGCCCTGAGACCGGAGATTGAAAAGGTAGTGGACGAGATCCAGAACCGCGGATTTGACGCGATTTTCTTTATCGGCATCGGCGGAACCTGGGCCTCCAGCATGCAGGTTGAGGTTTATATGCGGGGCAGAAGCTCCATTCCGGTATATGTTGAGAATGCGGCGGAATTTCTGACCACAGGCAACAAACGTTTCACCAAGGATTCCATCGTGATCTTCTCATCCGTGACGGGCAGCACCTCCGAGATGGTGAAGGCCGTTGACAAGGCTCACGAGATCGGCGCAAAGGTGTTCGGTTTCATCGACAAGCCCGAAGCTCCCATGGTAAAGCAGTGCGACTGGTGCATCTCCTATCCCATGAACGAGCAGCTGAAGTTCTATATGGTGGCCAACCGTCTGATGTACAACAACGGCGAGTTCCCGGAGTACGACAAGTACAACGCTGAGATGGAAGCGCATCTGGCCCAGGCCCTGGTGGATGTGGAGAAGGAAGCCGATCCGTGGGCGGCTGAGTTTGCCAGCAAGAAGTACGAGTATTTCAAGGCCCATCCGGATATGCCCCACTATTTCGTGGGCAGCGGCAACCAGTGGGGAGCAACCTACTCCTACGCGATGTGCTACTGGGAGGAGCAGATGTGGATCCGCACCAAGTCCATCACCTGTCCCGAATTCTTCCACGGCATGCTGGAGATTGTGGAGGCCGAGACCCCGGTAACCCTGTTTATCGGCGAGGATGAGCAGCGTCCTCTGGCAGAGCGGGTGAAGAACTTCCTGCCCAGAATCTGCAAGAACTACACCATCATCGACACCAAGGACTACGAGCTTAAGGGAATCAGCGAGGAGTTCAGAGGTTCCATCTCCCACCTGGTGATGCACGCTGTGAACAACCGCGTGGACGCCCACATGGAAGCGGAGCTGTGCCATCCCCTGGAGATCCGCCGTTACTACCGTCAGCTGGATTATTGATAACGAGCGCAATATAGCAAATAGTGAATGAAAAGCGAAAAGCGGGAAGTGCAGGTCTTTGACTCTCCCGCTTTCGCTTTACGGAAATATGGAAAATATTGTAAGCAAAAAGGAGAAAAATTATGCTTTGGACTGAAAAAATGTTTGGGGTTAAGAAACCGATTATCACGATGCTGCACCTGGATCCGCTGCCCGGAGATCCCCGGTTCCACTACGGCGACACCATGGAGCGCGTGGTGGAGCACGCAAGAGCCGATCTGCACGCGCTGCAGGAGGGCGGCGTGGACGGAATCATGTTCAGCAACGAGTTCAGCCTGCCCTATGAGCGCCACATGAGCTTTATCACACCGGCCGCCATGGCCCGTGTGATCGGCGAGCTCAAATCCGAGATCCGCGTGCCTTACGGCGTGGACTGCATCTCCGACGGCCAGGCCAGCATCGAATTGGCGGCGGCTGTGGACGCGAAGTTTATCCGCGGAACCTTTTCCGGCGTGTATGTTGGGGACGGCGGCTTCTACAACAACGATTTTTCCGCCCTGCTGCGCCGCAAGGCAGCGCTGCACCTGGACGATCTGAAGATGCTCTACTTCATCAACCCTGAGTCCGACCGCAGTATGGACACCAGACCTCTGGTGGATATCGCCAAGTCCACCATCTTCAAGGCTCATCCCGACGGGCTTTGCATCTCCGCTAACGCCGCCGGTCAGGACGTGGACGACGAGCTGATCGCCAGCGTGAAATCCGGAGCGCCCGACGTGGTGGTGCTGTGCAACACCGGCTGCCGCCCGGATACCATCGAGCGCAAGCTGACCACGGCGGACGCCGCGGTGGTGGGAACCTACTTCAAGGAAGGCGGAAAGCTGGAGAACGACAAGCTGGAGAACGTGCGGGTGGATGTGAACCGTGTGAAGGAGTTCATGGAAGTCGTGCACAGATTCCGCGAAACCCTGTAATCCGCCGCTGCCAGTTACAGCGGTTGTCCCGCATAGCGCGCCGCCGTCCGCAGCCCTGTTTTTGCAGAGCTGTGAACCGTAACGGCCATCGCGCTTTGCGGGGAAAAGGAGAGTAGTATGAAACAGTATCTTATGGGGATTGACAACGGCGGCTCGGAAATCAAGTGCGCCATATTCGGGATGGACGGGGAGGAGATTGCGGTTGCCGGACGCCGCCTGCCCATTTCGGTGCCTGCGCCGGGATTCACGGAGCGGGACGCCCTCCAGGTGTGGGAGGCCAACGCCGAAGCCATCCGGGAATCCATTGAGAAGGCGGGCATTTCCGGGAAGCAGATTAAGGCTGTGGGGCTGACGGGTTACGGAAACGGCCTTTGTCTGGTGGACGGTAAGGGGGAGCCGACCTGCAGCTGCATTGTGTCCACGGACAACCGGGCGGCGGATTACTGCCGGCGGTTCGCTGAAAACGGGGCGGAGCGGGCCATCTATCCCATGACCTGCCAGACCATCTGGTCGGCCCAGCCGGCGGCGCTGCTGCCGTGGTTTAAGGACAACCGGCCGGAGGTGCTTGAAAAGAGCGCCTGGTATCTGTCCATCAAGGATTTTATCCGCTTCCGGCTGACCGGAGTATTTGCCTGCGAGATGACGGATGCCTCCTCGGGCTGCCTGTTAAATCTGCACACCCGGGAGTTTGACCAGAAAATTTTCGACGCTCTGGGCATCGGGGAGCTGCGCCGCCTGATGCCGCCCTGTCTGGAGAGCACGGACGTGTCCGGCTATGTGACGGCGGAGGCGGCAAAGCGCACCGGGCTGGCGGAGGGAACGCCGGTGGCGGGCGGGTATTTCGACATTGACGCCGGGGCCCTGGCCAGCGGCGTGCTGGGGCCGGATATGCTGTGCCTGATCGCTGGGACCTGGTCCATCAACGAGTATCTCAGGGCTGAGGCCAACACGGACTATGACAAGAACTGCAACACGGTGACCCTGTCCTTCCTGCCGGGATATTTCCTGGTGGAGGATTCCAGTCCAACCTCGGCCAGCAATTTTGACTGGTATGTGCGGACGTTTCTGGAACCGGGCCATCCGGGGGTGGCTCCGGGAGAGCTGTACCGGCAGTGCGACCGGGAGCTGGAGCGCTGTTTTACCACGGACAACGACATTATTTTCGTGCCTTACTTGTACGGCTCCAATTCCAACCCGGACGCCAAGGGAGCGTTTTTCAACCTGACCAGCTACCACAATTCAAGTCATGTGCTGCAGGCCGTTTACGAAGGCGTGGCCTTCAGCACGATGTACCATGTGAAGAATCTGCGCAGGCCGGTGACGGACTACCGCACCGCGCGGCTGTCCGGCGGCGTTGCCAAGAGCCGGGTGTGGGCCCAGATGATGGCGGATATCCTGCAGATGCCCATCGAGGTATTAAAGAGCGGCCAGATCAGCGCCCAGGGCGCGGCCATGGGCGCGGGGGTTGCCTGCGGCGCCTTCGCCTCCCTGGAGGACGCGGTGGAACACATGGTGCAGACCGGCGGGGTGTTTGAGCCGCGCCGGGAGTACGCGGAATATTATGCCGGAAAGTACGCCGCTTTTGAGCGGGCGCTGAAGGCCCTGGACGTGTTCCACACGGCACAACCGGAGGAGGATCAGACATGTTCACAGTGAGCCCATCCATCCTTTCGGGAAACCTGCTGAATCTGGAGCGTCAGCTGGATGCCCTGGCCGGTCTGGGGAATCTGCATCTGGACATTGACGACGGCAATTTTGTCCGCGGAATCAGCTTTGGCATGGACACGGTGCGGGCGATTGTGGATTACACGGACATTCCGACGGATGTTCACCTGGAGGTGTTAAACCCCTGTGACTATGTGGAGGAGCTTTGCCGCTGCGGGGTGAAACGCCTGTGCGCCCACATCGAGGCCCTGCCTTATCCCAGCCTGTTTCTCAGCGCGGCCAGGAAGGGCGGCGCTGCGGCCTGTGGGCTGGCGGTGAACCTAAAAACTCCGGTGGCAGAGCTGGTCCCTTATGCAGACCAGCTGGATTATGTGCTCTTTGTCAGCGTGGAGGCGGATCATGACGGACTGCCGTTCCGCCCCGGAGTTCTGGACAAAGTGCGGGAGGCCAGGGCGCTTCTGGGGCCGGGGACGGATATCTGGGTGGACGGGGGTGTAAACGCGGGAAATCTTGGCCGGATTGTCCGGGCCGGAGCTACGGGGGTAGTGGTGGGCCGGGCGGTATTCGGGGCTGAGGACCCGGTGAGAGCCTACCGGGATTTGCTGGAGCTGGCAGAAGCGGCCGGCCGGGAGGTTTAGAGATGTATGAGAGAGAAAAACAACAGTTGATCGACTGCGCCCGGGCCATGGAGCGCCACGGCCTGGTGGTGCTCAGCGGTGGAAACGTCAGCATGCGCATGCCCTGCGGTAATTTTCTGGTTACGCCCTCGGCCATGAGCTACGACACCATGACGATCGATGATATTGTGCTGATCGACGGGGAGACCCGGACGGTGGAGGGCAGACGCCGCCCCACCAGCGATAAGCACGCAGTTTTGTATATGTTCCGGCACATGCCGGAGGTGAATGTGATTTTGCACACCCACCAGCCCTATGCCACGGCGGTGGGCCTGGTGAGCGACCGTCTGCCGGCCAACCTGGTGACGGTGATCGACGAGCTTCACGGTGAGGTGAAGGTCGCGCCCTTTACGCCCAGCTCGGACGAGGGCATGGGCGTGTCCGCGGTGGAGTACGCCGGAGATGCCCTGGCGGTGATCTTAAAGCACCACGGTGTGCTGGCTTACGGGAAGGATATCGAACAGGCGCTGACCGCGGCGGTGTATCTGGAGGAGGCGAGCAAAACCTATCTGGCCGCGCTGGCCAGCGGGCGCACGATTCCGGAGCTGACGGCAGAGCAGATTGCCGACGAATCGGCTGAGCGGGGCTACTATGGCCAGCCGGATGAACCATAAAACGAATCAGGAGGTATTTTGATATGTCGAAGATTACGATGGACAATTTTGCGGTGATGAGCGTGCAGTATGTGCACTATTCCCTGGAGTATTATCTGGATTCCATGGTGAAAAACGGCTTGAAGCACGTTGACCTGTGGGGCGGCATTCCTCATTACTGCCGCCTGGACTATCCGTTTGCCGAGGACGCCAAACAGAAGATCGGCTCCATCCGGGCTATGATGGAGGAGAGAGGTCTGGACGTTTCCGTCTACACGCCGGAGACCCTGGCCTATCCCTACAGCTTCTCCCACCCCGAGGAAGAGGTGCGCAAGCGCACGGTGGACTATTTCAGCATGGCCATGGACGATGCCCTGCTCTTTGGAACCAACAAGGTGTTCTTAAACTCCGGCTGCGGCCTGTTGGATCTGCCCCGGGAGGAATCCTTCGCGCGCCTGGTGGATACCTACAAAAAGATCGCGGCCATCGCGGAGCAGAAGGGCATCGAGCTGGTATTGGAGCAGCTTCAGCCCTATGAGAGCAATCTGGTGCTGAATCTTCAGGACATCAAGCGGGTGCTGGACGAGGTGGATTCCCCGGCCATGTACATCTGCGTGGACGTGGTGGCCATGGCAGTGGCGGGAGAGGAGTTGAAGGATTACTTTGAGGTGCTGGGCAGGGAACGGATCAAGCTGATCCATTTTGCGGATACCTGCCACTATATCCTGGGAGACGGGGAGCTGCCCCTGAAGGATTACTTAAAGACCCTGGAAGAATACGATTATGACGGGATTGTGGACCTGGAGATCAACGACTCCATCTACTGGGACGACCCCCACGAGTCCATCCGCAAGTCGGTGGAATGGCTGAAGGCCGAACTGTAAGAGCGGTTTTACAAAAACAGGAACAGAAAAAAGAGCTGGCGCCGGGAATTCTCCCGAACGCCGGCTCTTTTTCAGCGCGGCGGACCGGCGGCGCGGTCTGCGGCAGTCTGCGCCGCCGGTCCATTGCGGTAAGGATCAATGATACAGTTTTTTATGCTCGTAAACCGGTTCGGAGGTCAGCTCCGCGCCCAGCTTTTTAAAGACCTTGATGTCCACGTCGGAGAGCATCACCGAGGTGTGCACCTGACAGCCGCGAAGCCTGGGCAGCTGGTCCAGGGCTTTCTTGGCCACCGGATCCGTGGCCGCGCTCATGGACAGGGCGATCAGCACCTCGTCGGTGTGCAGCCTGGGATTGCGGCTTCCCAGGTAGTTGGTCTTTAAGGTCTGGATGGGTTCGATGGCGGAGGGCGCGATCAGATGCTGGTCGTGGGGGATGCCGCCTAACATCTTGATGGAGTTTAACAGCACGGCGGCGGAGGCGCCCAACAGGTTGCTGGTCTTGCCGGTAACCAGGGTGCCGTCGCTCAGCTCGATGGCTGCGGCGGGCGCCTGGATCAGGCTGGCCCGTTCCATGCAGGGGGCGATGACACGGCGCATGCCGGTGTTGATCTTGGCCTGCTTCATCAGCAGTTCCAGCTTGTAGACCTCGTCCTCGGAACCCTCCTCCTTGGCCAGGCGGTTGAGGGCGTGGTAATACCGGCGGATGATCTCCTGGTAGGAGGCTTCCCGGCACACCTCGTCGTCCACGATGCAGAAGCCCGCCATGTTTACGCCCATATCCGTGGGGGACTTGTAGGGGCTCTCGCCGTAGATTCCCTCAAAGATGGCGTTTAACACCGGGAAAATGTCCACGTCCCGGTTGTAGTTGACCGCGGTCTTGCCGTAGGCTTCCAGGTGGAAGGGATCGATCATGTTCACGTCGTTCAAGTCAGCGGTGGCCGCCTCGTAGGCCAGGTTCACCGGATGCTTTAAGGGCAGGCTCCAGATGGGAAAAGTCTCGAATTTGGCGTATCCGGCCTTGATGCCCCGCTTGTTCTCGTGGTAGAGCTGGGAGAGGCAGGTGGCCATCTTGCCGCTGCCCGGGCCGGGGGCGGTGATGATCACCAGGGGGCGGGTGGTCTCGATGTAATCGTTCTTGCCGTAGCCCTCGTCGCTGACGATCAGAGATACATTGCTGGGATAACCCTCGATGCAGTGATGGCGGTACACCTTGATGCCCATGTGTTCCAGCTTGGTCTTAAACTGATCCGCCCCGCTCTGGCCGCTGTACTGGGTGATCACAACGCTTCCCACGTAGAGGCCCTTGTCCTGGAACTCCTGGATCAGACGGAGCACGTCCACGTCGTAGGTGATCCCAAGGTCGTGACGGACTTTATTCTTCTCGATGTCCGCGGCGTTGATGGCGATGACGATCTCCGCCTGGTCGGCCATCTGCAGCAGCATCCGCAGCTTGCTGTCCGGGGCAAAGCCGGGGAGAACCCTGGAGGCGTGGAAGTCGTCGAAAAGCTTGCCGCCGAATTCCAGGTACAGTTTGTCGCCGAACTCGCCGATGCGCTGTTTGATATGTTCTGATTGGAGCTTCAGGTATTTTTCATTGTCAAATCCGGTTTTCATCTTTTTGTAATCTCCTGTTTTAAAATTGACCATAAGTAATACATTTCCTTAGTATACCATAAATCCGGCGGGTGTGCTATCAGTTTTCACATCGGCTGCCGGAACGGATGCGAATTTCCCGGACGCTTCCGCAGAGAACATTGCAATCGTTGCCTGTCCCAGCTATAATGAAATAAAATGGATGAAAATGCGGGGCCGTAGGCGGCAGGAGGAACGATGGATGTGGAGAGAGATCAGCGGGCGGGAGCGCAGGCACGTTCAGCGCATGGAGATGAAAATGTGGAAAAGCAGGCGGATCGCCGCACTGGGGTACACGGTTCTGGCTCTGGGATTTCTCGCGCTGGTCACGTCCGCCTGCTATGAGCAGGAGAAAAACGCCCAATGGGAGAGGGAATTTCTGCTGGAGGTGCTGTACGATCTGGGAAACGGCGGCAAGGACGACAATCCGGTCAGGCAGCAGAAGCTGGTGCGGGAAGCGCGCATGAAGCTGAAATACCGGAGGCTCTATTGGATCGAGTGCATCCTGGCGGCGGCAGGCTATGGGGGGTATTATTACTTTGCCGTATGGCGGACCAGGAAGTATCTGTCGGGAACGCTAAAGGTCCGGACGGCGGTCTGTACGGGGACAAAGGAAGTCCGCCGCAGGTCCTGGCACAACTTTTACGTCAATCTCAAAACAGAAGACGGGGAGAAGCTGCGGGAGCTGTGGGTACCCTGGATGCTGGGGGAGGAGATCGAGAGCGAGACCCCTCTGCTCCTGGTCCGGGAGGATGAGGAATCGGAGCCGAGAGTTTACCCGGCCAGGAGCAGCCGCGGAATCTGAACCCCGCAGATTCCGCCCGCTGGAGCCTGGCCGGGTAGCGCCGCAGCTTCAATCAACGAATTTTCGGGCGGTAAAAAACTTCATTTACATTGTAAACCGTCACAAACGCGCTGGGATCCGTTTTGGAAATGTAGTTCATAAGCTGTATATATTCGTTTTTATCCACGATTGTGATAATCTCCCGGCGGATCTGATGGTCATAAGCGCCCACCGGCTCGTAGATGGTGGCGCCGCTGTGAAGCGTGTGGAGTATAAACGCTTCTATGTCGGCTTCCTTATTCGACAAGATACAGACCCGCCTTTTGATATTGAATCCAAAAATAAAATGATCCAGCACAATCCCGTTCAGATACGTTCCCAGGATGCTTAAAAGCACGGTTTTTGCATCGTACACCAGGGCCGCCGTAAGGGCGGTACAAATGCCTGCCAGCGACATGGCCTTTCCCAAATCCATGCGCAGATATTTATTTAACAGCTTCGCAATAATATCCAGACCTCCGGAGGAAGCGTTCCTGTTAAATAGAATCGCCAGACCGATGCTGACCGTAAAAATGTAAAGCAGCATATCTAAAAACACATCGCCCATAATGGACTGCATGTCCGGAAACAGAATTTCCAGAACCGCCAAAACCACAGGCATCAGAACCGATGTGTAGATTGTTTTGATCCCAAAATCACGTCCGATCAAAATTAAGCCGACCACCAGCAGAGCTACATTTAACCCCATGGTAATCGCGGATATTTTCAGCGGTATAAAGTTTGCAAGAATGATTGCAAGCCCGGATATGCTGCCGACTGCCAAATGGCTCGGGATCAGAAAGAAGAAAACAGCTGATGCCGCGATCACCGTGCCAAATGTGATGATAAACCATTCAGATAATATCTTTTTAGGATTCATGACGGACTTCCTCCATAGACCGGTTTTCTGTTTGATGTAATACCGCCTACATTATACCCGGTTTTGAATGGGTTGACAACCGGGCTGACGGTCTGCCGCGGAGAGAACTCCTGTATATAAGCCGCGATATTGAAATATTTATAAGTAAATAACAAAAAAGAAATTAAATATATTAATTTTACTAATTTATCTTTCCTGTGATATGATAGGGGACAGATGGTTTAGACTTAGGGTTTCTATGGAAAAGCAGGAGGTTTATAAATGAGCGTAAGACGAATTTTTGTAGAGAAAAAGCCGGCGTATGCGGTAAAAGCCGGGGAGCTGCGGGAGGAGCTGGAGAGCTATCTTGGCATCGATACCGTGGAAAATGTGCGGGTTCTGATCCGTTATGATATTGAAAATCTGTCTGAGGAGACCTACGGGAAGGCGCTGGTGACCATTTTCTCCGAGCCGCCGGTAGACGAGGTGTACGAGGAGGAATTCCCGAAGAACCCCGGTGATCTGGTGTTTTCCGTGGAGTACCTGCCCGGCCAGTTCGACCAGCGGGCGGACTCTGCCGAGCAGTGCGTGAAGCTGTTAAAGGAGGACGAGGAGCCGGTGATCCGTTCTGCAACCACCTACGTGATTACCGCGGTCCTGACCCCGGAGCAGGAGAAGGCCATCAAGGGCTTCTGCATCAACCCCGTGGACAGCCGGGAGGCGGGGGAGGACAAGCCATCCACCCTGGTGGCGGAGTTTGAGGTCCCGGAGGACATTAAGAACTTCGAGGGCTTTGCCGCAGCGCCTGAGGCGGAGCTTAAGGCGCTCTACGATACCTTGAACCTGGCGATGACCTTTAAGGATTTCCTTCATATTCAAAGGTACTTCCGGGATGAGGAGCGCCGCGATCCCACGGTGACGGAGATCCGGGTGTTAGACACCTATTGGTCCGACCACTGCCGCCACACCACCTTTTCCACGGAGTTAAAAAATGTCCGCTTCACCGACGGGGATTACAGAAAACCCATCGAGGACACCTACAACCGGTACCTGGCGGACCGGGAGGCGATCTACAAGGGGCGGGACGACAAGTACGTCTGCCTCATGGATCTGGCCCTGATGGCTATGAAGAAGTTAAAGAGCGAGGGAAAGCTGGAGGACATGGAGATTTCCGACGAGATCAACGCCTGCAGCATTGTGGTGCCGGTGGAGATCGACGGCGTCACCGAGGAGTGGTTGGTGAACTTTAAGAACGAGACCCACAATCACCCCACAGAGATCGAGCCCTTCGGCGGCGCGGCTACCTGTCTGGGCGGAGCCATCCGCGACCCGCTGTCCGGCAGAACCTACGTGTACCAGGCCATGCGCGTTACCGGCGCGGCGGACCCCACCCGGCCTTTAAGCGAGACCTTAAAGGGCAAGCTGCCCCAGCGCAAGATCGTAAACGGCGCCGCCCAGGGTTATTCCTCCTACGGCAACCAGATCGGCCTGTCCACCGGTTATGTGAAGGAGATTTACCATCCGGGTTATGTGGCCAAGCGCATGGAGATCGGCGCGGTAATGGGCGCTGCTCCCAGAAAAGACGTGATCCGTGAAAATTCCGATCCGGGCGACATCATCATCCTTCTCGGCGGGCGCACCGGCCGGGACGGTATCGGCGGCGCCACCGGCTCCTCCAAGGTGCACACCACGGCCTCCATCGAGGTCTGCGGCGCAGAAGTGCAGAAGGGAAATGCTCCCACGGAGCGCAAAATCCAGCGCATGTTCCGCCGCCCTGAGGTGAGCCGGATCATCAAGAAGTGCAACGACTTCGGCGCGGGCGGCGTGTCCGTGGCCATCGGCGAGCTGGCGGCCGGCCTTCAGATCGACCTGGACAAGGTTCCCAAGAAATACGCCGGCCTGGACGGCACGGAGATCGCCATCTCCGAATCCCAGGAGCGCATGGCCGTGGTGGTGGACCCCGGCGACGTGGATAAATTCCTGGCTTATGCGGCGGAGGAAAACTTAGAAGCCGTGACCGTGGCCGTAGTCACCGAGGAGCCCAGGCTGGTACTCAACTGGCGGGGGAAGACCATCGTGGACATCAGCCGCGCATTTTTGGACACCAACGGCGCGCACCAGGAGGCGGACGTGACCCTGGAGGTGCCGGGTCGTGAGAACAGCCCCTTAAAGCGCGAAGAGGTGAGCGACGTGAAAACGGCCTGGACCAATATGCTGGCCGGACTCAACGTGTGTTCCCAGAAGGGACTGGTGGAGCGGTTTGACGGGTCGATCGGCGCGGGCAGCGTGTTTATGCCCTACGGCGGAAAATACCAGCTCACCGAGACTCAGGCCATGGTGGCCAAGCTTCCGGTGATGAAGGGCAGCACGGACACTGTGACCATGATGAGCTACGGCTTTGATCCCTATCTGTCCAGCTGGAGCCCCTACCATGGGGCTGTGTACGCGGTGCTCACCTCCGTGGCTAAGATCGTGGCTGCGGGCGGAGATTACAGCAAGATCCGTTTCACCTTCCAGGAGTATTTCCGCCGGATGAACGAGAATCCGGAGCGCTGGAGCCAGCCCTTTGCGGCGCTCCTTGGGGCTTACAGCGCCCAGATGGGCTTCGGCCTGCCCTCCATCGGCGGCAAGGACAGCATGTCCGGGACCTTCGACGACGAGCACGGCGAGGTCAACGTGCCCCCCACCCTGGTTTCCTTTGCGGTGGACGTAAACAGCTACAAGAATATCATTACCCCCGAGTTCAAGAAGCTGGGCAGTAAGATCGTTGTGTTTAAGGCGGAGCGGGACGGCTACGACCTGCCGGTGTACGGACAGGTGATGGACGGCTACGGGAAGCTGTTTGAGGATATCAAAGCGGGCAGGATCATTTCCGCCTACGCGGTGGAGGGCCACGGCATGGCGGAGGCGGTCAGCAAGATGGCTTTCGGCAACAAGCTGGGCGTAAAGATCGAGCACAGCCTGGATCCCAGGGATTTCTTCGCCCCGGGTTACGGCGACATTGTCTGCGAGGTGCCGGACGGCCTGGTGGGAGAGCTCTCCATCTCCTACACCGTGATCGGCGAGGTGACGGACCGGGCGGCGTTTGAGTACGGCAGCGTGTCCGTTTCCCTGGACGAAGCGCTTGAGAGCTGGACCAAAACCCTGGAGGACGTGTTCCCCACTGCCACGGGCAGAGAGAAGCGCGGGGAGGAGGCGGCGCTTGTGGAGCGCCTCTACAAGACGGACGCAATCTACATCTGCGACCACAAGATCGGCAGCCCCACGGTGTTCATCCCCGTGTTCCCGGGCACCAACTGCGAGTACGACAGCGCGAAAGCCTTTGAGCGGGCCGGCGCCAGAGCCGTTACCCGGGTGTTCCGCAACCTGAGCGCTGAGGACATCCGCCAGTCCGTTGAGGTCTACCGGCAGGAGATCGCAAAGGCCCAGATCGTCATGTTCCCCGGCGGCTTCTCCGCAGGCGACGAGCCGGAGGGTTCAGCCAAGTTCTTCGCCACCGTGTTCCGCAACGCGGTGATGAAGGAGGAGATTGAAAAGCTGTTAAATGAGCGGGACGGCCTGATTCTGGGCGTGTGCAACGGTTTCCAGGCGCTGATCAAGCTGGGTCTGGTGCCCGGAGGCGAAATCGCCGACCAGGGGCCGGATTCCCCCACCCTGGCCATGAACACCATCGGCCGCCACGTGTCCAAGATGGTCTACACCAAGGTGGTGTCCGACAAGTCCCCCTGGCTGGCTGAGGCCAGACTGGGCGGCGTGTACTGCAACCCCGCCTCCCACGGAGAGGGCCGCTTTGTGGCAAATGAAGCCTGGCTGTCCAGACTCTTCGCCAACGGACAGGTGGCCACCCAGTATGTGGACGATCAGGGCAACGCCACTATGGACGAATACTGGAACCCCAACGGCTCTTACATGGCCATCGAGGGTATCACCAGCCCCGACGGACGCATCCTGGGCAAGATGGCCCATTCCGAGCGCCGGGGAGATTCCGTGGCGGTGAATATTTACGGCGAGC